>JBBRCD010000065.1:0-22746 GCA_038205245.1 Burkholderiales bacterium
GGTATAGCGTCCGAGTCGGGTGTTGAGTTCCAGCGGCTGCGCTTCGACCTCCGATAACCGATAGATGGTCGGCGCGGTGGGCAGCAGGAGCAGATCGATCGCTCCGGGCTGCTGCCAGACATGCGCGCACTGTGCGCGTAGCGCCTGCAGCCGGTTTTGCGCCTCGAAAGTGTCGATGGCGCTGTAACGCCGTGCGCTCTCCGTGATCTCGCGGGTCACCGGGTGCAGCGCCTCCGGGTGCGCTTCGATGAATGCTCTGATCGCCAGATAGCGCTCGGCCACCCAGGGCCCGGCATAGAGCAGGCTGGCGGCCTCGGCGAATGGCGCGTAATCGATCTCGACCGGCGTACCCCCAAGCAGGGCGACCTGCGCAATCGCCCGCTCATAGGCGGCCGCGGCGCGGGTGTCACCGAAGAACTCACGCTGGGCGGGTGGCAGCACCCCGAACCGGAAGGCTGCGGGCAACACCGCCCCGGCGCTGTCTGGCGCACAGCGCGACCAGGGATCGCGCGGGTCCGACCCGGCGATCACATCGAGCACGACAGCGGCATCGGCGCAGTCGAGCGTAAACAACGCGATGCAGTCCAGCGACTGGCAGGCCGGCAGCAGACCGAAGTTGCTGATCAGCCCGCGCGTCGGCTTCACCCCGACGATGTTGTTGAACGCGGCCGGCACCCGACCGGAACCTGCGGTGTCAGTGCCGAGCGCGAAACTGACCAGCCCGGCCGCCACCGCCACCGCCGAGCCGGAACTCGATCCGCCCGGTACATAGTCCGGGTCGAAGGTGTTCTTCGGCACGCCATACTGGGAGCGCACCCCGACGAGGCCGGTGGCGAACTGGTCCAGGTTGGTCTTGCCGACATAGATCGCGCCGGCATCGAGCAGGCGCTGCACCGCGGTCGCGGTGATCTGCGCGGTATAGGTGAACGCCCGGCAGGCCGCGCTGGTCGGACGGCCGACGACATCGATATTGTCCTTCACCGCGAACGGGACGCCGAACAACGGCAGTCGGTCAGCCGCACCACTGGCCGCCGCCAGGGTGTCCAGTTCGTCGGCCCGGGCACGCAGGTCGGCAGGCGCCTCGCGGTGGATCCAGGTCGGATCATCCCCCCGGGCGGCGAGCCGCCCGAGCAGGGCCTCCACCGTATGGCGTGCGGTGATCTCCCGCCGCGCATAGGCGGCGCGCAGGGTGACTACGTCGGGAGTGGTCGGGCTCGGCAGAGGCATCGGCAGGACGGCAACGGGACAGCAACAGTGAACAAGGCAACAGCAGCGCCATCACGACGACCTCGCCGCGGGAAGGCCGCAGCAACGAACGACGGGGCAATTGAGGGAAAGGTAACAAATTAGCAAGGAACAGCAATCCCCGTGCCATGACGTTGCATCCGCATCGATCGATGATAGGCGTTTCCGATCAGCGACTTGCAGCACTTGCCCGGTTCAGCAAGCGGGCCACGCACCAACACAGTGCGCCCCGCACCGATCACGCCGCAGGACCGGGGTGACCCGTCCGGCGCACCGCTACCGTGCGCCTGAGGTTCAACCCTCGAGATTGCCGACCATCTCTTCCGGCTTCACCCACTGGTCGAACTGCTCGCCGGTCAGGTGGCCGGAGGCAACCGCCGCCTCGCGCAGGGTCGTGCCTTCCTTGTGCGCCTTCTTCGCGATGTAGGCCGCCTTGTCGTAGCCGATATGCGGATTCAACGCGGTCACCAGCATCAGCGAGTCGCGCATCAGGCGGTCGATGACATCGCGCCGCGGCTCGATGCCGACTGCACAGTTGTCGTTGAAGCTCACCGCACCATCGGCCAGCAGGCGAACGCTCTGCAGGAAGTTGTGGATCATCATCGGCTTGAACACGTTCAACTCGAAGTTGCCCATCGAGCCGCCGATATTGATCGCCACATCGTTGCCCATGACCTGGCAGCACAGCATGGTCATCGCCTCGGCCTGGGTCGGGTTCACCTTGCCCGGCATGATCGAACTGCCTGGTTCGTTCTCGGGGATCGCCAGTTCGCCCAGACCGCTGCGCGGACCGGATGACAGCCAGCGAACGTCATTGGCGATCTTCATCAGCGACGCTGCGAGCGTCTTCAGTGCCCCGTGCGCGAACACGACTGCATCGTTGGCGCCCATCGCCTCGAACTTGTTGGGTGCGGTGACGAACGCATGCCCGGTCAGCCGGGCAAGCTCGGCCGCCACTGCGGTGGCGAACTTCGGATGCGCGTTCAGCCCGGTACCGACCGCGGTGCCGCCAAGCGCGAGTTCGCACAGATGCGGCAGCGTCTGTGCCAGGTGCTTCAGACCCTGATCGAGTTGCGCCACATAGCCCGAGAACTCCTGGCCCAGCGTCAGTGGTGTCGCGTCCTGCAGGTGCGTGCGGCCAATCTTGACGATCGGCATGAACGCAGTCGCCTTCGCCGCCAGCGTCTCGCGCAGCTTGCCGATCGCAGGCTTGAGCTGCCCTTGCAGAGCGATCACCGCCGCCACGCTCATCGCGGTCGGGAACACGTCATTGGACGACTGCCCGCGGTTCACATCGTCGTTCGGATGCACCTTGCGCGCTTCACCGCGCACCCCGCCCATCAGTTCCGAGGCGCGATTGGCGAGCACCTCGTTCACGTTCATGTTGCTCTGGGTACCGGAGCCGGTCTGCCAGACCGCCAGCGGAAACTCACGGTCATGCTTGCCCGCAAGCACCTCGTCGGCGGCCGCGATGATCGCCTGCGCTTTGTCATTCGGCAGCTGGCCGAGTTCGGCGTTCACCGCAGCGCACGCCTTCTTCACCATCGCCAGCGCGTACACCTGATCGATCGGCATCTTCTCGGAGGAGATCCGGAAGTTCTCCAGCGAGCGCTGGGTCTGCGCACCCCAGAGTGCGGATTGCGGCACCCGCATCACGCCCATGGTGTCCTTCTCTTCACGGAACTGGCTGCTTTCTGCAGTGCTCATTGCTGCGTCCCCTGGATTGAATGTTGGTGGATACCGCGTTGGGTACGTCGGGTCAGGCAGTCAGCGCAGGGGTGCCTGCCGCCGCCACCACCGCGACCGCGGTCATGTTGACGATGCGGCGCACGGTCGCGCTGGCGGTGATCACATGCACCGGCTTGGCCGCGCCCAGCAGAATCGGGCCCACCGTTATGCCATCGCCCGCGGACTGCTTGAGCAGATTGAACGAGATGTTCGCTGCGTCGAGCGAGGGCATGATCAGCAGATTGGCCTCACCCTTCAGGCGGGAGTTGGGGAACTGAGAGGCGCGCACCGTCGCGGAGAGCGCCGCATCCCCATGCATCTCGCCCTCGACTTCGAGTGCCGGCGCCACCTGTGCGAGCTTCACCAGCACCTCGCGCATCTTCAGCGAGGACGGGGAGTCCACGCTGCCGAAGCTGGAGTGCGACAGCAGCGCGAGCTTCGGCGCAATACCGAAGCGGCGTACCTCTTCGGCCGCCATGACCGCGATCTCGACCAGCTGGTCGGCTGTCGGATCGTAGTTCACGTAGGTATCGGCGATGAACAAGGTGCGCCCGGGCAGCATAAGCGCATTCATGGTGGCAAAGGTGTTCGCCCCGGCCTTCATGCCGATCATCCGGTCGATGTAGCGCAGGTGATGCTCGAACGCGCCGACCGCGCCGCAGAGCATGGTGTCTGCCTCCCCCTGGCGCACCAGCGTCGCTCCGATCAGCGTGTTGCGCCGGCGCATCTCGAGCTTGGCATACTCGGCCGAGACGCCCCGCCGTTCCATGATCTGGTGGTAGAGCTTCCAGTATTCGCGGTAGCGCGGGTCACTGTCGATGTTCACCAGCTCGAAGTCCCGACCCTCGGTCAGGCGCAGCCCCAGGCGTGCGATACGCGCCTTGATCACGTCTGCACGGCCGACCAGCACGGGTCTGGCCAGCTTCTCGTCGACCACGATCTGTGCTGCGCGCAGCACCTTCTCCTCCTCGCCCTCGGCATACACGATGCGCTTGGGCGCGCTCCTGGCTGCGCTGAACAGCGGCTTCATCATGAAGCCCGACTGGTAGACGAACTGTTTCAGTTCCTGCTCGTAGGCATCCCAATCGGTGAGCGGACGGGTGGCCACACCACTGGCCACGGCAGCCTTGGCCACTGCCGGCGCAATCTTCAGGATCAGCCGCGGGTCGAACGGCCGCGGAATGAGGTAGTCAGGTCCGAACGACAGGCTGGAATCGCTGCCGTAGGCCTGGGCGACGATGTCCGACTGCTCGGCCTGCGCCAGTTCGGCGATCGCGCGCACCGCGGCGATCTTCATCTCCTCGTTGATGGTGGTCGCGCCAACATCGAGGGCGCCGCGGAAGATGAACGGGAAGCACAGAACGTTGTTGACCTGGTTCGGATAGTCCGAACGACCGGTGGCGATCACTGCATCCGGACGCGCCGCACGCGCCTCGGCCGGATCGATCTCCGGATTGGGGTTGGCCAGCGCCAGGATCAGCGGCCGTTCGGCCATCGCCTTGACCATCTCCGCCTTGAGCACGCCACCCGCGGACACGCCGAGGAAGACATCCGCACCACCGATCACCTCGCCCAGCGTGCGCGCCCGGGTGTCGATCGCGTAGACCGCCTTGTCCGGGTCCATCAGCTTCTCGCGGCCGACATAGACAACACCTTCGATGTCGGTGACCGTGATGTTCTTGCGCTGCATGCCCATCCTGACCAGCAGATCGAGGCAGGCAAGTGCCGCGGCGCCCGCGCCCGACACCACCAGGCGCACATTCTCGATGTCCTTGCCGACCACCTTCAGGCCGTTGAGGATGGCGGCACCCACGATGATCGCCGTGCCGTGCTGGTCGTCATGGAACACCGGGATCTTCATCCTGGCGCGCAGGTGGCGCTCGACATAGAAGCATTCCGGCGCCTTGATGTCTTCCAGGTTGATGCCACCGAAGGTCGGCTCGAGCGCGGCGATCACATCGACCAGCTTCGCCGGGTCGCGCTCGTCGATCTCGATATCGAACACGTCGATGCCGGCGAACTTCTTGAACAACACCGCCTTGCCTTCCATCACCGGCTTGGCGGCCAGCGGACCGATCGCGCCCAGCCCGAGCACCGCAGTGCCATTGGTGATCACTGCAACCAGGTTGCCGCGGCTGGTCAGATTGCGCGCCTCGGCAGGATCGGCGGCAATCGCCTCGCAGGCAGCAGCGACCCCGGGAGTATAGGCAAGCGCCAGGTCGCGCTGATTGGTCAGCCCCTTGGTCGGCGTGACTGAAATCTTGCCGGGTTTTGGAAAACGGTGATAGTCGAGCGCGGCAGCGCGTATTTCCTGGTCGGGCGGCATGGCCGACGCTCCTCTGGTTCTGGACCTGTGGTTCTGGACCTGTGGTGCCGGACCTGTGGTTCTGGACCGTGGTTCTGGACCCGTGGTTGCGTACCGGCGGCCTTCGGTGGTCAAGTGGCGACTGGCACAACTCCTGAGTATACCGACGGCGCGCGGGGCGGTTCCGGCAGAACCGGAAACAGAAGTTCGACACGCAGACGGACATCCCGACATCGCCGGCACTTGCTAAGCTGTTTGCGAGAAGGCACTTCACGAAAGGTCGGGCAGATGATCAACACGCAAAACACACAGGCGCAGGGTCGGCGCTACGGTCGATGGCAGGGTCGGTGGCAGGGTCGATGGAAACTGGCAGCGCTCGGCGCTGCCTTGGCGTTCTGCGCGGCGACCGCCGCGGCGCAGTCCATTCCGCTGGCCGGGCCAGTCGTGAAGTCGGAGCGCGCCACCTTTCGCGTCGCGCAGGTCACCGGCAATCTGCAGTACCCCTGGGGACTGGCTTTCCTTCCGGACGGGCGCATGCTGGTGACCGAGCGCCCAGGACGGTTACGGGTGATCGGTGCGGACGGCAAGCTCGACCCGCGACCGGTCGAGGGCGTACCCAAGGTCGTCGCCAGCGGTCAGGGCGGGCTGCTCGACGTCGCGGTGCATCCGCGATTTGCCGAGAACGGTTGGGTCTACCTGTCGTTTGCCGGCAGTGATGGCGATGGCGCAAGTACCGAGGTGGTGCGCGGTCGTCTCGACGGTCAGCGGCTGCAGGATGTGCAGACCCTGTTCCGTATGCTGCCCCGCTCCAGCGGCGGGCGCCATTTCGGATCGCGGCTGGTGTTCGACGCGAAGGGCTTGCTCTACATCACGCTCGGTGACCGGGGCGATATGGAACGCGCCCAGCGCATGGACGACCATGCCGGCTCGGTGATCCGCCTGCATGATGACGGTCGCGTGCCCGCGGACAACCCGTTCGTCAAGACCCCGGGCGCACGACCGGAGAAGTTCACCCTGGGCAACCGCAACATGCAGGGCGCGGCAATCCATCCAGTCACCGGCGAGCTGTGGACCCATGAGCATGGGCCGCAGGGCGGCGACGAAGTGAACGTGATGCGTGCCGGGCGCAACTATGGCTGGCCGGTGATCACCCATGGCGTCAACTACGGTATCGGCACCCGGATCGGCGAAGGTACTTCGCGCCCGGGCATGGAGCAGCCGCTGAAGATCTGGATACCGTCGATCGCACCCTCGGGCATGGCGTTCTATGCTGGCAAGGCGTTTCAGGGCTGGAGCGGCAACCTGCTGGTTGGCGCCCTGCGCGGCGAGTCCCTGCACCGGCTGGAACTCGATGGCGAGAAGGTAGTGCGCGAGGAGGTGTTGCTGAAGTCGCAGGTCGGACGCATCCGCGATGTACGGGTCGGACCGGACGGGCTGGTCTACCTGCTCACCGATGAACGGGCTGGCCAGTTGCTGCGGCTGGAACCGCTGCCGCGCTGAACGCGCCGGGCGCAGATCGGGGACAGACCCTCGGGGTCTGTCCCCTGAGAACTGTGTCTGTCCCCTGGGGATCGGTCTCGGCGCCGAGATCGGGGACAGACCCTCAGGGTCTGTCCCCAGGGGCCACCGTCTGTCCCCTGGTGTGTGTCCCCGGAAGACCGGTCTCAG
Source organism: Burkholderiales bacterium (assembly GCA_038205245.1). Lineage (GTDB taxonomy): Bacteria > Pseudomonadota > Gammaproteobacteria > Burkholderiales > CAIKXV01 > CAIKXV01. The sequence continues at coordinate 6,947 of JBBRCD010000065.1, forward strand.
CGGCGTGCCTGCCAGAGCTCAGGTGTGAGCGTCTGCATCGACAGCGCGTGGATCTCCTCGCGCATACGGTCACCCAGCGCCTTGTAGACGACCTGGTGCTGTTGCACCTTGCTCTTGCCGGCGAACAACGTACTGACGATCACCGCCTCGAAGTGCGCACCGTCGCCGGTGACTTCGACATGTTCACACGCCATGCCTTGCTCGATGTACTGCTTGACCTGCTCAGGCGACACCATGATTGTTCGCTCCTTCGGGTTGAGGCTGGGTGGATGGGTGTCTGGGCGGCGCCGGGCGCCCGGGTCAGGGCACGCTGCGCTGGTCTTCGCCCACCAGCTGCAGCCGCTGCCAGGGTGCATCTTCGCTCGCGCGGCACATGCCATGCCGAAAGGGAATCTCGGTGCGCCCGGGAACGTCGAACCGAAGATCCTGGAACCAGACACACTGCTCGCCCGGCGTGCGCTTTATCGAATACAGCGCAGGCAGCGCATAGAACCAGCGCATGACCGTAAAGTCGGGATGATCCCAGACCGCCTGCGCCAGCTCGCGCGCGTCAGCGTCGATCCCGAACCGCGTCGCCACCCGCCAGTTCGCCTCGGGCACCGGCAGGTAGGCCGCGTCCAGCCGGCGCACGAAGCCCGCGTCGGGCTCGGCGATCAGCCGCTGGCCGCGGCGCAGATTCACCTGAGCGATCTCGTAGCGCTCACCGTACTCGACCACGACCATCCAGTTGAATGGCGAGACCGGACGCGGCAGCGCACTCACCGTGGCGTCGAACCAGCCATTTGCCTGCGCACGCGCCTGGCCGACCTGCAGCGCCTCCTGCTGCTGGGTTGCCGACAGGCCGATATAGCCTGCCAACAGGATGAACGACAGGACCGCCGGCAGCCTCAGGCGAGGCAGCACAAAGGTCAGCACCAGACCGGCCAGCAGGATGCCGCTCACCCACAAGTCGATGATGAAGGTGGTCGACAGGGCGAAGCGGCGATCGGACAGAGGCGCCAGGAGCATGGTGCCGAACGCCGTGATCAGATCGCCGGCGATATGGATGCCGAGCGCGGCAGCGCTGATCAGGAAGAACGGTCGAAACCAGGTGCGCTGTCCGGCCAGGCGGGAAAACACGAACGCGAGCAGCGCGGCCCATAGCGGCAGCAGCAGCAGGGAATGCGTAACCCCCCGATGCCCGAGCAGGTAGGCGGTCGGCGAGACGAAGCCGAGCACGTAATCGACATCCGGGAACGCGCCGACAATACCCCCGACTGCCACGCAGGCGAGCAGGCGGGGCGGATCCGCAGCGTCCACTGAACGCGAAGCCAGCCTGGGCACCAGCAGGCTCGCAATCAGGGCACCGGACATCGCATGGGTCAGGGTGTCCAGCGCCGCTCCCGGGGCGACCCGACGTTCAATCCCATCGGTCGTCTCTGACCTGCACCTGACCCTGCTCCACCCGGACCGGCAGCCGCGCGGTCGCTTCATAGGCCGGGGCGGTGAGCGCCGCACCAGTGCGGATGCAGAAGCGGGCGCCATGGCGCGGACAGATCACCTGATCGCCCTCGACCAGCCCGCCGGCGAGGTGTCCCCCATCATGGGTGCAGACATCCTCTATCGCAAAGAACTCGCCGCCCAGATTGAACACCGCCACTGCCGTACCGTCGACATCCACTGTGCGGTGCTGGCCTGGCGCTATCTCGTCCTGCGGACCGACCGTCGTCCAACCGGTCATACCGCCACGACTTCCAGGTCCGGCTCGATCGAGCGGACGATATTCTCGATCGCGGACAGCGTGCCTGAAGTCGAACTCGGACAGCTGCCGCAAGCGCCCTGGTAGTGCACGGTCAGCTCGGTATCGGTGAGGTCGATGATCTCGAGGTTGCCACCATCGTTCTGCAGATAGGGCCGGATCTGCTCGTCAAGCAAGGCGTTGATACGTTCCAGACGCTCGACCGTGGAGGCATCCATGTCGGCACGGGTCACTGTCGCCGCAGCGACTGTGCTCGCCGAGGCCGCGTCGGCCGCCGGGGCTTCCCGGATCGGCACTGCAAGTTCACGCAGCAGTTCGTCCCAGGGCGCCGCGCCATCCTGGGTGACCGTAATCCAGTGATCGACATAGTAGACGTTGGTCACATGCTCGATGTCGAACAACAAGGCAGCAAGCGGATCGCCCTCGGCTGCACCGGCGTTCTCGAAAGAGCGCGCGATGCCCCAGGTGAGCGGCTCCTTCAGCACGAACTTGCGGGCGTTGGGGTTTGGCGTGTACTCGACTTCGGCGATCTTGGGCATCGTGGCGGGCGCAGTGCGGAAGAGTCAGTCAGGACTTCGGGTCTTCGGTCGAGGCGACCGCGTCGTTGTTTAGTGCAGCGTGCAGGGTATGCCAGGGCAGGATCGCGCATTTGACCCGGGACGGAAGGTCTTTCACCCCGGCGAACACCTTCAACCGGCCTAGCAGATGCGGATCGCGCTCCGGGTCCAGCTTTCCGGTCGCCATGTCGCGGAATTGCTGCACCATGGTTTCAGCTTCGGTGACCGATCTGCCCTTGACTGCGGTGGTCATCATCGAAGCCGACGCCTTGCAGATCGCGCAGCCCTCACCCTCGAAACCGAGCGCCTCCACCGTGTCGTTGCTGCCCACGTCCAGCGTCAGGACGATATGGTCTCCGCACAGCGGATTGTGCCCTTCGGCACGATGGTTGGCGCCCGGCAGCGCGCCCCAGTTGCGCGGCTTGCGGTTGTGATCGAGGATCACTTCCTGGTACAGCTGATTCGAAACCGACATCGTAAAGTGACCCTGTGGGTTGACTGGCGTGCTCAGTTGCATACTCACCTGCGATCAGTCGACGCCGAACACCTGCTTCGCACGCGCCAGCGATAGCACCAGCGCATCGACCTCGGCGAATGTATTGTAGAAGGCAAACGAAGCCCGGGCGGTCGCCGGGATCCGGAACCGGGTCATCACCGGCTGCGCGCAGTGGTGGCCGGTGCGGATCGCCACCCCGTCCTCGTTGAGCAGGGTGCCCAGATCATGCGGATGAATACCGGCCATCACCATCGACAGCACTGCGGCCTTGCGTTCAGCAGTGCCGATGATGCGCAGCCCCTTGATCCGGCTCACCTCATCAGTAGCGTAGTCGAGCAGTTCATGTTCCCGGCGCGCGATCGCTTCCAGCCCGATGCCGCTCAGATAGTCGAGCGCTTCGCCTAACGCGATGGCCGCCATGATCGGCGGCGTACCGGCCTCGAATTTGAACGGGATGGCGTTATAGGTCGTCTTCTCGAAGCTGACCGAGGCGATCATGTCGCCCCCGCCCTTGAACGGCTGCATCTTCTCCAGCCACTCGGCCTTCCCGTAGAGCACACCGATGCCGGTCGGCCCGCAGGTCTTGTGGCCCGAGAAGGTGTAGAAGTCGCAGCCCAGCGCCTGGACATCCACCGGGATATGCGGCGCCGACTGTGCGCCGTCCACCAGCACCGGGATACCCAGCGCGTGTGCGGATTCGATGTAGTCGCGGATCGGCACGATGGTGCCAAGCGCATTGGACACATGGGTGATCGCGACCAGCCTGACCCGCGGGTTGAGCAGCGCCTGATAAGCAGCAAAATCGAGTTCGCCCGCGTCGGTGACCGGGATCACCCTCAGCGTCGCGCCCTTCTCCTCGCACAGCATCTGCCAGGGCACGATATTCGCGTGGTGTTCGATGGCCGAGATCACGATCTCGTCGCCCGCCTGGACGAACTTGCGCCCGTAGCCATGCATCACCAGATTGATCGCGTCGGTGGTGCCGCTGGTGAAGATCACTTCGCGGTCTGACCCGGCATTGAGGAAGACCTGTACCTTGCGGCGCGCAAGTTCGTACGCCGCGGTCGCCATCTCGGACAGGTGGTGCACTGCGCGATGAATGTTCGAATGCTCATGGGTGTGGTAGCGCACCATGCGATCGATCACCCGCTGCGGCATCTGCGCGCTGGCGGCGCTATCCAGATAGACCAGCGGTTTGTCGCCGACTCTGGTCGACAGGATCGGGAAGTCGGCGCGTATCCGATCGAAATCCGGCCCTGCGGCCGCGCTGTCGGTCCTCACTGCGTCCTTCATCACTGCACTCATCGATTCCTCGTCACTCGGGTGTTCACTTAAGACCGGTCCGCGCCATCACCTGCGCAGCAAGCCTCGCGACCAGCGATCTGACCGGAATGCGCTCGATCACTTCGGCGGCGAACGCATAGGTCAGCAGCTTGCGCGCCTGCTCGACCGGCAGGCCGCGGCTGGCAAGGTAGAACAGCTCCTCTCCATCGAGCTGGCCGACGGTCGCACCATGGGCCGCCTTGACATCGTCGGCAAAGATCTCGAGCTGGGGTTTGGCATTGATCTGCGCCTTGGGCGACAGCAGCAACGCCCGGCTCTGCTGGGCCGAGTCGGTGCGCTGCGCATCCGGACGCACGCGGATCCGCCCATTGAACACGGCATGCGAGCCGCCATCGCAGACGCACTTGTGAAGCTGGCGGCTGGTGCCATCGGGCCTGGCATGATCGAGCAGGGTATGGGTGTCGGCATGCTGCCGGGCGTCGATCAGCGCGAGCCCGTCCAGGTGCGCTTCAGCGCCCTCCCCGTCCAGGGTCACTTCCAGATCGAGGCGGGACAAGCGTGCGCCCAGGTTGATGCTGACCGAGCGATAGCGGGCATCCCGATCCAGCGTCACCGCGCACCGACCAACATGGAAGCTCGCCCGGTTCTCGCGCTGCAGCCGCACATGGTGCACCGAAGCGTTCGCCCCGACCACCACCTCGGACACGCTGTTGGTGAACACGATCGACTCGCCCAGACTCGCATACTCTTCAATCAGGGTGAGCGAACTGCCGGGCTCGGCCACCACCAGCACCCGAGGCTGCACGGTGAACGGTGCCGGCCGCCCGGTGGTGAGAAACAACAGATGCACCGGGGCGCTCGACTGCACGCCTGGCGCACTGATCACCGCCGCGCCATCGAGCAGTCGTGCGGTGTTCAGCGCGCTGAAAAAATCCGCGTCATAGCGAGCATGACGGGCAAGATGGGCGCGCACGATCGCGGCTGCCGCAGCGTCCTGGTCGACCCCGCTGGCCTCTCCGGTCCCGCCCGGCCCGCCGTAGTCGGACAGCAGGCTTATGCGCAGGCCCGCCGGCAGGCCATGCACGGACGACAGCGCAGGCGAGAACACACCATCGACATGGACCAACCGGGTTGCACTCGCTTCCTCGATGACGAATGGCGCAAACGCCGCCAGGTCCGGCTCGACCGTCGGCGCAGACGCCGGGACGATGAATGACTGGCGGGCGATCTGGGCCACATCGGTGAAACGCCAGGCCTCGTCGCGCGGCGTCGGGACCGGAAGATTCGAGGCGGCAGCGCGCGCATCGGCGATGACGCCTGCGAGCCACCCAGGGCCCGAGCCTGCTAACGCTGGCAGCCTGGTGCTACCCAGTGCCGCGAGCGCGATTGCCTCGCCCTGGCTGATCTCTGCCATCGCTCAGGCCGCCTGCCGCGATGAACTGCCCGCGCCCGGGCCAGCGACCCACTCGTAGCCGCGACTCTCGAGTTCGAGCGCGAGCGACTGGTCGCCGCTCTTCACGATGCGCCCATCGGCCATCACATGCACGAAGTCCGGCACGATGTAGGTCAGCAGGCGCTGATAGTGGGTGATCATCACTATCGCGTTGTCGCCGGTGGTCAGCGTGTTCACCCCATGGGCGACTATGCGCAGCGCATCGATGTCCAGGCCGGAGTCGGTCTCGTCGAGGATTGCGAGCTTCGGCCGCAGGATCGCCATTTGCAGGATCTCGTTGCGCTTCTTCTCGCCGCCCGAAAACCCGTCGTTGACACTCCGATCGAGGAAACTCGGATCCATCTCGACCAGCTTCGCCTTTTCGCGCACCAGGTCATCGAACTCCAGCGGGTCGAGTTCGTCACGGCCTTGATCGATCGCGTGGGTGTTGTAGGCAAGACGCAGGAAGGCGCTGTTGGTGACACCGGGAATCTCGACCGGGTACTGGAACGCGAGAAACATCCCGGCACGAGCGCGTGCATCGGCAGTGAGCTCGAACAGGTTTCGGCCCTCGAACAGCACCTCGCCACCGGTGACCGCATAGGCGGGATGGCCGGCCAGCACCTTGGAGAGTGTGCTCTTGCCGGAACCATTCGGTCCCATGATCGCGTGCACCTCGCCGGCCCGCACGGTGAGGTCGAGCCCCTTCAGAATGGGGACTCCGTTCACCGATGCGCTGAGGTTGCGCACTTCGAGCAATGGGCGTGCATTGGCGTTGATCATCCTACCGACCCTTCGAGCTTGAGCCCAAGCAGCTTGGTGGCCTCCACCGCGAACTCCATCGGCAGATGGATGAACACGTCCCGGCAGAAGCCGTTGATGATCATCGATACTGCCTGTTCGGTATCGATACCGCGCTGGGCGAAATAGAAAAGCTGCTCCTCGCCGATCTTCGAGGTGGTGGCCTCGTGCTCGACGATGCTTGCGGCGTTCTGCACGGTGATGTACGGGAAGGTGTTGGCCGAGCACTTGTCGCCAATCAGCAGCGAGTCGCACTGCGAGTAGTTGCGTGCACCTTCGGCCGCAGCCCCGATCTTCACCAGCCCGCGATAGCTGTTGCTGGAGCGGCCGGCAGAAATTCCCTTGGACACGATCTTGCTGCGGGTGTTGCGGCCGATATGGATCATCTTGGTGCCGGTGTCGGCTTGCTGCATGTGATTGGTCAGCGCGACTGAATAGAACTCGCCGGACGAACCGTCCCCGAGCAGGACGCAACTCGGATACTTCCAGGTGATCGCAGACCCGGTCTCGACCTGGGTCCAGGAAATCTTCGAGTTCGCACCCTGGCACAAACCGCGTTTGGTGACGAAGTTGTAGATACCGCCCACACCGTTCTCGTCTCCGGCGTACCAGTTCTGCACCGTCGAGTACTTGATGTCTGCATTCTCGAGCGCGACCAGCTCTACAACCGCGGCATGCAGCTGGTTGGTGTCGAACTTGGGCGCGGTGCAGCCCTCGAGGTAGCTCACCGTCGCATTGTCCTCGGCGATGATCAACGTTCGTTCGAACTGGCCGGAGTCCTGGGTATTGATCCGGAAATAGGTCGACAGATCCATCGGGCACTTCACGCCCTTGGGGATGAACACGAACGAGCCGTCGGTGAACACCGCCGAGTTCAGTGCGGCATAGAAGTTGTCCGAGGTCGGCACCACGCTGCCCATGTACTTGCGCACCAGTTCCGGGTGCTCATGCACGGCCTCCGAGATCGAACAGAAGATGATGCCGACTTCGGCCAGCTTCGCCTTGTAGGTGGTGGCGACCGACACCGAGTCGAAGATCACGTCCACTGCGACGTTGGCCAGCGCCGCCCGCTCGTTCATCGGCACGCCGAGCTTCTCGAACGTCCTCAGCAGCTCCGGGTCGACCTCATCCATCGAGGCGAGCTTCTTCTTCGGCTTGGGGGCCGAGTAATAAATGATGTCCTGGTAGTCGATTGCCGGATGAGTAACGTTCTGCCATGCCGGCTCGGTCATGGTGAGCCAGTGTCGGTAGGCGTGAAGGCGAAACTCGAGCAACCACTCCGGCTCTTTCTTCTTCGACGAGATCATCCGGATCACATCTTCGGACAGGCCGCGCGGCGCCGTCTCCGACTCGATATCGGTGACGAAACCGTGTTTGTACGGCTGACTGACCAGTTGCTGCAGCACTGCACTCATCGATCGCTCCCGGAAGACTGGGTACCTGGTCAGGCGCGGCAGCCAAGGCCAACGCCCTGGGTTGTACGTCGTGCCCCGCCTGACGTTGCCCCGCCTGACGTTGCCCACCTGACGCTGCCCACCTGACGCTGCCCGCCTGACGGCGGCCTGGGCTGACTATCTCCTACTGAATCAGTCGGGATTATCCTATTGTTGACCAATTTGGTCAACAATTCCGGACCTGTTCCGTCTGCCGCCGGTCCACATACTTTGACCAGCCGACGCCGGGCCCCGCACCCGGCACCGGGCACCCGGCACCTGAACTGCTAGACGTTGAACGACTCGCCGCAACCGCACTCGCTTTTCGCGTTCGGGTTGTCGAAGTGGAAACTCTCGTTCAGGCCCTTGCGCACGAAGTCGACCGCCGTACCGTCCAGGAAGGGAAGGTTCTTGCGCTCGATCAGCACCTGGGTTTCATGCGACACGAACTGTTCGTCCTCCGGGCCGACTTCCTTCGCGATATCGAAGGTGTAGGCAAGACCCGAGCAGCCCACCTTCTTCACGCCCAGGCGTAACCCGACACCACCGGCCTTGGCCACCTGGTTGCGGATATGCTTCGCTGCGTTCTCGGTCAGTGTGATCGCCATCGTTGTCCTCGTCCTGGTCCCGTCCTGGTCATGCGATTGCGTTTGCGTTACACCGCCATCGCGGTCAACTGCCGCAGGCGGGTCATCACTGCCGACACAGCCTGCGCAAAGTCGTTGATCTGCCGCTGATCGTTGTCCGGCCCGAGACTCACCCTTACCGAGCCGCGGGCAACTTCGGCTGAAACACCCATCGCGAGCAAGGTCGCCGAGGGCTCAGTGCTCTTGCTCGAGCAGGCCGAGCCGCTCGCCACACAGAAACCGAGCCGGTCGAGTTCGATCACCAGCGTCTCGCCATCGATGTCATCGATGGCGAAGTAAGTCGTGTTGGGGATGCGTGGCACAGTGTGGCCGAACACGGTCGCGCCAAGCGAAACCAGACGGGTGTCGAGCAGGTCGCGCAGCCGCGCCGTATGGCGGGCGCCCAGCTCCATCCCGGCAACTGCCAGATCGCACGCCGCGCCGAACCCGACGATGGCCGGCACGTTCTCGGTGCCGGAGCGCATCCCGGACTCATGCCCGCCGCCATGAAGCAGCGGCTTGAGGTCGATCCGCTTGTCCAGGATCAGCGCGCCCGCACCTTTCGGGCCGCGCAGCTTGTGCGCCGAAACGGTCAGCGCATGCACGCCCAAGGCACCAAAATCGACCGGAATCTTGCCCAGCGCCTGTACCGCGTCGCTGTGCACCCAGGCGCGCGCAGCGCGGGCACGCGCAGCGATCGCAGCCACTGGCTGTACTACGCCGGTTTCATTGTTGACGAGCATGGTCGACACCAGGCCAGTCGGTGTGGTCAGTGCAGCGTCGAGGTCTGCGCTGTCGGCCACACCGGCAGCGGTCACCGCCAGCCGACGCAGTGTCCAGCCGGCACGCGCCAGGTCCTTCGCCGGCGCAGTCACACAAGGGTGATCGATGGCGCTGACCACCACCTGCTGCGGTTTGAGCATCGCCGCGGCACCCTTGATGAACAGGTTGTTGGCTTCAGTGCCGCCGCTGGTGAACACCACCTGGGCCGGCTGCGCACCGACCGCGGCAGCGACCTGCTCGCGCGCCCTGTCCACCGCCTGACGCGCACGACTGCCCAGCTCGTGACGGCTGGACGCGTTGCCATGCTGCTCGCGCAGGAACGGCATCATCGCCGCCAGCACCGATTCATCGATCGGCGTCGTCGCGTTATGGTCCAGATAGACCGGCGGGGTCAGCGTGCTCGTCATCGCGTTCGTCATTGCATTAAACCCGAGCCGGCTCAGGACAGCCCGACCACCGCGCCCAGGTCGCGCGCCAGCGATTCGCGCCGCTCGCGCAGCTTGATCACATGGGTGTCGTTGGCGCGCTCGCGCTGGGCATCGACCAGCTGCTTGAGGCTGATCGCGCGCAGGTAATCGAAGATATGCGAGTTCAGGCTGGCCCACAGGTCATGGGTCAGGCATTTCTGCTCGTCCTGGCAGTTTTCCTTGCCGCCGCACTGAGTGGCGTCGATCGGCTCGTCAACAGCGAGGATGATATCGGCGACAGACATCTGGTCCATGCCGCGGGTCAGCTTGTAGCCCCCCCCGGGACCGCGCACGCTGTCGACCAGCTGGTGTCGGCGCAGCTTGCCGAACAGCTGCTCGAGATAGGACAGCGAGATGCGCTGCCGGTTGCTGATCTCCGCGAGCGTGACCGGTTGCCCGCCATAGCGCAGGCCGAGGTCGATCATCGCAGTGACCGCGAACCGCCCTTTAGTCGTCAATCGCATCCGGACCTCCGCCTGTGCATCAAGGTTGAAGGCGCGCAGCCTTCGGGTAGCGCTGCAAGCGCTTTGCCAGCGCGGTGAAAGCGAATTCGAATCGTCTCGACACCGACGGTCTCGAAAGCACCTGAAACCACCTGACCGCGCCCCGATCTTAGCTAATCTTGAGCGTTTTAGTCAACTATAGGCGGTGGCGCAATCTTTCAAGGCTTGGCGCGACCGGAACCGGCTGCCGACTGGCACAGCGCCTCCGCCGCAGCCAGCACCCCACGCAGGATACTCACCTCCTCCTGTTCGACGCGGGCGCGCCGGGCGAGCCGGGCGAGCCGCGCCATCAACCGGCTGGGACGACCGGGCACCAGAAATGCCAGCGCAACCAGGGTTCGCTCGGCATGGGCGAGCAGTTGCTCCATCTGCTCGTGCGTCGCCAGCGGCGAGTCGCCAGGCGGCGCCTGCGCCGGCGCTGCGCCCTGCGCGCACGCCGCCAGTGCCGCGGTACGCAGTTCGTAGCACAGCACCTGAACTGCGGCGGCCAGATTGAGTGATCCGTACTCGGGGCCGGTCGGGATGCGCGCGATGAAGTCGCAGCGGTTGACCTCGCTGCGCGCAAGCCCGTTGGTCTCGCCGCCGAAGACCAGGGCGACCGGCCCGTGGCCCGCGAGTTCGATCAATGCTGGCATCAGCTCGCGCGGCGCCATCGACACCGGCGAATGCTCGCGCGGACGCGCCGCCACCGCGACCACCGCGACACAGTCCGCGACGGCCTGGTCGAGGCTGGAACACACCTGGATCGAGTCGATCAGGTCGCGCGCGCCCGACGCGCGGCGGTAGGCCTCGTCGTCCGGGAAGCGCTCCGGCGCGATCAGCAACAGACGGGACAGGCCCATCGTCTTCATGGCACGAGCGCTGGCGCCGATGTTTCCGGGATGGCGGGCCGAGTGCAGCACAACCCGCACTTGAGCCAACCTGTCGATCGGCGATGACAGTGGCGGTGGCGGTGGCGGTGGCGGTGGCGGGGCCGGTTCGGTCGCGTTCGACAAGGTGCTAGACTCCGCCGCCTTCGAAGCCGTCTTTGGTCAGGCTGTTCAACCGCGCCCGACCCGTCGCTATCGCACGCCCGCGACCCGAAAGCCATTCATGCTGCATCCGATGCTCACCACCGCGGTCAAGGCCGCCCGCCGCGCAGGTTCGATCATCAATCGAGCCGCACAGAACCTCGACGTGCTGACGGTGCGCAGCAAGTCGGCCAACGACTTCGTCTCCGAGGTCGACCGCGGCGCAGAAGACGCGATCATCGACGTGATCCGCAAGACCTATCCGGATCACGCGGTGATGGCTGAGGAAAGCGGGCAATCCGGTCAAAGCGAGTACGAGTGGATCATCGATCCGCTGGACGGTACCACCAATTTCCTGCACGGCATGCCCCACTACGGGGTATCGATCGCACTGAGGCACAAAGGCGTGCTGACCCACGGCGTGGTCTACGACCCGGTACGCAATGAACTTTTCACCGCCTCGCGCGGCGCCGGGGCGTTCCTCAATGACCGGCGCATCCGGGTGAGCAAGCGCGCGCAGATGACAGACGCGCTGATCGGCACCGGCTTCCCGTTTCGCGAGATGGCCGACTTCGACGCCTACCTCAAGATGCTGCGCGCCGTGATGCCGAAATGCGCAGGTATCCGCCGCGCTGGCGCGGCCTCGCTCGATCTCGCCTATGTCGCCGCCGGACGCTTCGATGGCTTTTGGGAGTTCGGTCTGTCGCCCTGGGATATCGCTGCAGGGGCGCTGCTGGTGTCCGAAGCCGGCGGGCTGGTCGGCGACGCCCAGGGCGAGCCGGGTTACCTGGAGTCCGGGGCGGTGATCGCCGGAACACCGAAGGTGTTCATGCAGCTGATGCAGACGATCGAGCCGTTCGTGCCGACCCGGCTCAGGACCAACGCTGGCCGCTGAGGGGCGACCGGATGCGCATGACGACCTTCCGGCCCCTTCCGCCGCTTCTTCGTCACATTCCCCGTCCCTGCTTGACCGCTACCAGGTCAGGGACGATGAACCGCGGGCCGACGAGGAGCCGTCGAATGGCTGACGCCCGCGTGCTCAAGATACTGCTGGGCGATGTGCCTGTCGGCCACCTCACCGGCTTTCAGGACGGCAAGAGTCTGTTCGCTTTCGATGACAGCTACATCGACTTGGGGCCCGACCGGCCGACCCTGAGCTTGTCCTTCAACACGCCAGACGATGAGGAAGCGACCGAGCGCCGCTGAATCTGGGTGGGGAAAAGCGTTTCGAATCCATCGACGAGGCCCATTTCGCCCGCCTCGCCCGTCGGATGGACGCACCACCGAAGTTCGTGCTGGACACCGTCAAGGAGACGGTGGCAACCGCCCAACAAACGTGGCCCGGGATCATTCGCGCAGTCGGCCTGCCGGAAGAACTTCGGCAACGTCTTTACCGCCATTGGGCCGGACTTTCCGAACTGCTGCGGATAAAGTCGTAGCAACGCGGACCACCACCATCGCTCGAGAACGCCCTGTTGTCGTAGCCACACTACGACAACTCCGTTCTTCTCAATAGGGGTCAGGCGGCGCGCAGCCGAACCACGCTGCGCGCGGTCAGCGGATCAAGATAATCCGCCCTTTTCTGTAGCCATACCGACACCTCCGCGTCACCAGGTGCGTGCAACGCGCGGCGGGCCTCCAGCTAATCAACTGCCTGTCGCGGAAGCGTGATGTCGTGGGTCTCGGCGTTCATCGTCTCGCGGATCGTCCAGACCGCACGCGCCAGAGTGCAACGACCACCTCGCCCGAGCGCGGCCCGGTAGCGGTAGAAAGACACCCGTGCGGCATTCGTGCGGCGTACCCGCAATCCTGGGTAATCGGGATCGGCGCACTCGTCTCCCGGAAGCATGTCGGCGATAATGCGAGGCGTGAGCAATGGCGGCGATTTCTTTGATCTCGAATCGCTCGTAGACCTTTACTGCCACGTATACCAAGCCGCCCGACAAGGCTGTGCAAGACTGGTCGAGTCCACACACGTGGTGGCGAACGGAGACTGGATTAAGCGCCATTGGTGTAAATGGTTACGAGCAGTTTTCGCAGGGAAGACAGCAGCTTGAACGCCCCCAATATCAGCAAACACACCCCGATGATGCAGCGGCATCTGTACAGACTGGAAATAGCCCATTTTTCTGCAAACGTTTCGCAATGCGTTTCGTACGTCGAAGGCGCTGAGCCGATCACGGCGCTCTGCTTGACCGAGCGGCAAGCAGCCAGGTCAAACCCCAACGGCTACTTCACTACGAGTTCGCCATCCACAGGTAAAGCTAAGTCGCAGGCGCCTCAAACATCCCGACCATGCCTTCGCTCGTGGCGGCTGCGACGCGTGCGCCGTCCGGCGACCAGGTCAGCTGGCTGATGGCGCCGGAAAGCCGGGCCGCCCCCAGCGGCGCTTGGGCCTCGCGCGGTTTCCAGATTGCAATCGCCCCCGCAGCACATCCGGATGCAAGCAGATCACCCTTTCGCTGAAACGCAAGCTGGGCGATCAGTGCGCCGTGGTACTGAAGCTCGCTGGGCCGTGTATTGGCGGGCCCGGCCCTCTTTGAGCAATCCCAGATCACCACGTCGACGCTGCCTCCGGTGGCCAGCAGGCGGGAATCCGCACTCCAGGCAAGCTCACGCACTTTCACCGCGTAGCCGCCCATGTGCAGATCCTCACCATCGGCCACAAACCAGAAATGAACGCTTGAATCCTGATTGCCGCTTGCCAGCAGCTTGCCGTTCGGGCTCCATGCGAGCGAGAGTAGCGAGCCCTTCCAGGCGAACTGGCGTATCGGGTCGGTGCGTTCCGGTTGCCAGAACGATACGCCGCCGTAACATGCAGTCGCAAGTTGTTGTCGCGTCGGATGCCAGACGATGTCGGTTACGGTGGAAGCATGTGGCGAGCACTCGCGCAGCAGATCGCCATCTGGTGTCCACAAGCGGAGCTTGCGTCCCGCGCCGGTGGCCAGCACTCCGCCATCCATGGACCACGCGAGGCACTCGACCCAGTCTGCCCCGGCCGTCAGTTCGGCCAGACATTTCCCTTCTGGCGCAGACCACAGACGAACTTTGCCGTCCTGCCCGCCCGTTGCAAGCACTGTCTGGCCAGGACGCCAACCGACCGCCGCGGTTCCAAACTCATGGCCGGGCAACGTGGCGACGCAGCGACCGTCCGTCGCATCGAGCAGGTACACCGGACCACCGAGCGCCGCCGCTCCAAGCAAGCGCTTGTCCGGCGACCACGCGAGTGCGCTTACATGGTCGCCGATGTCGACCGTCCAGCCCGGACCAAGCGTCGGAGTGCGCCGTGAATTGAGCAGCGCTACGCGAGACATGCATTGAACCCGGCGTTGAGCAGACCCCGATCGAGATTGCGGCCGATGAAAATCAGCTTGTTGACTCGCGGTTGCATGCCCCACGGACGATCGAGCCTGCCGTCGAACAACATGTGCACGCCCTGGAATACATATCGGTCTGCCTCGCCCTCGATGCTGAGCACACCTTTCATGCGGAAAATGTCTGCTCCAAGCGTACGCAGGATGCCGCCAATCCACGCATCGAAACGCGCCTGGTCAAGGTTTCCTTCGACCTCGATGCCGACCGATGTCACGTCGTCAGCGTGCTGGTGGTCGGGCTTGTACTCGCGCTCGCGTTCCGGGGCTACGACGGCACCATCGCGCATGAGTCGCGCGCTGAACTCGTCTGGATGATGCTGGGTGAACAGTGCATAAAGACCGCCTCGCCCGATCCGAACTACAACCTCGACTCCATCGGCGGCAACTTCCGTACGCCACAACCGATCGTCAGACTCGAGGGGCGCATTGACCTCTGTCGCGCTGGCGTCGCTGGAAAACAGCGCTACCGCCTGCGCTTGCACGGCGGCGAACGCATCTGGGCTGTCAGCATCCATCGCCAGCAGAGCGAGGTCGATGGCCGGGTCGGGACCGGGGCCCAACACCCAGAGGTACTCGCCTGGGTCAAGCCGGTACACGCCGGACCACTCGAACGGATACTCGAGTTCCAGAAATTTCGGGTCTATCTCCATTGCCCGGTCCAGATCGAAGCCGCCGACATCAAGCACGCGATCGATAGCGACACCGGCATCGCGCGTGCGATATACCCGGGCCGCCCCGTTCATAGACCTTATTCGCGCCTCGAGCCGGTCGAGGTCGGCAGGATCGACCAGATCGATCTTGTTGAGCACGATGACGTCGGCAAACGCGATCTGCTCGCGCGCCTCGCTGGCAACATCGATGTGCTCCCAGATATGCTTGGCATCGACCAGCGTCACGATACCGTCGAGCTGGGTCTTGCTGCGTATCTCTTCGTCAACGAAGAACGTCTGCGCAACAGGACCGGGATCCGCCAGGCCTGTGGTCTCGACCAGGATATGGTCAAAGCGATCCTTGCGCTTCATAAGGCTGCCGAGTATTCGAATGAGGTCGCCGCGAACGGTACAGCAGATACACCCGTTGTTCATCTCGAAGATTTCTTCCTCGGCACCGATTACCAGTTCCTGATCGACACCGACTTCGCCGAACTCATTCTCGATCACCGCGATACGTTTCCCATGCTGCTCGGAAAGTATTCTATTGAGCAGCGTGGTCTTGCCACTGCCGAGGTAGCCGGTGAGTATGGTTACCGGTACCAGCCCATAAGGGGCGCGTGTATTCATTGGCCGTTCTCCTCGT
>JBBRCD010000066.1:0-22510 GCA_038205245.1 Burkholderiales bacterium
ATTGAGCGGCTTGAATACGACCGCTAAGGCGGCCCCGAACTGGTGCATCTCGCTCCCTTCTCGCTGCCGGGACCGAAGGCCAACACGTTGGGTGTAGGCGTAGCGGCCGCCTCTATCGACCCGCTGGGCTCGAAGAGTCGAGATGGCGACATGAAGACGTTCACCCGGTCGATGTGTCCGCTTGCGATGGCCACCGACTTCGCCGGGACGGTGGAGGCGGTGGGCTCGAAGGGTTTTGATCTGTTGCCGGGCGATGCCGTACATGGCACGGTGCCCATGAAGTATTCCGGGGCGTTTGCTCCGACGGGCACCAGCACACGAGACCTGTTGTCGAGGACGCCTGACAAGCTGTCGTCAGCTGATGCGGCCAGCCTGCCCGTTGCGGTCGTCACCGCGTGGCTCTGGCGTCGTTGGAGCCGGGCAGACGCCTTGAAGAAAAAGCGGTTATCGCCTTTCTTTACCGACGATAAATCGCAAAAATCCTGATAACAGGCCTGGGCTGCGCCGCTCTGAACTCGAACGAGCCAACTCGTAACTTGTGACCACGGGCGGCCACTGAACCCGCATTGGACCGTGTCGCCGCTGTGTGGGCTGGGACACCGACACGCTGCAGCACGGCGCCCACACTTTTCCCTTGCTGGTGTTTACCGCCAGCATCGGGCCCCTGCTGGACATCCCGTTCAGCACCCCGTTTGAAACAGGACATCTGACATGCATAACATCATCGACACAGCCGTTGCCGCAGGCAACTTCAAGACATTGGCGGCGGCCCTGACGGCTGCAGGCTTGGTGGAGACGCTCAAGGGTGCGGGCCCCTTCACCGTATTTGCGCCCACCGACGAGGCTTTCGCCAAACTGGCTGACGGCACGGTGGACAAACTGCTCAAAGACGTGCCGAAGCTGAAGTCCATCCTCACCTACCACGTGGTCAGCGGAAAGGTCATGGCCGCCGATGTGATGAAGATGGACGGAAAGACCGCCAAGACTGTCAACGGTGCTGAGCTGAAGATCGGCACGCAAGGTGGTGTGAAGCTCAACGGTAACGTACACGTCACCAAGACTGACATCGACTGCAGCAATGGCGTGATCCACGTGGTCGATGCGGTGCTGATGCCGCCAGCCTGACCCCAAAAAAGCCATCAACCGCTCCGGTGCCTTCAAGCACCGGGGCGCCACACCGTCCTATCGTGACAACGGCGATATCCATGCTATCGACATGGTGCTTGTGCCCAAGTAATAGCGGCCAAGCCGACTCGATCTCGACACGGTTGACCTGAGCATTACCGAGAACTCATGCTGATGCTGGCACTACAGGCCTTGATACCGATGGCTCTGCTGGCGTTTGGCGCCTGGCTGGCGAGCTTGGTCAGAAACGACGTCAGCATAGCCGACAGTCTATGGCCCTTGTTCATCCTGCTGGCTGCGGTAACCTATGCCATTGCCGCGCCGCAATCCGGCCCGCGCGCCGTCGTAGTCGTGTCGTTGATTGGCGTCTGGGCGCTGCGCTTGGCAGCCCACATCACCTTGCGCAGTTGGGGAGAGCCGGAGGACCGCCGCTACAAGGCCATGCGCGCTCGCAACGAGCCTTACTTCCGCTGGAAGAGCCTGGTGCTGGTCTTTGGATTGCAGGCCACGCTGGCGTGGGTGGTTTCCTTGTCCGCGCTCGCCTCTGTCATCAATCCGCGACCGTGGAGCTGGATCGACACCTTGGGCGTGTGCGTGGTCGTTTTCGGCGCTGCGTTCGAGGCCGTGGCTGATTTCCAACTGGCCCGCTTCAAAGCCGACCCAGCCCATCGAGGGAAAGTCATGGATCGCGGCCTGTGGCGGACCTCGCGCCACCCCAACTACTTCGGTGAATTCTGCGTGTGGTGGGGCATCTACCTGATCGCCCTGTCAACGCAAGCATGGTGGGCGATTGCCTCGCCCGTGCTAATGACGGTCCTGCTGCTGAAGGTCTCGGGCGTGGCGCTGCTGGAGCACGATATCACTGAGCGGCGTCCCGGCTACCGCGATTATATCGCCCGCACCAACGCGTTTTTCCCCGGCCGGGTAAGGCGGACGCAACCCTGAGTCCTGAACCCATGAGTGCCTTCCGCGTGATTGACATGACCAGCCCCCGATGTACCAGCGCGACTCACCAGGGCCGTGAAGGCGGTGGATCGCAAGGGTTGTCGTGCGGGTGGACTTGGCGGCGCTCACGGTCGATATCGAACCCAGCAAGGCGAGCGCCCTGCTGCTCAGGAATGCGAGCAATCGCGCGGGCTACTCTGCCGCGCTGGCCTGAGCCCGCAGAACGGCGCCGAAACGCCCAAGAGGCTCACGACCACCGTTCGCGTGCGAATAGACATGCGCAGGATCGACGGCCAATGGGCAAGACGCGGCGGGTCATGGGTTCCCCATCTTTGCGCAGACGGGAGTTCCCGATGTCGATCATCAGTACGTTCCTGAACACACGCCCGGAGACAAGCGCCTGTGGGGCGCCTGGCCGCTCGAGCAATAGAAGCCTGCTGAAAAAAAGCGGCGTTGGCTGCCAGTCCCTTCGCCACCGGGCCAACTGCCTCGCGGACTAGTCGGCATGCGGCGGCGTGGCCACAGGAAACGACCTCCGCGAGCGTCTGCGGCTCACGCTCAGGCAGCCCCCGTCTGTGATTGTGCGCTGGATGGTGGATCGGCATGTGATCACCTTCTCGTGCCGCGCAGGGTCGATGCTGCCGATACTTCAATTGTCTTTGACCAGGAGTGTGTGCGCGGCAGCGCTGTCGGAACTGACAGCGGTGCTCTGTTGCGCTCCGCACAGACGCTTGCCGCAGTCTGGGGCGAAGTGGACGTCCCTTCGTGGACTGATCTCAAAGGCCGGCCGATGCCGACCTGCATCGAATGACGCCCGCTATCAACAGATTTAACCCGGATCAACCCAACATGCTCAACTACCTCGCCGCCTATGGCGCCACTGCAGTGGTGATGCTGGCACTGGATGTCGTCTGGCTCGGTTTCATCGCCAAGTCGTTTTATCGCGATAGCATCGGGCATCTGATGGCAGACCCCCCCAATCTGGTGGCAGCCGGCGTCTTCTATCTGCTCTACCCGCTCGGCGTCTTGCTGTTTGCCGTTGCACCCGTGGCCTGGTCCGGGGGCGTTGGAGCGCCCGCAGACTTGCCCTGGTTGCACGCGGTATTGGCCGGCGCGCTGTTCGGCTTCTTTGCCTATGCCACCTACGACCTGAGCAACCTGGCCACGCTGCGGGGCTGGCCGTTGCGTTTGGCTCTCGTCGATATAGCCTGGGGCACAGCGCTCACCGCCGCCGCAGCCGCTGGGGGACGCTGGGCGCTGGGGCGCATGGCATAAGTCGCGCCAAGACTCAACCCTCCGCCTCACAGCACCGCGCGCTCACGCACAGTCCATTGGCTTGGACATAATCTGCCTCAACGCCGAGATGGCCGAACGCAACTATACGCAACGGGTCCAGGAACACAGACAAGCCGGCGGCCAACTCGGCCTCCACACGACACCGGCCTTCCTCCTGAACGGTGTGCTCATGGATGTCTCGTTCGGTTTCGAGAGGCTGGATGCCGGCGTTCGCGCTGCGCTCAAGAGCTGACTTAAACGGGCACACGAACATGGGCCACCGCGCCCCAACCAAGGAACCGCCATGCCTCAGAAAGCCTGGAGCGCCAAACGCGAGCGCCAGTACGCGCACATCAAGGACAGCCTGCTTGCCCACGGCAAGCCCGAGCCACTGGCCGAAGAGATCGCGGCACGAGTGGTCAACAAGGAGCGCGCACAGCATGGTGAGTCTGTGCAAGCCAGCCCGTCGTCGATCAACGACATGCCGGCCAGCCGGCGGGGCGGCCTGCGTTCGCACCAAGGTGCCGGCGTTCGAACCCTGCTGCAGCTGCGCAACGAGGCCCGCCAGCGGGGCTTGAAGGGGCGATCATTGATGAACAAGGCGCAGCTTGAAGCGGCGTTGACGCGGTGACGGCGCCAACGCAAACACCAGGTGTCGAGGCCGTCGAAAGCTCGCCTGTGGCTGCCGCCGAGGCTCGCGCGGTGGCACCTGCGCAGGTCGGCGCCATCGAAGTGGTGACCCATTCGCGGCTCCTGACGGTCGGCACCGATGCCCTGCTGGTCGAGGTGGCAGCGCTGTTGTCGGGCGCGCAGATCACCGTCGTCGTGGTGTGTGATGCCGCTGGCATGGCCATCGGTACCGTTACCGAAACCCTTCTCGTCAGGCGTCTGGGTCTGGGTCAGGCCGACTTCTTCACCACCCGTGCAGGCGATGTGATGACGCGTGAGAGCACGACCTGCAAACCTGAAGACGTGTTGTCAGAGGTGCTGGCGCTGATGCACGAAAGCGGTCTGATCCATGTGCTGGTGGTCGATGCCGGCAACAGGCCGCTGGGCGTGCTGAATGCGCGCGACGGGCTGCGTGCATTGCTGGCTGCGGGTAACCAAGAAGAAGAACTGCTGCGCAACTATGTGATGGGCGTCGGCTACCAATGACCGGTGGTTGTTGATCGTCGCAAGCGGATTCCAGGCGGTTGAAGATCTTCATCGCCGTGGAACACGTTGGACTGCGGGCGGTGGCTTGCATAGGCATGTGTCGATCGCGTCGAAACTGTGGTGTTTCACGGTCTTGGACGGCTCAGCGCAGTGGCCATCGAACGGCCCATTCTGATGAGTGGCGAGTCAGCTGCCTGCTATCGGCGGCAGCGAGTTGCTGGGTCAGAACCTTAGGGACTGGCGCCGGGATCTGTCACGCAAGATTCGCATGCCAGCAGTCAGCTGGCAGCCCACCGGCGGCGCAGCGAACTCACAGTACGGCTAAAGGCCATGTCGCCTGAATTGCCCGTCAGCAGGCGTATTGCCGACCTCGCGCTCCCTACCATGACCTGCGGCAACTGCGGCTGCATAGTCATCACGGTGATGAAGGATCCTGAGCCAAAGGCCAAGGTCGAGATTGAGCTGGCGGGTGCGGGTTGAAGCCGTTGAAGACCTCGAGACTCACAAGTCGGTAGTCACCCAGGCGGGCTACGCTCAGAGCAGCTGCCGCCTGGTGCTGCGGATTGGCAATCGTCTGTTCATTGCGTGCGCTGGCCAACAGTCAGAAAGTTCCAGGGCTGGGATGATTTGCCGGCACAAACCGTGCGGCCGCTCCAAGGAGTCAGCATGCTCAACCAAATCGAGGAAGAATGCTTGCGCGCATGTAACGAATGCGCTGCGGCATGCCTTCAATGCGCGACGGCGTGCCTCCAAGAGGCCGACCCTAAACAAATGGCGCGCTGTATCGCGCTGGATTTGGAATGCGCCGACATTTGCCGGCTTGCAGCAGGGTCGATCGCGAGGGGCGGCGAACACATGCAGGCCATTTGCGCGCTCTGCGCGAAAGCGTGCCTCGGCTGCGCAGCGGAATGCAACAAGCACAGTATGGATCACTGCAAGCGTTGCGCAGAGTCGTGCGAGCGCTGTGCGGAAGCGTGCCTCGCAATGGCTCACTGAGCGCCCGAACTCTGGAGCGTGTCAATGACTTTGCGCCATCGATCATCATGAATGTACTGCGCAGGAGTGTGGGTATGTCATGCTGATGACCGCCGACCGTGGTGGTTTGGTGAACGCTTCCCTGGGCAGCACAAGGGGTTGAGGACGGCGCCCCTTGAGACGTTTCGGGGCGGCGAGGAAGACTTTGTCCGGCGCGGCTTGGCGGACGCCCGCGGCGGCCAGCCCTACATACTTGGTGACGACACCCTTGGAAATGCTCAACACTGCCGCGATCCGTTCGTGGGACAGCTTGGCGTGGAGCTTGAGCCGTAAAACGTCTTTGATATAGGGTGATCCTTGGCGCGGGCATGCCATCTCCAGACAAAAAGGCTGGGAGACTACTCACCTCGCTGGTCCTATGCGTATCACCAGCACGCTGCAGTACGACACCGTTCCGGCATCGTGACCGCTAATTCCGGAGGCACCCCGAAATCGGTCACGATCAACCGGAAGGATCGTATGACGATCCTGCTGCTGAAGTTCTCGGGCGCGGCGCTGCTGGAGCGCGACATCACAGAGCGGCGTCCCGGCTACCGCGAATAAATCGCCCGTAGAAACGCCTTTTTCCCCAGCCGGGCGCGTCGGACGCAACCCTGAGTCCTGAGCCCATGAGCGCCTTCCGCGTGATTGACGTGACCAGGCCCCGATGTACCAGCGCGCTTCACCAAGGCCTCGAAGGCGGTGGACCGCAAGGGCTGTGGTGCGGGTGGATTTGGCGACGCTCTCGGCCGATATTGAACCGACATCACCGGCAGAACGGGTTTGCCGCACTTCAGCGTGTCTGTACGGTGGCATACACAGCGAGCAGAGGCAATCGCTATGAGCGTAGCAAGCGCGCGAATCTGAGGTCCGGTCATCACCACCGCGATCTGAGCAATAACCAATCGCCTGGACCTTCTGGCGCACCTTGAGCCGCAACAAACCTTGAACCCTTGATCCGATTCACTTCGGAAGTTCGCCGTGCTCCCCGAGGGGCTCGAGCTGGCGGACAGCTACGGGCAAGGTAATAGGGGATTCGCAAATCATCGCGAGAGACGGAGCACGCTGTCAGGAGTAGTCGTGGATGTACTCGTGGATGTTGCGGGATCTCTCGCCTCTCGGCTACCATCAGGCCAGTCAAACATGCTGCGAGACCAGTTATCTTTGACGCGTATTGCGAGATGGACGTTCAGAACACTGCTGACTCAACGGTGGAAAAGTGTAGAAAAGCTTGTTATCCATTTGGGCTGAAGTCTCGAAGAAGAACAACGGCAGAGCGGTCTTGGTACCAGTAATCGGCGACGGGCAGGCGCAACTGTCGAACCTCATTCCGGCACAAAACGCGATTCGCTCCACCCTGCGCTTCTCCATGTTTGCATCACGCGACAAGAAGGTCTGCGATGAGCTCCGAGTCGTTGTCAGACTCGCGGACTACACGAAGCTTGATCGCGTAGAGTTGCGGTCATTTGTGCCATCTCTGCGATCCTCATGAGTGCTGCTTCGAACATTGAACTTCCAGACAATCATGGGTGTGCGTTCTGCGCTTTTCTCAGGGGCGAGCGCCGTTACACGATCTTGTGTCGCACTTCTGGTACGGCAACGTTTGTCACGCGCGAACAAAGAGGTCTTCCTCATTTGCTTGTATTACCCGTTCGGCATGTGGCAACCATTCTCGAGCTCACCGACCTTGAAGCCTCCTCTGTTGCCATTGCAGTGCGAGATGCCGCGATCTTGATCGACCGCGCTTACTCAAAGTCCGGGATTGCTGTGTGGCAAAACAATGGCGTGCCGGCAGGGCAAGCAATCAACCACATTCATTTCCACGTCGCGGGTACGCTTGAGGAGGGGGGGACTAAATTCGGGTCGGTTGAAGAGATCTCCGTCGCGGAGACGGATGAAATCGCCAGGAAGCTCTTGGGGCGGTTGCAGTAACGAAAAAGGGGTGCCGCCTTCTACGGCTTAGCGGGCAGCAGTGGCGCGCGCTGATCGAAGCGCAAGCGCTCAGCGGCATGAGTACTGCCGCCTTTTGCCGAGACCATGGTACTTGTGTCGGGTCGATGGACAATTGGCGCAAACTTCTGAGCGATGAGAACGTCCTGCAGGGGGCGGTCGAGTAGTCGCCATCGGCATTCGTTGAGCTCACCCATCCGATGCGCGCGCTCGACGCCGGGGTGAAGCTGCGCCTGGAGATCGGCGGCGGAATCGTGCTGCGCCGATGAGGCATTCAAGGACCCCGAGACTGGCAAGACGCTTGTGTACTGGCATTCATGTTGGATTTGGCGCGGGTAAAGAAGGAGGTGTTCACCAGATGCGCCGGGGGCAGTGATTCACGGTAAGGCATCGGTAATGGCTTGAGTCGCAAGGCGCTGGCTGCGCTGGTTGTGCCGGTATTGCCGCAGGCAGGACTTGCGAAGCGTGTGCGCCGGCAACGGATGTACGCCGATATCGTCACCATTGTGTCGTCTGGCGGGTCTCTTTCACGTCAAAGTGTGATGGTGCGGCCTTCGGCCGCAGACTGGTAGATCGCCTGCTCAATCTCGACGTTATGCAGATAGGCGCTTGCCCGACTGGCTTCAATATCGGCGTTCGACGCTGAATCGCCGCTGAGCGCCTTCACCATGGCCGTCAGGTAATTGAACACGCTGTCGCCGTTGGGAACGACCCGGGCGAATGATGTGTGATGCGTCTCGCTCGCCTGTCCGCGCCGACGCAACCAGGTCCGCGCCATACCGTCCAACCGCCAAGTGGCGAGCCCGCCTTCAAGAAGCATGCTGCCCTGGGTGTAACGTGGCTCAGCGGCGTCGTGCTCCAGGTCGCGGTTGGCGTCGAGGATAGCTATGGCACCCGAGGCGAACTCATACACGACGATGCCCGCATCTTCGCCTGCTATGGCGGGGTTGACGCGCCGCAGACGCGCAGTGACGCAGCGAACCTCGCCCAGCAGGTAGCGGAAAGTGTCGGTGTAGTGCACGACAGTTTCATGTACCAGAAAGTGTTTCATGGTCCGAAAGTATGGCTGCCGTTGAAGGTAGGCATCGGGCCCGCGCCCGTCACCGGGGCGAAAGCGAAAGGTCAATTGCTGCGGCACGCCAAGCACGCCTTCATCCAGCAGATGTCGCGCCTCGCGGAACCACGGCTGAAAGCGAAAGTTCTCGTGTATCAGCAATTCTGTGCCCGCTTGCGAGGCGACGTCTGCCATAACCCGTGCCGCCTCCAGAGTGGGTGCCATGGGCTTTTGGCACATCAGCGTGCGCGACTTTCCCGCGAGCAACCCGACCAGCGGCCCATGGGTTGCTTCAGGGGTGATGATGTCGACCAGGTCGGGCCTGCACCGGTGCACCATGTCTTCAGCGTCATGGAACACGTTTGCGTCGGGCCAGGCCGCGACGGCTTGGCGCGCGCGCTTGGAATCCATGTCGGCGATGCCGACAATTTCAACGCCTGACATTCGCGCCCAGGCCGCGAGATGGAACTGCGCGTAATAGCCAGCGCCCACCACGCAGACCTTCATGAGCTTGTTTCCTTCAGGGCAAAGCTGAAAAGTTCCGCTGGCGCACGCGGAGCTTTCGGTGGAACACACGCGCATGGGTATCGATCAGGGGCTTTTTGCCGCCAGGCGCCGGCCCTTGCTCGTATCTATTTTCCCCGCGCACGCTCCTGCAGTCGGTCAATCAACGCTTGGGTGAATGCCTTGGTGCCTAAAGAACCGCCCAGGTCTTTGGTGCGGGTTGCGGGTGTCAGCAGCACTTGGTCGACTGCGGCCTGAATCGCGTTCCCAGCCCTTACCAAGTCGGGCTTGGCGTGCTTGTTGCCCAACCAGTCCAGCAACATCGCTGCCGAGACAATGAGCGAGGTCGGGTTAGCCAGGTCTTTGCCCTGGATGTCTGGCGCTGAGCCGTGCTGCGCCTGGGCCGCCGCCAGATTCTCGCCAGCATTGATCGAGCCCGCAAGGCCGAGGCTACCGGACAATTCAGACGCCAGGTCTGACAGGATGTCGGCGTAGAAGTTGGTGGTGCAGATCACGTCAAAGCGTGATGCGTCGCGCACCAGCATTGCAGCCATGGCGTCAATGATGATTTCCTCGACCCGCACGTCGGGAAAGTCCTTGGCCACCAGCCGAACCTGGGCAAGGAAAAGTCCGTCGGTCAGGATGAAGTTGTTGGCCTTATGCACGGCGGTGACCAGCTTGTTGCGCTTTTGCGCCAACTCGAATGAGCGGCGCGCAATGCGTTCGCACGCGCCGGCCGTAATCTTACGCACCGACAGCGCCACGTCGGGTGTCGGCATGAACTCCCCGCTGCCCGCCCACATGTTCCGGTCTGGGTAAAAGCCTTCGGTGCACTCGCGCATGATGACCAGGTCCATGGGCTTGTCAGTGCGACCCAAGCCTGGCCGGGTGCGCGCCGGCCGGACATTGGCATAGAGGTCAAGCTTGACGCGCACTGCTGCTGAGATATTGACGCCACCCTTGTCGCGTGCCGGATAGTCCATATGCGAGATAGGGCCGAGGATGATGCCGTCCGAATGGCGCGCTTTGTCAAGTGCTTCGTCGGTCAGCGTGGTCCCGTTTTTAGCCAGTGAGGCAAACCCGATTTCCACGAACTCATAAGTCAAGCCGAGCGGAATGATCTTGTCAAGCGCATACAGAACTTCCATTGTGGCCGTGGTGATTTCGGGGCCGATGCCATCGCCGGGCATTACGATCAGTCTCATGAAGCGTCAATCCAGTTTGATGTTGGCGGCCTTGATCAGCCGGGTGTATTTGATGAGCTCCGCCCGCTCGAATTCCGCGAAGGCAGCGCCGGACATGCTGGAGGTCTCTGCGCCAAGTGTCTTGATCCGGGTTCTGACTTCCGGGTTTTTCAGAATGGTGGATATCTCGGCGCGCAGTCGCTCGACGATTGGCATGGGCGTACCGGCAGGCGCATGCAGGGAGTACCAGGAGTTGAATTCGTAGCCGTTCACGCCGCCTTCGATGAAAGTCGGCAGGCTGGGGTAGTCGGGCGAGCGCGCAGGGGTGGCGAGGGCCAACGCCACCAGCTTGCCGGACTTGACGTGCGGCATGGCCGATGCAGTGGTGTCGAACATCATGTCCACCTCACCGCCCATGATGGCGAGCGAGGCTGGGCCACCTCCCCGGAAAGGGATGTGCAGCAAATCGACACCTGCCACCGCCTTGAAGAGTTCTCCAGCGATATGGGGCGCTGAGCCATTGCCCCCTGACGCAAATGTCATCTTGCGGGGGGATGCTTTCGCCAGTGAAATCAACCCTGCTAAGCTATTCGCCTTGACGTGTGGGCCGACCACAAGCACCGTCGGCGCGATCGCGATGAGCGACACGGGGACAAAGTCTTTGATCGTGTCGTAGGTAAGCTTTGGATACAAAGCAGGTGCTAATGCATGCGTTGTGATCGAGCTCAGCAAGAGTGTGTAGCCGTCTGCGGGCGCCTTGGCAACGATGTCAGTACCGATTGTGGCGCCGGCACCAGGCCGGTTGTCGACTACCACTGGCTGGCCTAATACCTCGCTCAGGCTTTGGCCGATCAAGCGTCCTAAAAAGTCGTTTCCCCCGCCAGGAGGAAAGGGAATCACAAGCCTGACAGGTTTCACGGGCCAGGTTTGCGCGTTGGCGCAGGGGCTGATTGCGATCAAAACAGGCAGTAGTAGTTTTTTAAGCATGGTGTCCTCCGGGGGGTATTCAAGGAATGTTTTTGGGGACTATAATGCATGCATTAAAATTTCGTCAAGGACACATTTTTGTCGCCCTTCGTTGGCGTTTGTAAGGAATCCACCGAGCCCCGTCGTTCATGAAAAAGCTTCTTCAGGCAGACAAGGCATACGACATCCTGCGCGAGCGGGTGATCTCGGCGCACTACCCACCTGCCGTTACGGTTTCCGAACCGGAACTTGCCAACGACCTTGGCATGAGTCGTACGCCGCTGCGCGAAGCACTGGTGCGGCTGGAGCACGATGGCCTGATCGAGCTGATCCCGCGGCGCGGCATGCGGGTCAAGGAGCTGTCAGGGCGTGACATCCGAGAGATCAGCGAACTGCTGGCCTGTCTGGAATGTGAAGCCGCCGAACGGCTCGCTTCGCGCAGGCTGAGCGCCGAAGAACTGGGCCGATTAGACGCTGCGATAGCCGCGATGGACGAGGGACTTGAGTCCGACGACATGGTCAAATGGTCACAGGCCGATTATCAATTCCACCGCTTGCTGATCGAGCTGCATACCAACCGTCACTTGGTCGAGGTTGCACTCGGCTATCTTGAAAAAGCCCACCGCTTCCGCTTGCTGGCCGCACCGTTTCGAGCCAGGCCGGTGTATTCAAACGTCAACCACGCAGCCGTGGTCGAAGCAATCCGCCGTGGTGACCCGCAGTCTGCTGTGGACATTCATCGCGCGCACAAGCGCCGCTGGACCCGTGAACTCAACGACCTGATGCCGCAGTTCGGTGTCGAGCGCGGCTAGAACCCGATGGTGGCAAGCGTGGAATCGATGGAAGACGAGTTCCAGGCTCTGGCCTGCAAGCAGTAGGTGAGTCCCAGCATCGCGACCAACGTCGTGCCCGACGCCACAGCGGCGCTGAAAGCCGGCGATGCCGAGCGGCACAACGAGATGTTGTTGACCATGACGCCATGATCAAACTCGGATGTATTGCCGACGACTTCACACACCCGTCAGAGGCTTTAGCCGATTGCGCGGGAGGACTCGAAATTCCTCGACGCGGACTATGCATGGCGAGCTGACGCATCGCCACGGTCTGAATGTTCCTGTAACCCTGGAATTCTGTGAGAATCCGCCGATGCATATCTCTGCATCGATCGACGCCCAGTGGACCCAGCGGCCGGTTGCAATGTGTCGCAAGGCGTGCAGCAGCGGCTCACAAATTTCCAGGATTGAAGGGAAACACGCGTGACCGAGTTCTATCTCATACTGGCCGTGTTCCTGGCCTTCACCCTCAACCACTCCAGCCGCATTCTTCGCGCCCTGGGCACGCTGACGGCGGCGCTGGCACTGGTCATGATCGCCTGGTCGATCGTCCTGGCAAATCTCGACGGCACCTTCGCGGCGATTCCCGCCGATGCGCACCTGGCCGATCGTATCAAGCCGTTCGTCCTGAATACGCAGGCTGCGATCGCTGCGGTTGCTGCACTCTTCCTGCTGTGGGCGGTCTGGGCGCAGGGCAAGCGGCGTGTGGCGGATCCATTGCCGTTGCGCAACACGCCGAAGGCCTTCGGCCGCGTATCGCGCTACGCGCATTGGGTCATCGGCACGCTGATCCTCATCCTGCTGCCGATGGGTGTGTTCACCACGGTACTGGCGGCTGATCATCCGGAGCGCGGCGTCTTCATGGCGACCCACCAGGCGCTGGGCCTCACGGTTCTGCTGTTGGTCGTGGTGCGCATGGCGTGGCTGGGCCAGAGCCCTGCGCCGCCGATGCGCGCCGATCTGCAGCCATGGCAGCGCCAGTTGGCCCGGGCGACGCATGCGGGCCTCTATGTGCTCATGCTCGGCTTTCCCGTCACCGGCATCCTCCTCACGGCATGGCGCGGAGAGGCGCTGGATGTCTATGGATGGTCGTTCACTGGACTTCTTGCACCGAATGCGCAGTTGGCGGAGGTCGTCGCTGTTGTGCACAACCTTGTCCTGCCGGCGGTGTTCTACCTCGCCATCTTCATGCATCTTGGCGCCGTGACGAAGCATCATTTTGGCGAGCGCCGACCACTCGAGGTGCGTCGGATGCTGCGGTGAAAAGGGGCATCAGCCGTCGTTCGCCTGCCCGGAGTACTGCACGGTGCATCCCGCTATCTGCCGCCGGGCTTCGCCACCTCTTTGCGTTCGCGCAGCCGGTCGCGCGCCACTTCGAGCGGATCGGACTGCTCACGGCTCAGGTGCTTAACCGAGTTGCCGGCCACGGCTTCGAACCACGGCCGCCCCGCGTCGGCCAGTGATTCGGTGCGATAGAATACTTCGAGCCGCGACTCGACCTTGCCGCGAGTGATGTTCAGTTGCGTACGCATCGCGCCGTCATCGCCCTTGGAGAGCTTCACCCAAGCACCGCTGGCGTCGACCTGCAGCGCAGCGCAGCCATCGAGCGCCGCCTTCAGCGCCTCGCGATCGACCACCCGGTAGTGGTCGGTGACGAACACCAGCGGTTCGCCCGTACTGGCGTCGATCAGCGCCTGCGGGTCGGCCGGAATCAGCACGTGCTCGAACCAGAGGGCCATGATCGCCCATCCCTGCTCGTACATGCGCTCATTGGCCTCATTAGCCTCGATGTCCTCGTGCTTCATGTGTTCACGCACGCCGTCCACCGCATGGGCCGCACCGAGTTGCGGGAACGGGTAGATCGAACCGGACAGTTCGTGCCGGTCGCCGAACTTCAGGATGCGGCAGCCGAGCAGGAGGCCGGGGTCGGCAGAGTCCGACAAGGCGACGTCGTGCACGAACACCGGCGCCTGCCCGGAGTCGAGCGCATCGACCAGCGTGAGGCCTTCGCGCGCCGTCACTTCGGACACGTAGTAGAGTCCGAGCGGGACGGCTCCGAGCTGGCGGATGAACTCGCGTTGGGCGGGATTGAGCGGCGGGCCGCCAGCGGCGAGCAACAACGTATTGAGCGGGTGCATCTCCTTTCGTATCTCGATCGATCCCGCCGCGAGCAGCCATTCGTTGATGTTGATCTGAATCTGGCCCATCAACCGCAGATCGACATCCTCGGGATGTGGACCATCCTCCGGCCAGAGATCCTCGAACAGAAGGTCGGCCGTCGCGCGGTCCAGCGCCTTGCGGTGCCGGTTGCCGAGCCAGTCGAGCGCGCGCTTCGCGGCGTTCGCATTGGTGCCGTCGTCGGCCGCCTCGGCGCCAGGGTCGCGGCCATGGCAGAGCTTGTACTTGCGTCCGCTGCCGCAGGGGCAGGGTTCGTTGCGGCCGGTCTTGTTGCTCATATGCGGAGCGTCCCTCGAATGCGCACGAGGGTAGCAGGTTGCGCGCCGCCGCCGCCCGCTGCGCGCGCGCGAGGCGCTACTCCGGCTGGATACCCGCGGCGTGCATCACCTTGCCCAGCCGTTCGCGGTCAGTGCGGATACGGCTGGCGAGTTCCTTGCCGGTCATCGGCAGCGGCACTGCACCAAGGGCGGCGAAGCGTTCACGCAGTTCGGGTGTCTGCAGGGAGCGGCCGAGGACCTCGGCGAGTCGCTGGGTGAGTGTGGGGGGCAGCCCGGCCGGGCCGTGCAGCCCGGACCAGAAGATGAGGACGGTCTCGAGGAAGCCCGCTGCGGCGATCGTCGGCACCTCCGGCATCGCCGGATCGCGCGCCGCAGAGAGCATCGCCAGCGGCCGCATGGCACCTGACTTCAGGTGCTGCATCCGCCGAAGGCAGCGAGTCGATCACCATCGTGATCGTGCCGTTCATCGCGTCCGGATAGGCCATCGCCGCCGTCTTGAACGGCACATGCAGCAGTTCGACCCCAGTCAGCTGTCCAAGGAGTTCGCCGGTAGGGTGGCCAACCCTGCCGATGCCCGACGACCCGTAGCTGATCTTGTGCACCATTGCGGGCATCGCCGTGGACAGAAGCAGTATGGCGGCGAGTATGTAGCGGGGACGAAGTGGCATCGGGCAGTTCCGTGGAAGGTCGGTTTCGAACACCGCCGCCCTCAGCAAACTGCGTACCAGCTCACTGCGCACTCCCCCTGAGCTTCGTCAGCGCTGAGCCTAGGCTCCCCAGTCGGACGCGGCGACGACTCCGACGCCCCGGAACACCGGCTTGCTGAATAGATAGCCCTGCATCAACCGAATTCCAGCGTCGCGCAGGAAGTCACGCTCACCGGCGGTCTCGATGCCTTCGGCAACCACCTGCACGCCAAGGTCGCTGCAAAGTTGAATCAGGCCGCGCACGATGGCCTGGCGGGACTTGCTTTGGTCGACGTTCCGGATCAGCGCCATGTCGATCTTGATCAGGTCGGGCTGAAAGTCGGCGAGCAGCGTCAGGCCCGCATAGCCCGCGCCGAAATCGTCGATGGCGGTGAGTAGACCGCAGCGCCTGTACTCACGAAGGATCTGCGCCAACCAGGGTCCATCTTCGACCTGCTCGCCCTCGGTCACCTCGAATATGATGCGCTCCGTTGGAAAGCCATGGGTGCGCGCCGCCTCGAGCGTGGTGCGAATGCAGACCTCTGGCTTGTAGATCGCATTGGGCAGGAAGTTGATGGAAATACGTTCCTGGATGTTGAGCCGAGCGGCACCCTTGATCGCCTTTACGCGGCAAGCCTGGTCGAAACGGTAGCGGTTCTGATCGGTCACCTGAGACAGAACGCTCATGGCGCTTTCACCTTCAGGGCCACGAACGAGCGCCTCGTGCGCATAGGTAGTGCGAGTCACTACGTCAACGATCGGTTGGTAGGCGTAGTCGAACTGGATCCCGAGCCGCTCTGGGGTAGCGCAATCGGTGCAGCGATCGGCTATTTCATCCAGAGCAACGATCGGGGGGACGGCCAGGCCTATCTTCATTGGCTGCCAGCCTGGCTTCAGAGCTTCACGCTGCTGCGCGCTGTCAGCCTCCCGCATTTTGACTCCTGACCTCAAACCTTCATTACTGACACTCATCATGTACTCCGTCAGGCGTCGGATTTCTGACTGCACGGGGTCGACACTTCGACCCACGGCGGCGCTCCACGTCCATGCGCGTGTAAGTCAGTTACGGCCGCCCGGGCGCGGACTTTAGGGGTCTACCAGGGGATGGCCCGCGGCATCGGGCCGAGTGCCTGATGGGGAATGGGGACCGATCCGAAAGCGTCTGTCTCCGGACATTCAGGGCTGCAGCTGTGCGACCACCCGGCCCTGGGCGTTGATGAACACCCGGTACCGGTTGCCGTTCTGGCATGTGGCAACCTGTTCCTTGTCATTCGACCGGGTGGCACTGACCACCTGACCGCAGGGCAGCCCGAGCAACGCGATCACTGCTCCGAGGTCCTTCAGCACGGCCGGATCTACGGCGGCGATCGAGCGGGCCGACCCGGTCAGTGCGATCAGTGTGCTGACCATCAGGATTGCAGCTTGTCGCTTCATCTGGCGTCTCCCGGTATTCCGGTGCTACTGGGCCGCGAACTTGGCGGGGTCGGAAAGAAGGCTCCACAGCGATTCGCGCGATGCCACGATCGCCAAGGCCAGCGGCGGATCGCCATCCTGCAGCAGGGCGAGCACCTTCATCACCAGCAGGTCGTACGAGCGCCTCAGATCGGCGACCGGCGTGTTGCCCCGCCCTTGATGACGTGCCCTGAACTGATCGAGCAGGTCATCGACCTGGTTCTTCAGCGTGAGTTTGGTGAAAACGCCGATCGCACGGGTGTCCCTCAGCCGCGCTTCGAGCGCCTTGATGTCCAGCGGCGGCGCTGACGGTCGCTTGTCGATTACGCGGGATTCGGCCATTGCAGGTGCAGGCGTCGAGGGCGCTTGAAGCGCGGGCCTGGCTGGCGTCTGAGCGGTCGCAGGCCGGGATTGCAACGCTGCCGTCGCGGCGTCCTTCGCCGGGACCTTCTGCGCAGGGGAGGGCGGCACCGCGCTCACCGCCGATGGTGTCGGCGGCGCCGCTGGCCGTGTCGGTGGGGGCTCTGGCGGCGATGGCTCCCCGGCCGGTGACTGCGCCGCCGACGGGCGAGCAATCTGCGCAACGTCCGGCGCCGCAGTGGCCGGTACGACTGCCGCACATCCGACCATCAGCATGACCGAACTAGTGATGCCGATGCACACGGCGCGGTATGCAATCACATCGTTATGAATCGCGGCGCACCCGTCGAAACGTCGCCGCAGGTGTAGTGTAGTGCTGCAGGTCTTCATCGCCAATCGAGCATACGCCGATGTTTCACAGCAGGAAGGAAGATGCAATCGACGCCCCCCGACCGGCCTGCCTGATGTTCAGCTGCGAACATGGCGGGCACCAGGTGCCCACCCGCCATGCCGAACTGTTCGCCGGGCAAGAGACGCTGCTCGCCAGTCACCGTGGCTGGGACCCGGGCGCGCTCACGCTTGCGAAGGCGCTCGCCCGGACCTTCGATGCGCCGCTGCATGCCTCGACCACCACCCGGCTTCTGGTCGATCTGAACCGCTCGCCGGGCCATGCACAGCAATTCTCCGAGGTCACGCGCAAACTTCCACCCGGTGAGCTGCACGCCATCGCCAGTCGATACTACGCGCCGCATCGTCAACGGCTGGAGTCGGCGATCGCTGCCCGTGTCGCCGCCGGTGACCAGGTGATCCATATCGCCTCGCACAGCTTCACGCCAGTGCTCGACGGCACCGTGCGCCGTGCCGATGTCGCCTGGCTGTACGACCCGCGAAGACGCAGCGAGTTCAGGATTTCCCAACGCTGGCGCAGCAGCCTGCAGTTGCGCAGACCGGACCTGCAGCTTAGATGCAACTACCCTTATCGTGGACGCAGCGACGGACTGACCATGCGCTTTCGCCGCCGCTTCTCCGATGAATCGTATGTCGGGATAGAACTGGAGGTGAATCAGCGCTTCGCCGCTGCGGGCGGCCGCGAATGGCAGCGCCTGCGCAGCGACATCATCGGCGCGCTTGGCGCTGCACTCGATATCGAAACGCAAAGCGCAGACCGTTGATCGATACGCCATGTGCGATGCACGATGCACCGTGGCGGCTGTTCTCACCACTGCAGCGCCGGCAGTTCCCTGAACACCCTGCGCGTACCGGCGATCCACTGCTGCCGGAGCGACTCGAAGTAGATGTCGCCAGGATCGAACCGGCGCCGCATCCTCACGGCGAGGCTGTCGCGCGCATAACACAGCAGATCGATCGGCATCCCGACCGAGAGATTGCTGAGCATGGTCGAATCGAACGACACCAGTACGCACTTGGTTGCATCCTCCATGGTCGCAGACGGCGTACCGGCGAGGTCGAGAATCGGCTTGCCGTATTTGGCCTCCCCGGTCTGCAGGAAGCTGGTTTCGGCGCTGGCTTCGATGAAGTTGCCCTCGGCATAGATGCGAAACAACCGCATGTCCTCGCCGGCGATCTGGCCACCGAGAATGAATGACGCGTTGAAGGTGATTCCGCTGTCGTCCATGTACGGACCGTCGCGATGCTCGATGTCGCGCATTGCGTCGGCAACCAGATAGGCCACGTCGAACATGGAATCGACCGACAGAAGGTGGGGCGGGTTCGCCTCGGCGCGTCGGCGCAGCACGCTGATCACGGCCTGCGTGCCGGCCAGCCCGCCTGAGCTCAACAGCACGATCACCCGTTCGCCCGCGCGCTCGAACACCGTCATCTTGCAGAACCGGGCGTAGTTGTCGACACCCGCGTGGGTGCGCGAGTCACTGGCGAAGATCAGCCCCTCGTCAAGTTTCACGCCGACGCAGTAGGTCATACCACGTCGGTCCACACGCGGAATGCCTCGAGGGTATTCGGTCCGAAGGTGCTGGCGATCGGTACATCGCAGGCATCACGTCCGCGCGCAATAAGCACGCGCCCGATGCGCGGCGTGTTGTTGCGAGCATCGAAGGTGTACCAGCGATCGCCCAGATAGGCCTCGAACCAGCCGGCGAAGTCCATCACACCCCAGGGCGGCTCGGTACCCACATCACCGAGATAGCCGGTGCAGTAGCGTGCCGGGATGTTCATGCAGCGGCAGAGCGTGATCGCCAGATGGGCATAGTCGCGGCAGACGCCCCGACCTTCACGATAGGCTTCCCATGCGGTGCGCGTGCGGCGGGCGTGCGGGTAGCCGAACTCGATATGTGTGTGGACGAAGTCGCAGATCGCCTGCACCCGAGCCCAGCCCGAAGGCCCTGAACCGAAGCGCTCCCAGGCGAGGTCCGACAGCTGGTCGGTCTCGCAATACCGGCTGCCCAGCAGATACACCAGCGTACTTTCCGGCAGCCGCTCGACCGATACCTGCGTCGCACCGGGTTCGACCACATCGGTGTCTCCGCTGTCGTTGATCAGCGCATCGGTGGTCAGCACGAAGCGGCCTTCCGGCGCCACCAGTCGGCTGCACCAGTTGCCGAACAGGTCGCGGTAGGCAGTCACCGGCACCGATGGAAAGGTCACCAGATGATCCGGCCGCACCAGATCGGAAGCGCGCGAGTAGTGGATGTTCAGCGCGAGAATCATCGGCGTGGGCTGCGGACACTGGTACGCCATCTCGAAACCTGCATTGATCAGCATGGGACGTCCTGTGTGAGCTTACCGTCGGCAGTTATTCTATAGCGATGCCGCCAGCTCGCCGGGCGTCGGAAAAGGTCACGCCTTACCCAAATGGAGTACGCATCCAACCATCTGGGCTTCGGGTGCCGTTCGACCCTGGGGCAGGTCGAAACCTTGATCGCGCAATCAGCACAGGCCATGCGCCGTATTCGATCGGTCGATTGTGAAACGCCCGCAACACCCAGTCTGTACGCTTGCGCACACGGGGGGCTGGCCACATCCCTCGTACCAGTCAGCGCGTGCGCTTGTCTGCGGCAGCACCGGGCACGGCGGCGGCAGAAAACCGCTCGGCCGGAGCCAGTTGCACCAGCCCGTCGGCGTTCTCTACGGTGCCATTCAACCAGATATCCGCGTTGTCCGGCTCGATCGGCACCACCGATCGCTTGTCCTGTTGATCGGGCGCCAGCCTGGGATCGGGCTTGTGCATGCGACTCATCAACGGATGGGCGTCGGCATTGATGGTCAGCATCGTGTAGCTCTCGATGACTTCACCGGTGGCCTTGTCGGTCCAGGCATTCCACAAGCCGGCCAGCCCCCAGGGTGCGCCGTCGGCACGGTGAAATCGCCACCAGACGTTGTTTCCGGTTTCCCAGTTCGGCTCATCGAAAGACAGCGCTGGAATGATGCAGCGGCGGCCCGCGCGCCATGATTGCTTGTAGGAGGGCTTGTTGGCGATGCCTTCATGACGTGCGTTGTTGGTCGAGTAAGTGAGCCTGGCGGTCGTGGCGAACCATGGGATCAGGCCCCACTGTCCCACCACGAGTTCACGACCCTCACCGCCGCCTGTGGCAGAGCGAATGAACGGTCCGGGCGCGCGCGGATACACCTCGGCCATGCGCCAGCCGTGGCCGGGGCGCAGGTTCCAGTAGCGCTCGATGTCGCCTGCTGCGGGTGAGACGTAGCGATTGCACATGAGTATCAGGGTGCTCCAGCCGGCAGCAGGCTCGCCACCAGGAATCGCTGAGGCGAATGCAAGGATCAGCCCCCGCCGCCAGACGCTCGATCGCTAACGGCCACTGGCAGCGCCGCAGGTATGCCCGACGGCATGGGGTCCGGCCCGGCCTGCGGCTTACTGGCCCAGGCCTCGAACAGCCGATAGGTCACCGCGAGCACGACTGGTCCGACGAACAGCCCGACCAGCCCCATCGACAGCAGGCCGCCGATCACGCCGGCGAAGATCAGCAGCAGCGGAAGGTCGGCACCGCGCCGAATCAGCACCGGGCGTACGAAGTTGTCCATCGTAGTCACCAGAACGGTCCACACCACCATGAAGATGCCCCAGCCGGTGGCTCCGCTCCAGAACAACCACAGTACCGCCGGAATCATGATCGGCGCTGCGCCGATCTGGGCGATGCTCAGGATCAGGATCGCCGCAATGAGCAATCCGGCATAGGGTACGCCGGAGATATACAGGCCGATGGCGGCAACCACCGTCTGCAGCAGTGCGGTCACCACGACACCGAGTGCCACGCCGCGGATGGCGGCAGCGGCCAGCCGCAGCACCTCTTCGCCACGGTCGCCACCGACGCGCCGGGCGAGCAGCAACAGCCGTTCGGCGCCTGCCTCCCCTTGCGCAAACATCACCGCCGCGATTATCACCGTGAGCATGAAGTGAACGACCAGCAGGCCGAGACTGCCTGCCTGGGCGGCCAGATACTGGGCAGCTTTCACGGCATAGGGTGCGACCTGCTTCATCAGGCTGGCAGTACCCGCATCATGCAGCCCGCTCCAGAAAATGGCCAGATGCGGGCCGACCAGGGGCAGGCCGGAGGCCCAGCCGGGTACCTGCGGCATCTCGAATGTGGTCAACCGGCTGGCGAACTCGGCGATGCCGGCTGCATTTTCGACGATGGTCTGCACCGCCAGCAGCAGCGGCACGATGAACACCAGCAGCATCAGCGTGGTCATCACGATCACCGCCAGTGCGCGCCGACCGCCCATCCAGTGCTGCACTCTGAGCATGATCGGCCAGCAGGCCACCACCACCGTCACGGCCCACACCGCTGCGGTGAAGAAAGGACTGAGGATGATCATCGAGCCGACGATCAGGCCGATGATGGCGGTAATGAGCAGGATGAGGCGGGCGAGGTCCAGGGGCATGAACGGCTCGTTGGATAGGGGCAGCGATGCGATCGAGCCGGCTTTCGTCGTCCAGGGTCGCCGAGACCGCATCTGACATCTTCAGGAACGGCAGATGATACGGGCGGACCTCGTCTCCCGGGAAGCATCGCGGAATGCGGATTGGCCCATCCACAGCGAAACGGGCAGCGAACCTGGGGACAAACGTGCGATTCAGGTCCAGCTCGCGCCAATCGACTGCGCAGGAGTGCGGCGCGTCGATGCGTCCGTCGGTGCAGGGCGGCGCCCGGGCTTACCGTCCGTGAGGCAGTGCGTTGCGCCCGGCCGCCGGCGCCGCGGGCTGCACCGTCACCTCGATCTTGCGCAGCAGGCTGGGTGAAACCTTCCACTGCTGCCCGTTGTCGGCGATCACCAGGACGGTCTTACGGTTGTACTTAGCGATGAGGCCGGCGAGCACCGGACACCCGGCGGGCTGGAAGCACACCCG
This sequence comes from Burkholderiales bacterium, assembly GCA_038205245.1. Lineage (GTDB taxonomy): Bacteria > Pseudomonadota > Gammaproteobacteria > Burkholderiales > CAIKXV01 > CAIKXV01. The sequence goes on from JBBRCD010000066.1 coordinate 22,304, forward strand.
TTCGCCGATCGAGAAGCCGAGCATCTGCGAATGCACGCGCATGTCGTGCAGGAACTTCAATCGCGCCACGATGCGGTGATTGAGATCAATGAGTTCGGCTTCGCTGAGCCGGTCGATGTCGATGGTCACTTGGCGTCCCGTCGATCTGTGGAGAAGACCACAACACTCTAAGGAAGGTCTGATCCCGGCATCCGCGTCGCGCCCGGG
>JBBRCD010000067.1:0-22183 GCA_038205245.1 Burkholderiales bacterium
CCCGAGTCGCTGCCCGAGTCGCTGCCTGAGTCGCTGCTTGAGTCGCTGCTTGAGTCGCTGCCCGAATCGCTGCCCGAACCGCTGCCCGAGTCGCTGACTGAAACGCGGCCTGAATCACCGCCTGAGCCGCCGGCTGGGCCAGCATTCAGCGAGGCGGATATCCGCGCCAGGGTCCATGAAATGCTGGACCCCCAGCTCGAGTCGAGGCTGTGCGAGCGTGCGCTGGCGGACCTCGACCGCACGCTGCTGGACCTGCAGCACGACTATCAGGCGCAGCTCGCGGCCTGGCGCGACGACCAGACCAGCCGTATCCGGGACCAGGTGCGCGGCGAAGTCGAGCGCGCGGTGGACGAGGTCGTCCACGCACTGTTCAGGCGGCAAGCTGATAAGGCGCAGGGCGACGATCAGGCCTGATCAGTGACGATGGCGCCGACGCTCTGGTGCCGACGCTCTGGTGCGGACCCTCTGGTGCGGACCCTCTGGTGCGGACGCTCTGGTGCGGACGCTCTGGTGCAGACCCGCCGGCGCATCGCCCGATGCCCGTTGCCCCGTGCCGCCTGCCCCTATAATTCGTTCCCGCCCGACCTGCTGGCGCCAAAACCGCCATAACCACCGCCACCAGATGGAACTACCTAAGAGCTTCGACCCGGGCAGCATCGAATCGTACTGGGGTCCGGAATGGGAACGCCGCGGCTACTTCGATGCCGGCCTCGCGCCAGCTAAGCCGGCGTTCTCGATCCAGCTGCCGCCGCCCAATGTGACCGGCATCCTGCACATGGGTCACGCGTTCAACCAGACGATCATGGACGCGCTCACCCGCTATCACCGGATGCGCGGCTTCAACACGCTCTGGCTCCCTGGCACCGACCATGCGGGCATCGCCACCCAGATCGTCGTCGAGCGCCAGCTGGACGCCCGGGGCGAGTCGCGCGAGGCGCTCGGGCGCGAGCGCTTCATCGAGCGCATCCACGACTGGAAGCAGTTTTCCGGCGGCACCATCATCAGCCAGATGAAGCGTCTGGGCGCTTCAGCCGACTTCAAGCGCGAGTACTTCACCATGGACGACTCGCTGTCGGCCGTGGTCGTCGACACCTTCGTGCGATTGCATGAGCAGGGCCTGATCTACCGCGGCAAGCGGCTGGTCAACTGGGACCCGAAGCTGGGGACGGCCGTGTCCGACCTCGAGGTCGAGAGCGAGGAGGAGGATGGCCGGCTATGGGAGATCCGCTACCCGCTGGCCGGTGAAGACCCGGCCGCCAACCCGCAGTCCGGCCTTGTGGTTGCCACCACCCGTCCGGAGACCATGCTGGGCGATGTCGCGGTCGCGGTGCATCCGGATGACGAACGCTTTCGGGCGCTGGTCGGCAGGCACCTTGTGCTGCCGCTGTCGGGGCGCGAGATCCCGGTCATCGCAGACGCGTATGTCGACCCGGCGTTCGGCACCGGCTGCGTGAAGATCACCCCCGCGCATGACTTCAATGACTTTCAGGTCGGCGAGCGCCACGGCCTGACACCGATCGGCATCCTCACCCTGGATGCGAAGGTGAACGACAACGCGCCACAGAAGTATCAGGGCCTTGACCGCTATGCGGCGCGCAAGGCGGTGCTCGCCGACCTGCGCGAGGCCGGACTGCTGGTCGCCGAGAAACCGCACAAGATGATGGTGCCGCGCTGTGCACGCACCGGCGAAGTTGTCGAGCCGATGCTCACCGATCAGTGGTTCGTCGCGATGAGCAAGCCTGCACCCGAAGGCACGCTGAACCCGGGCAGGTCGATCAGCCAGGTGGCACACGAGGCGGTGCGCGACGGGCAGGTGCGCTTCTACCCGGAGAACTGGACCAGCACCTACAACCAGTGGCTGGACAACATCCAGGACTGGTGCATATCGCGCCAGCTCTGGTGGGGGCACCAGATCCCGGCCTGGTACGACCGCGACGGCAACGTGCATGTCGCGCGCAGCGAGGCCGAGGCGCTAGCGAAGGCGCGGGCGCGCGGCGTCGACGGCCCGCTCACCCGCGACCCGGACGTGCTGGACACCTGGTACTCCTCGGCGCTGGTCTGCTTCTCGACTCTGGGCTGGCCGGACGCAGCACGGGACGACGCGCCAGCCTCGCAAAAGCGCGCCTACGATCTCTATCTGCCGTCCACGGTGCTGGTCACCGGTTACGAGATCATCTTCTTCTGGGTCGCCCGCATGGTGATGATGACCCTGCACTTCACCGGCCGCATCCCGTTCCGCGACGTCTACATCCACGGCATGGTGCGCGATGCCGAGGGCAAGAAGATGTCCAAGTCCGAGGGCAATACGATCGACCCGGTGGACCTGATCGAGGGCATCGCGCTCGAGCCTCTGCTCGACAAGCGCACCACGGGACTACGCCGCCCGGAGACCGCGCCCAAGGTCGCCGCCCGCACGAAGAAGGAGTTCCCGTCCGGCATACCGGCCTATGGCGCCGACGCGCTGCGCTTCACCATGGCCGCCTACGCCACGCTCGGGCGTAACGTGAACTTCGATTTCAAGCGCTGCGAGGGCTACCGCAACTTCTGCAACAAGCTGTGGAACGCGACACGCTTCGTGCTGATGAATACCGAGGGCCACGATTGCGGACTGGACGAAGGCTCACCGGTCGTGCTGACCGCCGCCGACCGGTGGATCATCGGCGAGCTGCAACGCACCGAGGCCGAGGTGGAACGCGGCTTCGCCGACTACCGCCTGGATAACGTCGCCACCGCGATCTACCGCTTCGCCTGGGACGAATACTGTGACTGGTATGTCGAGCTGGCCAAGGTGCAGTTGCAGGACGCAGACCCGGCGGCGCAGCGCGGCACGCGGCGCACCCTGCTGCGTGTGCTGGAAGCGACACTTCGCTTGGCGCACCCGCTGATCCCGTTCATCACCGAAGCCCTCTGGCAGACGGTGTCGGTGGCCGCCGGCAAGCGGCGCGAGGACGAGGTCTCGAGCCTGATGATCCAGCCCTATCCGCAGGCACAAGCCGAGCGCATCGATCCAGCGAGCGACGCGGCGATCCTGCGTCTGAAGGCGCTGGTGAGCGCCTGCCGGCAGCTGCGCGGCGAACTGAACCTGTCCCCGGCGCAGAAAGTGCCGCTGGTGGTCGCCGGCGATGACGGATCGGTCGCGCAGTTTGCCGACTACCTGAAGCCGCTGGCCCGCCTGTCCGAGGTGACCATCATCGCCGACAGCGCTGCCCCGGAAGCTGCCGCCCTGGATGCGCCGGTAGCCGTTGTCGGCACCACCCGGCTGATGCTCAGGATCGAGGTCGATGCAGGGGCAGAACGTGAGCGGCTGGCCAGGGAAGTGGCCCGGCTTGCCGGCGAGATTGCCAGGGCAGAGCTCAAGCTGGCCAATGAGAACTTCGTGTCGCGGGCACCCGCGGCCGTGCTGGAGCAGGAACGCGCCCGCCTTGCCGGGTTCAGCGCGACGCTGGAGAAGGTGAGCGCGCAGTTGGCCCGGCTGAAATGAAGTCCGGAATGGGCGCGCCGGGCCGATGATCAAGGGCTTCGGCGCGTTCAGGCACGGCAACTTCCGTACGTTCTTCTACGGCCAGAGCCTGGCGGTTATCGGCACCTGGGTGCAGACCACCGCGATGAGCTGGCTGGTTTACCGCCTGTCGGAGTCGGCGTTCCTGCTCGGGCTGACCGGCTTTGCCAGCCAGATACCGATGCTGCTGGTCTCGCCACTGGCCGGCGCCATCGCCGACCGGTTCGACCGTCGCGGCGTGCTGATGACCATGCAGGTGGTGCTGCTGGTGCATGGCCTGACCCTGGCCGTGCTTGCCTGGCTGCACCTGCTCGAAGCCTGGCATGTGGTGATCGCCGCCTTTCTGATGGGGACGGCAATGGCGCTGGAAATCTCGGCCCGGCAGTCGTTCGTGCCAGTGCTGGTGTCCAATCGCGCCGACCTGCCCAGTGCACTCGCGTTCGGTGCGTTCATGCAGAACTCGGGCCGGATGATAGGGCCGACGATCGCCGGTTTCGTGATTCATGCAGCAAGCGAGGCGGGCTGCTTCCTGCTCAACAGCGTGTCCAAGCTTGCGGTGCTGGTTTCGCTTCGGCGCATCGATGCGCCGAAGAACCCACGCAGAAAGCGCGCCGGATCGGTGTTCAGCGAACTGGCCGACGCCTATCGCTATCAGCGCAGCATCATGCCGCTGCGGGTGCTGCTCAAGCATATCGCGCTGTTCAGCATGGTGGCCACCCCGTATGCGGTACTGCTGCCGATCTACGCTGCAGAGATCTTCAATGGCGGAGCAGCCACGCTCGGCCTGCTGCTTGGCGCCGCCGGCATGGGCGGGGTGTGCGGCGGTCTGGTACTCGCCTACCGAAACAATGTGGTCGGCCTGGTTCAGCTCAATCAGCGCGCCTCGCTTGCCTGCGGCTTCGCGCTGCTCGGCTTTGCCTATTGCCGGATCCTGTGGCTGTCGATGGCACTGCTGTTCGTGGTCGGTGCAGCGACCATCGTCATCGTCACCTCGACCTCCACGGTCACCCAGATGATCGTGGAGGAGGAAAAGCGGGCCCGGGTAATGGCGTTCTTCACCATGTCATTCCTCGGGGTCACACCGGTGGGGGCGCTGCTCGCCGGAGCGCTCGCCCACGAGATCGGCGCCGAGCCGGTGATTGCGGCGGGTGGCGCCTGCTGCGCCCTCGCCGCCCTCATTCTGGCCAGACGGATGCCCGAGTTCCGCGAGCACCTGCGACCGATCTATGTCCGCCTCGGCTTGATTGAACCAAAATGAGTGAACCGAGGTGAGCGCACCGAGGTAAGCGCACCGAAATGAGCGAACCGAGACAAGCGCACCGATAACGGGCGAACCGTGGCGAGTGCTCAGCTCGCGTAGCCCCAGAGTCGCTCCAGATCGAACCGGTGGCGGGCGGGATCGAAGGTGATGAAGCCCTTGATCGAGGTCGCGAGCTTCGAGGCGTCGCGCTCCGAGGGCTGAGGCAGCGGCTCATCGTTCGGATTGAGCACGCTGACCACCACCGGCGCCCCGCCCTTGGCGCTGTGCGTGACCACCGCCACTTCCCGGTTGGCCAGCCGGACCAGGGTGCCGGGCGGGCGGGCCCCAAGGGTGCGAAACAGGATTCCGGCAAGCATCGGGTCGACCCCGCTGCTGCGCCCGCGCAGGATGTCACGCGCGGCTGCGCTGGGCAGTCTCGGCGGCCGGTAGAACCGCTCGCTGGTCTTCGCACAGTAGATGTCCGCCAGCGCGATCAGCCGGGCAGGCAACGCGACCATCGAGGCGGTGAGGCCGCGCGGATAACCTCGCCCGTCGAGCATCTCGTGATGGTCGGCCACGCCAGAAAGCCAGATATCGTCGACCACACCCCGAGCCATCAGCCAGCCCCGACTGCGCTCCGGGTGGCGGGCGATCTCACCGCGTTCCTCTGGGCTGAGCGGCCCGTTCCGGCTGACCAGCTGATCCTGCAGCGCCAGCATGCCGACGTTCATCGTGAGCGCGGCGCAAAGCAGCGAGCGCTGCTCCGCCTGGGGCAACGAAAGCTGATCGGCGATCACCTCGCAGATGATCGCAGTAGCGATACTGTGCCGCAACGAGTAGGTCGCCGAGCGTTCCAGCGCAATCCAGCCGAGGCAGGCATCCGCGTCGGTGGCGACTACCGCCCGGATGGTGTCGGACATACGCATCACCCGCGGCGCGATGCCTTGTCCGACCCCAACGCCAAACACCGACCCCAGGGTGCTGACCATGTCGGCCAGCGCGGTGAACGGGGACAGCATCTCGGCCACCTCGAGATTGCCGACCTCCTCGGCGCGGGCGAACAACCGGCGCTGATTGAGCCGGCCAAGATGCGCCAGATCGCTGATCTGTCCACCCTTGGCGATCAGCAGGACGCCATAGCGGTCGAACACGTCCCAGGGCAGTGGGACCCCGAGGCAGTCAGCCTGAATGTCGATCGGACGCAGCATTGAGTCCTGGGTTGAAATCGGTCGTTCAGGAGAAGTGGCAGGTCGTCAGACTCCCGGGGCGGTCCTGATCTCCTGTTTACGGCCCGGGCGGCTGAAACTTCAGCCGGATCAGCGCCGCACCTTGGTACGCGCACCTTGGTACGCGCACCTTGGTACGATTGGCCGATGACAGCCACTTCACGAGGCGTGGCCTGGCCTGCCGCGACCCGTCCCGACCCAGAACCCCTGCCGCCGGTAGAACCGGCCCTGTCGGACTGCTGCGGCAGCGGTTGCTCGCCCTGCATCTTCGACCTCCATCAGGATGCCCTGGAGCGCTACCAGGCTGAACTCGCGCGCTGGCAGCAGCGGCAGCGCCCGACGCGGGAACGGGGACAGGGACCGGGACAGGGACAGGGACCGACGCCTTGATCCGTACCGACCGGCTGAGCAGGCGTTTCGGCGATCGGATCGCGCTGGCCCCACTGACCACCGAGTTCCAGCGCGCACAGGTGACTGTGCTGCTCGGACCGAGCGGCTGTGGCAAATCGACCCTGCTGCGGCTGGTGATCGGCCTGCTGCGCCCGGACACCGGCTCGGTGCAGATCGATGGCGAGACCTTGACCAGCGCCAATGTGGAACGGCTGCGCCTGGCGATCGGTTATGTGATCCAGGACGGCGGCCTGTTCCCCCACCTGAGCGCGCGCGCCAACATCACCCTGATGGCGCGCTGGCTGGGCTGGCCGCAGGCACGTATCGACGCCCGGCTGGCCACGGTGATCGGACTGGCCCGCATCGATGCGGACCGGCTGGACCAGTACCCGGCTACGCTCTCAGGCGGCGAGCGGCAGCGGGTAGGGATCGCCCGCGCGCTGCTGCTAGACCCGCCGCTATTGCTGTGCGACGAGCCCCTGTCTGCACTCGATCCGATCACCCGCAGCGCGCTGCAGGACGAACTGGGCGAGCTGTTCAGCCAGCTGGGCAAGACCGTGCTCTGGGTCACTCATGATTTGCATGAAGCAGCCCGCCTCGCCCACGACATCCTGCTAATGCGATCCGGACAGGTGGTGCAACGGGGCACCCTCGACGAACTGATGGCGCACCCGGCCGACCCGTTCGTCACCCTGTTCATCAACGCGCAGCGTGGGCAACTGCCCGTTTCGGTGGGCGGGTGAGCACTACCCTGGATGGCGCCCGGCCGACTCCGGCCGTGGGTGGGCCTTCGGTGCCGCTCGCCCGGGTCGCGCCCGCATCAACTTCTGCGCGGGCGCACAGGCTTGCGCTGGGCGCTCTGCTGATCCTGGCATCGTTGCTGTCGCCGGTAAGCACAGTGAGCGGGGCTCGCCCTGACGTCCCCACCGTCGCTGGCGCCGCACCCGCCGCCACCAACACCGCCGCCACCACCACTGTCACCACCAACTCGGGCTCGCCCCAACTCACCATCGGCAGCAAGCGCTTCACCGAGTCGTACATCCTGGCCGAAGTTGCGCGGCGGGCGGCGAGCGCAGCAGGCGAGGCGACGGTGCGCCATGAGCAGGGGCTGGGCAACACCGGCATCGTGTTTGCCGCACTCGCCTCGGGCGCGATCGATGTCTATGTCGAGTACACCGGCACCCTCGCCCGGGAGATCCTGCGTCTGCCGGATCCGGACGATGCCGCCGCGCTTGCCGCCGGTCTTGCCGCGGGTCTCAAAGCGCGCGGCCTGTCGATGTCGCGGCCGCTGGGTTTCAACAATACCTATGCCCTGGCAATGAAGGCGACGGTCGCAGACAAACTCGGCATCGCCCGCCTGTCCGACCTGGCAGCGCGCCCTGCGCTTCGCCTCGGTCTGACCCAGGAGTTCATCGGCCGGGCTGATGGCTGGGCCGGGCTGCGCCGGCACTATGCCTTGCCCTTCGGCACCCCGCGCGGCGTCGACCACGGCATCAAGTTCACCGCCCTGGCCAGCAACCAGCTCGATGTGATCGATGTCTACTCGACCGACGCGGCCATCGAACGCTACGGCCTGCGGGTGCTCGAGGACGATCGCGCATACTTCCCCCGCTATGACGCGGTACTGCTGTATCGGGCTGACCTGCCGGCACGCCTGCCGCGTACATTCGCCGCGTTGCGCGCGCTGGAAGGCCGCTTCGACGATGCGTCGATGCGGGCGCTGAATGCGCGTGCCGAGGTCGGCGGCGAGAGTTTCGCCCAGGCGGCATCGGCGTTCACCATCGGTGCCGGTGCAACCGGGCAGGCACCGGTGATAGCTGCGGCGGCAGCAGCGCAACGATCGCTGTACTCGGCAGTCTTCGATGCCGACTTCGCCAGGCTCACCATGGAGCATATGGTCCTGGTGTTCGTATCGCTCGCCCTGTCGATCGTCGCCGGCGTTCCCCTGGGCGTGTGGTGCGCCAACTCCGCCGCCGCCAGACGCTGGGTGCTGCCGGCAGTCGGTCTGATCCAGACCGTGCCCTCGCTTGCCTTGCTTGCGTTCCTGATCACCTTCTATTCGCGCATCGGACTCGTGCCCGCCCTGACCGCGCTTTTCCTGTACGGACTGCTGCCGATCGTGCGCAACACCTGCGCCGGCCTGGAGGCGATCCCCCAGGCGCTGCGCGATTCGGGCAGGGCGCTTGGCCTGCCGCGCGGCGCGCGCCTGCTTCGAATCGAGCTGCCGTTGGCCTTGGGCTCGATCCTGGCCGGCGTACAGACCTCGGCGGTGATCAATGTCGGTACCGCCACCATCGCCGCGTTCATCGGGGCCGGCGGTTACGGCGAGCGCATCGCCACCGGGCTCGCGCTCAACGACACTACCGTACTGCTTGCCGGCGCCCTGCCCGCCGCAGCGCTGGCGCTGCTGGTGCAGTTGGGCTTCGGCACCCTCGAGCGCTGGGCATTGCCAGCGCCGCTGCGCGGCGTACGTCAGTAAGTATTTAACCTGCGAGTATTCAACTGCAAGTCTTCGACTGCCCCGTCAACTGCTCAGCGGCCGGTTCCAGGGTGAAGAGACTCAGCGTGCCGGGCACCGTCCGGTGCCGAGCATGCGCGGGCGTTCATTTCTTCTTCAGGTAGAACAGAAACTCGCCCGCGGCCTCGGATGCGCTCAGAAGCTCGTTGCCGGTCTGGCGCGAGAAGGCCTCGAAGTCCCTGGTCGCGCCCGGGTCGGTGGACACCACCTTGAGCACCTTCCCCGAGACCAGCTCGTTCAGGGCCTTCTTGGTCCGCAGGATCGGCAACGGGCAGTTCAGTCCGCGGGTATCCAGCTCCCGGTCGAAGGCGACGGCGTCTGCCGAGCCTGCTCCTGGCACTGCTTCCATAGGCATATCGGTGTCCCTCTCTGCTCAGTCTGCGTATAGTCGGTCGAATTCTAAACAACCTGCAAGCTGGTGCAAGAGCGATGAACATTAAGCGATGAACAATCCGTCCGGATCACCCCGTGCCGACGTTGCCGCCGGATCGCAGCCGAATCCCGACCTGTCGGTACCGCCCCCGCCGGTCTCGCTCACCGAAGCCATCTGGTACTGGTTGCGCCTCGGGCTGATCAGCTTTGGCGGCCCCACCGGCCAGATCGCGATCATGCATCAGGATCTGGTGGAGACGCGCCGCTGGATCTCGGACCGGCGCTTTCTGCATGCGCTCAACTACTGCATGGTGCTGCCCGGCCCGGAAGCGCAGCAACTTGCCACGTACATCGGCTGGCTGATGCACCGCACACCGGGCGCGCTGATCGCCGGCGGCCTGTTCGTGCTGCCGTCGCTTGCGGTACTGATCGGTCTGTCCTGGCTGTACATCGCGCACGGCCAGACGCTGGTGGTGGCCGGGGTGTTCTACGGCATCAAGCCGGCGGTCACCGCGATCGTCGCCTTCGCCGCCTGGCGCATCGGTTCGCGCGCGCTGTCCAACGGCGTGCTGATGGCAATCGCAGCGGCGGCCTTCGTAGCGCTGTTCTGGTTCGATATCGCTTTCCCGTGGATCATCGCGGCTGCCGCGCTCGCCGGCTACCTGGGGGGCCGATGGATGCCCCACCTGTTCGCCGGCGGCGCCGGTCACAAGCCTTCCGGGAAAAAGTATGGCGCAGCACTGATCGATGACGACACACCGGCGCCTGCCCATGCCCGCTTCAGCTGGGTGTGGCTCGGCGCGGTGCTGGCAGCCGGCGCCGCCTGCTGGCTGATCCCGATCGGCGCGCTGGTCCTCTGGTTCGGCGCCGAGTCGGTGTTCGCCCAGATGGCCTGGCTGTTCACCAAAGTCGCCCTGCTCACCTTCGGCGGTGCCTATGCGGTGCTGCCCTATGTGTACCAGAGCGCGGTCGACCACTACCAGTGGCTTACCGGCGCGCAGATGATCGCCGGTCTCGCTCTGGGCGAGACCACGCCGGGCCCGCTGATCATGGTCAACGCCTTCGTCGGCTTCGTCGGCGCCTGGAACCAGTCGGCGCTCGGTCCCGACAGTCTGTTCCTGGCCGGTGTGCTCGGGGCGTGTGTGGTGACCTGGTTCACCTTCCTGCCCAGTTTCGTGTTCATCCTCGCTGGCGCCCCGCTGGTCGAGAGCACCCATGGCAACCTGTCGTTCACTGCTCCGCTCGCTGGCATCACCGCCGCGGTGGTCGGGGTGATCGTCAATCTCGCGCTGTTCTTCGCCTGGCATGTCCTGTGGCCGGCAGCGACCACTGCGGCGCACTTTTCCGGCGGTTTCGAATGGCCGGCCCTGGCGATCGGGCTGGCCGCCGGCATCGCCCTGTTCTGGTTCAAGATCGGCATCATCCCGGTGATCGCAGCCTGCGGTGCGGCTGGACTGCTGCTCAGGCTGGCGGGCGGGGGCTAGCGTCGGGGGCCAGTGCAGGGCAGGACGCGGGGACAGACCCTGGGCAGGGGCTGTCCCCTGGCCGCCCGACCCGTACTCAACCTTTCTTCTGGCCGGGCTGCGCGGCCTGCAGCGATCGCAGTTCGCGCAGGCGCGCCTCGGCCGCCGACATCTCGAAGAAATCGCCGTCGGCCGCCTTGAGTCCGGTCTGCAGCTGATCGATCGCGAGCCGCATGTTGCCCAGAAGGAGATTGGCCTCGGCCTGGGCCCGACCCTGGGCCAGGCCGCGTCCGAGTACGGAGTAGGCGCGCGCCTGCAGGAAGTAGAGCCTGTGGTCGGACGGGAAGAACTGCAGGTTGTCGCTCAACAAAGCCAGGGCCTGCTCTGGCCGGCCGATGCGGATCAGAACATCGGCATAGTCATAGACGAGCGCGCGATAGCGCGGATGATTGACCAGCGCCGCAGGGTAGAACGCTGCGGCCGCCTTCAGGTTGCCGGTCGCCACCAGCAGGTCACCCTCGAGCGAGTCGATCAATGCCAGCTTCGGAGCGATCGCCCGCAGCGCCTTCATCTCCTGTTGCGCCCGGCCCAGCTCGCGGTTGCGCATCAATGCGAACACCAGCCCGTAGCGATGCGCCGCCTCGTTGGCGAACGCCCGCTGCTTCAACTCGTTGTCGAAGCTCTGCACCGCATCGCGCGCCGAGCCCTGCCCGGCACGCAGCCTGGCGCGGACGAACTGGAACTCCGGGTCGTCCCGCACCTGCCGGTAGGGCAGCGCCTCGATCCGGTTCAGCGCATCGGCGATCCGCTCGGTGGTCATCGGATGGGTGCGCAGGTAGGCCGGCGCCGTGCTGTCCAGCGCCCGGGTCGAGCGCTGCAGCCGCTCGAAGAACGACGCCATGCCACGCACATCGAACCCCCCGCGCTCCAGGATGCCCAGGCCAACCCGATCGGCTTCGCGCTCCATGTCACGGGTGAAGTTGAGCTGGCTCTGGACGGCAGCGGCCTGGGCGCCGACGATCGCGCCCTGGGCGAGTTGCGGATTGGAGCGCGCAGCGAGCAACGCGAGCGCCATCGCGATGAGCGAGCCGACCTGCGCCTGCTGCTGGCTGCTGACCAGCCGCGCGATATGACCCTGGGTGACATGCGCGATCTCATGCGCAATCACCGCCGCCAGTTCGGACTCGGTTTGTGCTGTAGCCATCAGGCCGGTGTGCACTCCGACGAAACCGCCGGGCAGCGCGAACGCGTTCACCGAGGGGTCCTGCATCACGAAAAACTGGAATGCAATCCGGGTGTCCGGACTGCCGGAGAGCAGCCGATAGCTGAGGTTGTCCAGATACGCGTTCAGCTCCGCATCGTCCATGAAGGCGCGATCGGCGCGCACCTCGCGCATGACTTCTTCGCCGATGCGCCGCTCCTGAGCCGTGGAGAAGACACCGCGCGAAGCATCGCCCAGGTCTGGCAGGTCGCTCGCCCCGGCCAACGGCATCGCCAGGGCGACCGCGAGGGCGAGTGCGCGCAGGCCGGTGCCGAACGAGGCGCGCGGTGAGTGCGGCAGACTGGCGAAGCGGAATCGGCTCATGATCAGGGTGTTATCATAAATTCATTGCGCAATCCGGGGTTATTCCTGGGTTAGCGCGACTGCCGACACGCAGCCTCCGATTCACCGGGTTTGCTGGGTTTGCCCGGGTTTCCCGGTTTCCCTGCTTCAGGCCACCCCACACCATGTCCACCACCCTTCCCGAACTCACCCATTTCGACCGCGAAGGCCGCGCGGTGATGGTCGACGTCGGCGCCAAGGCCGAGACCCTGCGCCGGGCGCGCGCCACCGGGCGGATCACGATGGAGCCGGCGACACTCGAGCGAATCCGGGCCGGTTCGGTCGCCAAGGGCGACGTGATCGGCATCGCACGCATCGCCGCCATCCAAGCCGCGAAGCGCACCGCCGAACTGGTGCCGCTCTGTCATCCGCTGCCCCTGACCCGGGTCGAGGCCGAGTTCGATCTGGACGACGCCGACTGCTCGGTCGGCTGCAGCGTGACTGCCGAGACCGTCGGCCGTACCGGCGTCGAGATGGAAGCCCTTACCGCAGTGAGCATCGGGCTTCTCACCATCTATGACATGTGCAAGGCCATCGATCGCGGCATGACCATCTCGGGAGTGGCGCTGATGGAAAAATCGGGCGGCCGCAGCGGCCACTGGCTACGGCCATGAAACCGCGCGTACCTTTCGACACTCTGCATCCGGTGGACGCTTCGCGCCGCGCTGCAGTAAGACATGCGGCCACGGCAGCCGCAGCCCTGGGCATGATGTCCTGGCTGCCGCCGCTGCAGGCGCAAGCGCCGGCCCTGTCCGCTGCCGACTGGAACAAGGCTGGCTTCGAGGCCAAGACCCTGCCGGACGCGATCCGTCAACTCGGCGCCGGCCAGGCAGCAAGCAGCAAGGACATCCAGATCGACATCCAGGACGTGATCGAGAATGGCGCGCGCGCCCGGATCGAAGTGACCAGCCGCATCCCGGGTACCCAGAGCCTGTCGATCATCACCGACAACAACCCGTACCCGTTGGCCGCGACCTTCATTTTTGCCAATGGCGCAGAACCCTATGTATCGACCCTGCTGAAGGTTGCCGAATCCGGAACCCTCCGGGTGATCGTCAACGCCGGCGGCAAGCTGTTCATGACTACCCGCGACGTGCGGGTGACCATCGGCGGCTGCGGCTGAACCCGGACCGAGCGACTCCACCATGGCCGACACCACCCGCCTCAGTGCCCGCTTGCGCCAGGACACAGCCGACATCCGCGCCCTGATCATGCATCCGATGGAGACCGGCAACCGCCGGGACGCGAAGAACCAGCTGGTGGCGCTGCATTTCATCCAGCGGGTGCAGATCACGCATAACGGCCGGGTGGTGCTGGACGCTCAACTGAGCCAGGCGGTGGCGCGCGATCCGTTCGTCGGGGTACGGGTCAGGGGCGCGAAGCCTGGGGACAAGGTGACGCTGGCGTGGGTGGATAATCGGGGTGCTCGCGATTCTGCGGAAGCAACAGTCGTGGCCTAGTCACCGGACAGTCGGCACTGGTGCGGGTTCGGGTTTGGCTGAAGGCTGGCCAGGTTCAGCCCTCGCAGGATGTCGTACGTCTTCAGTCAACCAGCCCTGAGCCCAGAGGCGGGGCTTGCGCGGCACATCGGCTGGATGCAGTTCGAAGTACGCATGCTCCCGCGCGTCCAACCGCACTGCTTCGGGCAACGTGCCGGCAGCGAGCGCAACGCATGCGGCCGCGACCACTGCGGCAACCATGAAATAGATCGTTGTCCCAGGCGTGTCCGCACGGTAGGTCTCCAACGCCGCTGGCGTGCGGCCAAGGCGGGCAGTCGGCGTGCTGGCGATACCTAGCGCCCAACCGACCGTCACCACGCAAAGCACCTGTGCATACGGCATCACCAGCAGTCCATCGACCATGGAGTGCACAGCGGCGCCGCTGATTGCCCAGAGCAGCGCACAGGCAAGCTGCGAAGTCGCCTGATCGCCGGAGGCCGGGGAGGCTGGCGCCGCCTGGGACCTGCGCGAAATCGAGACGGCCAGACCCCACCACAGCCTCATCCCAACCAGGCTAAGCGCGAGTGCGGCTGGCACGCCCCATTCCGCAGCCAGTTGCAGCAGGGCATTGTGGGGATGTGAGGCGACCGTATTGTGGTCAAGCGCCAGCATCATGGGTCCGACCCCGAGCCAGGGATGCTGGGCGATCAGCTCCAATGCACGCGTCCAGAGCACGTCGCGCAAGCTGAGCGCAAAAGGATCGGCGAATCGGCCGAAGAACGAGTGCAACACTGACGCATCGCCGGGATTGACGGCATAGCGCGGTGCAACCTCGAACATCAGCCAGGATACGAGCGACCCGGCTGCGAGTGCGGCCACCTGCACCTTCAATAACGGCAGCAAATGCAGGCGGGCGAACGGGAGCGCCAGCAACACCCCGATCGTCCAGGCGAACCAGGTGCCCCGTGTGGCCGTGCTGATTGCCATGACCCAGGTCAGCACAAGGAGAGTGAAAACGATCAGCCGGTAGCCGCGCCGCAGGCCAGGCAGCAGCACGACGCAGGCGAGCAACGGCAGGACAAGCGTATGGAACTGGCCTAGAAAGCGTACGTTGGAGAAACCAGACTGAAACAGGAAAGTGGGGATCAGCCCGACACCGGTCGACATCCCAGCCAGCCAGGCCACCAGGAAAGGCGCAACCAAGGCTGCCGCTGCCAGGGTGATCATGAACAGCGCCACTCGGTCGAAACGTGGTCCCTCGACCGCACGCGAGGCGGCAACAACGCAGATACCCAGTGCAAGCAACGCGAGCAGCGAAATTTCTGCCAGCGCGAAGCGCGGAGACTCCGACTGCGTGGCCGATGCCAGACCCAGCAGCAGGGCCGCGGCGAGCAAAAGGGCGTCCGGGCGATGAAGCGTTGCGCTCGCTTGACCGAGAAGCGTGCGCGCGAGAGCAGGCCAAACTGCTGTCGTAATGCCGATGATCGCCAGCACGATCAGTTGCAAGGCGCGCTGCGAGTCATGCCAGTGATAGAGGCCGAAACCGCGTATGCCGACCCCTGCGACAAGGAAGACCAGCAGGGTGCCAGCCATCAGCCCGAGCGCGAGGCGCACGTGGATCGAGTCCACGCTGGCAGCGGAAACATCTCGCATCATGTGTCCACAAAAGAAAAAACCTCCAGCTCAGGAGAGCTGGAGGTTCTTACAGCTTGACTCTGAAAAATCAGGTGCCCAGATCGAAACCAGTGCGCGCACGGGTGCAGTTGGTACCCGATGTGCCGTACGCCCAGGTGACCGAGGTCTCGCCTACAGTGCCTCGCACAGTAAGTGTGCAGCCCGCGAGGCCCGCACCTGTCGCACCGGCTGTCGCGGCCATAGTCCAGGTCGTGGTCCCGCCGATACCGTTGGTGCCGGCAGTCGAGCCAGTATTGGTCAGAGTGGTGTTGGCCGGCGTTACTCCAAGGGTGCTAGGAATGGCAGACAAACCCAAGGCGGCGGCCGTCGTGCACTGTGTCGGGTCCCCACCGTTACGCTGGATACATTCTCCAAGTTGGGTGCGGATCGTCGCGAAGTTGGTGACCGCCTCCGACCAACGCGCACGCGTCACATAATCCTGATACTGCGGAATCGCGATGGCTGCCAAGATACCGATGATCGCAACGACGATCATCAGTTCGATCAGGGTAAAGCCCTTCTGAATCTTCTGCATGATTGACTCCTGGGGGTGGACAAGGGAACGGAAGCGCGGGAATCCGCTTCACGGTTACCTTATCTGCAAGCGCTGTGCCAGCACTGAGAAAACAGTTTTTATTGTTGTTTTTCAATAGTTTATAAAAATTTCTTGGCCGGTCACGATGCTGGCGACGGTAGTCAGCCTGTCAACAAGTGACGGAAATTGGCACCACCGTCACTAGGTCCGTTCGCACCGTGAAATCCTCACGCAGAAGCCGGGGTTCTGTCCCCGCAGGCTCCGTTCGCGCCGCTCAGGCGAGATAGCCAGGAATCAGCGTGAGGTCGACGGCGTCGATCTGCTCCGGGTCGAGAAACTGCTCGGCGTAGCGCAGGTACACCTTCTCGCGCACGAACACGTCGAACAGATCCGGATCGACATGGCCGCCGAGCTTCATCCGGCCCAGAATGGTCAACGCTTCGGTCAGCGTCTTGCCCGGCTTGTACGGGCGGTCCTTGGCAGTCAGCGCCTCGAACACATCGGCGATCGCCATCATTCTCGCCTGCACCGACATCTGCTCGCCAGTCAGCCCGCGCGGATAGCCCTTGCCGTCCATGCGCTCGTGGTGTCCGCCGGCAAACTCCGGGACGTTCTTCAGATGCTTGGGCCAGGGTAACGCCTCCAGCATCTGCAGGGTCACCTCGATATGGTGGTTGATCACCTTGCGCTCCTCGACGGTCAGGGTGCCGCGCGCGATGGTCAGGTTGGCGATCTCGTCGGCGGTAAGGAACGGCGTTTCGAAACCGTCGGCGTCAAGCCGGGTATAGCGTTGGGCGATAGCGCGCACCCGCGCCTGGTCGGCCTCGGTCATCCCCTCGCCGCCGATGTTTGCCGTGTGCAGAAAGTCCCGGTCCTCGTTGATTTCACGCAGCCGGCGTTTGAGTTCGGTGTCCATGTCGACCAGGTTCGCCCGCTCCCCGGCCTGCACCGCCGCCAGACGCTCGCGCAGCAGGGCGATCTCGACATCCCGTCTGACCACCTCGAAGCGGGTATCGACCAGATGGATCCGATCGAAGATGGTCTCGAGCTTGGTTGCCTTGTCGACCACATGCACCGGCGTGGTCACCTTGCCGCAGTCATGCAGCAGCCCGGCGATCTTCAGCTCGTAGCGCTGCTGCTCGTTCATCGAGAACCCGGCCAGAGCGCCGTTTTGCGTGCCGCAGGCCGCATCGGCCAGCATCATGGTCAGCACCGGCACCCGCTCGCAATGGCCGCCGGTATAGGGCGACTTGTCATCGATTGCGGAATTGATCAGATTGATGAACGACTCGAACAGACTCTCCAGATGCGAGATGAGCAGGCGAGTGGTCAGCGCCACCGCCGCCTGCGAGGCGAGCGACTCGGCGAGCTGCTGGTCGTCGTCGGTGAATGCCCGGAACTTTCCGGTCACCCGGTCCTGGGCATTGATCAGCTGCAGGACGCCGATGATCTCCGCCTCATGATTCTTCATCGGCACGGTGAGGAAAGACTGCGAGCGGTAGCCGTTGGTCTGGTCGAACCTGCGGGTACCCGAGAAGTCGAAGCCTTCCGCGGTATAGGCATCCTCGATGTTGAAGGTGCAATCCTGGATCACCGCGCAGGCCGACACGTTGTGCGTGTTCGGCACCCCTGCCGCGTCGTAAAGCGGAATCGGCGGCAGCGGCACCGGCTTGCCGGTGCTGCCGCCGAAGGCGACGCCGAGCGAGTCGGTGCGGATGATCTCGAAGCGAAGCGATTGCCGGTCCTCCGACACCCGATACAGGGTGCCGCAGTCGGCATTGGCGATCGCCTGCGCGGCGATCAGGATCGATTCGAGCAGACGGTCGATATCCTTTTCCCGGGACAGCGCAACGCCGACCTGGTTCAGGTAGGCCAGCCGGGCGAGCATGTTGTCCGAGCCGGTGCGCCGGCCTCCGAGCCCAGCCCGCCGCTCCCTCTGCGCCGCGCCATCGCCCTCGCTCTGCTCCGTCGTGCTCATCGCTGGATCCAGGACGTTACTTGATGCAAACCGCACGCACTTGGTGGATATCGGTGATACCCAGCAGAACCTTCTCGATCCCGTCCATCTTCAGCGTGCGCATGCCCTCTTCCAGCCCGATCGCAAACAGTTCCGCCACCCGTGCATGCTCCTGGATAGCTTTCTTGATCCGGTCGGTGCCGATCAGCAGCTCGTGCAGGCCGGTACGGCCCTTGTAGCCGGTGCCACCGCAGGTGTCGCAGCCCACCTTCGAGTAGAGAGTGATCTCTCCCTTGTCGTTGCCGAACTGCCGTACCCAATCCTGGCGCAACGTCTCTCGCGCCGCCTCCGGATCCTTCTTCCAGCTATCGGTTGCCTTCAGTTCCTGGGAGTATTCCTCGAGCAGCAGCCGCAGTTCGTCGTCGCTCGCCACATGCGGCTTCTTGCACTTGGAGCACAGGCGCTTGCCGAGGCGCTGGGCCAGGATACCGAGCAGCGCATCGGAAAAGTTGAACGGGTCCATCCCCATGTCGAGCAGGCGATTGATCGACTCGGGCGCGCTGTTGGTGTGCAGAGTGGCGAACACCAGGTGACCGGTGAGCGAGGCCTCGATGCCGATCGCGACCGTCTCCTTGTCGCGCATCTCGCCGACCATGATCACGTCCGGGTCGGCGCGAAGAAAGGCCTTCATCGCAGTAGCGAAAGTGAGCCCGGCCTTCGGATTCATCTGCACCTGACGCAGACCGCGCTGGGTGATCTCGACCGGGTCCTCCGCCGTCCATATCTTGGTTTCGGGCGTATTGATGTAGCCGAGCACCGAGTGAAGCGAAGTGGTCTTGCCCGAGCCGGTGGGGCCACAGACGAAGAACAGCCCGTAGGGTTTGGTGATCGCGCCCTTGAGCAGCGCCAGGTTGTGGTCGGACACGCCGAGCTTGTCCAGCGGGATCGGCTCGCCACCGGCGAGGATACGCATCACCACGTCCTCGACCCCGCCCTGGCTGGGGATGGTCGCGACCCGCAGCTCGATGTCCAGCGGGCCGAACTTCTTGAAGTTGATCTTGCCGTCCTGCGGACGGCGCTTCTCGGAGGTATCGAGGTCGCACATGATCTTCAGGCGCGCAGCGATCGCCTGCCGATAGCTGGCCGGCACTTCGATGTAGTTGTGCAGCGAGCCGTCCTTGCGAAAACGCACCAGCATCTTCTGCTTGCCCGGGCCCGGCTCGACATGGATATCCGAGGCGCCCTGATGGTAGGCGTCGACGATGATCTTGTTGACCAGCCGCACCACTTCGTTCTCGGACGCGGCCGAGAGCTCCGCCGCCGTCGAGGAGTCATCCTCGCCTTCCTGTGTCAGTTCGGACAGCAGATCGCCGACCGAACTGGTGTCTGGCATCTCAGCCGAGCCGCCGAACAGCTGGTTCATCGAAGCCGAGAATTCGCGCTTGGTCGTGACCCGATACTGAACCTTCGCCTTGGGAAACACGTTGGCGACCTGCTTCGACCCACGCACCTTCTCGGGGTCGGTACACAGCACGACCAGACCGTCCTTGCCGTCCCCTATCGGCAGCCAGCCGCTCGCGTCGGCGAACTCGCGCCGGATATTCTTCAACAGGTCGAGCGGCTTCAACCGCTCGGCAAGGTAGGGCTCGTAGGGCACCTGGAAGAACTGGGCCAGCGCGTCGCCAAGCACTGCCACCTTGACCTGGAACTCGTCAAGCAGCACGTCCTCGATGTCGATGTTCTTGCGCCGCGCCGAGCGCAGTGCAAGCTCCATCTCGTCGGTCGACAGCACGGCGCCGGCCACCAGATGGTCATACTTGCCACGCACCTTGAACGTCGGCTGCTTCTGGCGTTGCAACAGCGCGATCCCCAGCGTTTCGGCGAGGTGCCTCGCGCCGTCCTCGGCGGTCTGCGAGAAGGCGACGCCGGCCTTGGAATTGATGATCTGGATCACGCCGACCAGCGTCTGCTTCGCCAGATCCTTGCCCATATCGCGGGTGGAGTCCTGGCTGGCATCGCGTGCCCCCGCGCACACCGGCACCACCAGCATCTGCCGGGTACGATAGCCGGTGCGCTTGTCGACTTCCTTCAGGAAATGCAGCTGCGGGCTGTAGCGCTTTAGTTCCTCGTCGTTGTAGACGTCATCGATGTTGAGCACCCGCCTGCTGCTCGCAACGAAACCGGCGATGCTCTGCTCGTTGATCGGCAGCTTGAGGTCCTTGAACGAATTGAGCCCGGTCTTCACCTTGGACACGATCGAGTTGCAGTCCTCGGTGGTGACATAGATCGTCAACCGGTCGGCCTCGAACAGCGTGCAGATCTCCTGCGACAGCTCGAGCATGATTTCGTCGAGTTCGCTCGCGGCGTGAATCTTGTTGGTGACCGCCTGCAGGCCCTGCGAAAAACGCAGCTTGTCGGCAAGGGCATCACCGCCCGCCGCCTGAACGCCGCGCCCGCCCGGGACGGGTACGGGCCGCACGTCGAGCACGCTGCTCATTGCGCTGGGTCCTTCTGGCGGGCAGGCATCGGTCGGCGTCCTCGATCAGAACTCGAATTGCTGGAAGGTCAGCAACATCTGCGGATTGAACTTGCCGGCGCAGGCCTGGATTTCCTCCATGATGACCTCGTACTCGCCCGGCTTCAAGTGCGTGATGTAGATCTCCACCGGGCGTTCCAGCTTCTCCAGTTCCTGGGCCAGCATGTCAGGGCTCAGATGCTTGGAGGCGCGGGCGAGTTCATGTTCCCGATTGCGGAACGCGGTCTCGATGATCAGGTAGCGCAGGTTGCGGATCTCGTTGACCAGCGGCCACAGGCTGTCGTTCACCGTGGTGTCGCCAGTGAACACCAGGCTGCCCCGACCGCTGTCGAGGTGGTAGCCGACCGCTGGCACGACATGGTTGGCCGGCAGCGGGGTGATAGCGCGCCCGCCGCCAAGATCGACCTTCTGGCCGACCGCGACCGGCTCGTAGCGCATCCATGGATTGTCAGCGTCAGGAATCTTGGCGAAATCCGGCCAGAGCTTCCAGTTGAACAGGTGCTGCTTGAGTACCTCGATCGTCTCCGGCAGGGCATGCACGGTGACCGGGCGGTCGCGCATCCAGCCGACGGTATCGACCAGGAACGGCAGCGAGGTGACATGGTCCAGATGGGAGTGCGTCAGGAACACATGGTCGATGGCGCGCAGTTCTTCGATGCTCAGGTCGCCCACGCCAGTGCCGGCGTCGAGCAGCACATCGCCGTCCAGCACGAATGAGGTCGTGCGCAGACTGCCGCCGATGCCGCCACTGCAACCGAGCACACGCAACTTCATCCGTAACGCCCTGAACTTTCCTGTCTGCTGTATGTTTTATTACTTGGGTACTACTTGCGTATTACCTTCGTATTACTTTGTCTGGAACACGAAAACGCCGTCCCAATCCGACGGCGGGGGCTCCAGCCGGTAGTGGGCAATCCGCTCTAGATAGAGCTGGAACACTTTACGCTGCGGCGCGACCCTCTGCAGATTGAGCAACTGAACCTCGGCCAGATCCCAGTCCTGGCTTCGGAACAGCCTGATCGCCTTCTGGAACAGTCCCATCTGATCCAGCAGGGCACGATCGACCTCGCCCTGCCTGCCCAGCGGCTCGAAAATCGCCACTGGAGCCTCCTTGCCCTTCACCCGCACCCGGTCGAGCTCGACGTAGTGAAAGCCGGGCGCAGCTCGGCAGACTGCTTCGCCGACGATGATATCAGCGCCATATTCTTTTGTGATCCCTTCCAGCCTTGAAGCCAGGTTCACTGCGTCACCCATCACGGTATAGGCGAGACGTATTTCCGAGCCCATGTTGCCGACGCTCATCCGGCCGGTGTTGACCCCAACACCGATCTTTATCGGCGGCCAGCCGCGCGCCTTGAATTCTGGCTGCAGGGCGGCCAGGGTACGCTGCATCTCGAGCGCCGCCTCGACCGCGTGCGCTGCATGATCCGCGTCCTCCAGGGGCGCGCCCCAGAACGCCATGATCGCGTCGCCCATGTACTTGTCGATGGTGCCACGATGCTTGTAGATGATTCGGGTGAGCGGCGTCAGGAACTCGTTCATCAGGTTCGACAGCGCCTTCGGGTCCAGCCCCTCCGAGATTGTGGTGAACCCGCGCACATCGGTGAACAGCACGGACAGCTCGCGGCTCTCCCCTTCCATCGAAAACCGGGTCGGGTCCTTTGCCATCTCGTCGACCAGTTCCGGCGGCACATACTGTCCGAACAGGCCCGTGACGCTGGTACAGACCCG
>JBBRCD010000068.1:0-22142 GCA_038205245.1 Burkholderiales bacterium
TCGCAGTCGGCAGCAGCGACAGGAGATTGATCCGGCCGTCCTTCTCGCGCACCGCGTCGATGGCAAGCCCCTCGACGAGGATCTTCGACACGTCCACGCTGCGCCCGAACACATCGAGTGATTCCAGATCCACTTCCAGCAGCGCCAGTGCGATCAGTTTCGCCTTGCTGGCATCGACCACCGACAGGTCGCGCAGGCGGGTCACACCGGAGACGGTCAACCGCTGCGGCTGATCCTTGGCGCGGATGAAACTGATGCGCAGGTCAGCCGACAGCGCGCCGGTGGGCAGCTCGAAGCCGAGCGTCACCGGCACGTAGCGCAGATAGCGCCCGAGCTGCAGATCAGCGAGCGAGAGCGTGAGTGAACTCTCCAGCGTTTCCTTGAACGGCACGGTCTCGCCCTTGAGCTCGATTGCCGTGTCATTGAACTTCGCCGCGAACGCCGGCGTGATCTTCACATCGACCTGGGCTGGCAGGTTTGACGCGAAGGGCACCGCGAGCCGGATGTCGGTCACCGCATGGCGGGCGTCTTCCGGCCGATCGTCGATGTCGATGCGCCCGTCGGTCAGTTCGATGTTGTTGAGCGAGAACAGCGCCTTCTTGTCGCTCTTGGGCTGTTTGGCGAGCGTCTCCAGGATGTCGCTGAAGTTGAAGCGCTGCCCGGTGAGCCGCACTATCTTCACTTTCGGAGCGCTCACCCTCAGCGCACTGAGCACCGGCGCCAGATGCAGGACTGAACTCAACTCGACGTTGGCGTACAGCTCATCGACCGACGCGAACACCTCCCTGGAGTCTTTTTCGTACAGGCGAAAGCCCTTCACGGTCGCCGACAGTGCGAACGGATTGATCGACAGGGCATCGATCTGCACTTCGCGCCCGAGCGCCTTGCCTGCCTGGGTTTGCGCGATCGACTTGACGAGCGGCGGCAGTGCGAAGAAGCCTGACAGCGCGAACAGCGCGATGGCGATCGCACTGCCCAGCAACAGCTTCCTGATGCCCGGAAGCCTCATCGTGCGTCGTGACTCACGGTGCGTATACCCAAAGATCGACCATCACGGTGCAGCCCGGCACTGGCAGCGGGCCGGGAACTTCGACCACCGACAGCGGCAGCGCGAGGCCGGGCAGGCGGCGCGCGAGGGCGCGCAGGCAGGCCGGCACTTCGGCCAGATCAGTGACGAACAACTGCAGCCGGGTCATGTTCTGCAGTAGCGTGCCGGCGGCCGCGCACAGGCGCTGTGCGCGATCGACGATATGGTCGATCTGCGCCTCCGCGGTCGAGCCGAAGTGGGGCTGGCGCGCATCGGCGAGCACGCCGGGCAGCGCACCGTCGGCGCCGGCGGCGAGCAGTGCGGAACACAACAGCAGATCGCCGGCGTGGATCGCGGCGCACTGTCCGTCGATACCGGTATGAAAACCGCCATCGATCGGCTGCGCGAGCGTCCTGCAGTCATTGGTGAGCGCGATCGCGTTGATCTCCAGGCGCGCATCTTCGATGGCAAAGCCGGGCGTGGCTGTCGGGATGTAGCTCACGGCCGGGCGCCAGATGGGAAACCAGCGCGCCCAGACTTCGTTGAACGCCGGCAGGTCGGTCATGTCACGAAGGTAGACCTGCACCTTGACCAGACGCTCGAGCGACGACCCGGCACCGGCCAGTGCGACCGCGATCTTCTCCTTGATCGCGTACTCGGCTTCGAGCTTGATGCGGGTGCCTTTCCACAGGTGCCCCGCAGGGACCTTCGCCTCGGGGGCGATACCGCCCAGGTCTCCGGGCAGGTGGGCGGCCATGAAGCCGGCGATGAACACGAAGTCGCCGGCGCGCATGGCAGGCGCGAAGCCCGAGGTCGACGGCACATGCAGGCCGTCCGGATATATCGGCTCGATCGGCGCGCCGATCGCCGGTGTGATCGCAAGATACTCGGCGTTGAGATCCGCCCCCGGCAGCAGCAGATTCGGTTGCAGCACCGAGGTGGTCGGTGGCACCAGCGCGCGGAAGCGTCGCACGCGTTCAGGATGATAGTGGCTGACAGCAGCCCAGCCGGTGAAGTACTGGTCGCTGCGCACCACCTGGGCGAGCGAGGTTCCCCCGGCGGCCAGCACCTGCTCCAGTTGGTCGAACAGGCGCACCGCTTCCCGTCGATGCTTCGGCAGGCCGGATAGTGGCGCGCGGGTACGCAGTACCTCGTCGGCGATGCTGCCGGTCGCGTAGTCGACGGCCATCTGCCCGCTGGCGAACACCCAGCGACCGGCGCGTACGCCTCGGGCAAACCTCAGACCGGGTCGCTGCCTGCTGCCGGCAACCGGTGGGTTGAACATGTCGACCGGCAGTAGGACTTCGACCGAAGGTCTGAGACCGGCAGCGGGGACCGGAACACGGGTTCGACGCATGCTGTATCGGTTGAGTCGAAGCACGACAGGTTACACCAGCCAGTCATCCGAGGCTGCGTTCGCGCGGGTCTGGCGCGCCTTGGCACGCGCCACCGCGCGTTCGATCACCGCGCGTTTGCGCGCGCGCTCGACGTCGACTGGCTGGTCTTGCCCGGTCTGCGCTTTCTCCGCGCTTGAATCCGCAGCCGCGTGGGCTTCCAGCGCTGCCAGTTCGGCCTCCGCTTCACGCCCGAAACGCTGGGCGCGCTCGTGCAGGCCGCGTTCAAGCCGAAACTGGCGGAAGCGGAAACGCGCCAGCGCGAGTGCCGGGTCGACCCGGTGCATCGGCGGGGCCGGGTCGACCATCACGATGCAATCGACCGGGCAGGGGGCAATACAGAGCCGGCACCCGATGCACTCGGCGGCGAGCACCGTATGCATGCGTTTCGCTGCGCCGACGATCGCGTCTACCGGGCACTTCTGGATGCAGATCGTGCAGCCGATGCAAAGCGACTCGTCGATCAGGGCGACCGGCAGCGCCCGACGACTCGTCGCCGTTGGAGCCGCAGGTGCGCGCGCTGAACCTCGTCCTGCGGCGGCGGGTCCGGTCATTCTCCGGAGGTTGAGCGAGTACCGGGCGGCTGGCGTTTCAAGCGCTGCCAGCGTCCGTCGATCAACCCTTCCATGGGCTGGAAGTTGACCTTGTAGGCCATCTTGGCACTCTGGCCGATCCAGTAGCCCAGGTAGAGATAGGGCAGGCCGAGTTGGCGGCACAGATCGATCTGCCAGAGCACGTTGTAGGTGCCATAGCTCGCGCCTGGCATATCCGGATCGAAGAAGGTGTACACCGAGGACAGCCCGTCCTCCAGCCGGTCGACGATGCTGACCATGCGCAACGGCCGCTGGTCGGCATGTTGGTCGCGAAACTCGACCAGGTGCGAGCGGATGTTGCTCTGGAGCAGGAAGTGCCGGTACTGCTCCCGGCTGTCATGATCCATGCCGCCGCCGGAGTGGCGCTGCGCCTGGTAGCGCAGGTAGAGCGCGTAGTGGTCTGGCGAATAGCGCAGGTCGAGCACTTCCGAGGCCAGTTCAGAATGGCGGGCATGCGCGCGTCGCTGCGAGCGCGCCGGTTCGAACTGGTCGACCAGGACGCGCACCGGCACACAGGCGCGGCAGTTGTCGCAGTACGGGCGGTAGGTGAAAGCACCGCTGCGGCGAAAGCCGGAGCGCACCAGTTCGCTGTACACCGAGGTGTCGATCAGGTGGCTGGGTGTGGCGACCTGCGAGCGCGCCATCCGGTCCGGCAGATAGCTGCAGGCATAGCGCGCGGTCGTATAGAACTGCAGAACCGAGATCGGGAAGTCATTCAGCCGGGTCATCGTCTGGTCGCCGCCATGCTCACGTCCACTGCCTCCTTGCCCGGATCGATACCGGACCCGCTGTCTACAGCTGCGTCGAACCCCTGGCTTGGCCAGGCGCTGTTGCCACTGGCATCAGATGCCTCGTAGTGTATCAACTCCGCGAGCCGGTCCGCGAACACCCGGCGCGGAATCTCCCGGGCGCCAAAACTCGCCAGGTGGTCGGTACGCATCTGGCAGTCGATCAGGCCGAAGCCGCAGCGTGCAAGCTGGCCAGCCAGGTGAACGAAGGCGATCTTCGACGCATCAGGCACCCGGGTGAACATCGACTCGCCGAAGAACGCCCGGCCCAGCGCGATGCCGTAAAGGCCGCCGGCCAGCTCGCCGTCGATCCAGGTTTCCACCGAATGCGCATGACCGGCGGCATGCAAGGCGCAGTAGGCGTCGATCATCGCGTCGGTGATCCAGGTGCCGGCCTGGCCGCCGCGCGGTGCACTGCAGGCCGAGACGACGCGGCGAAACGCGGTGTCGACCCGGATCTCGTAGTCCCGATGTTTCAGCCGCTTGCGCAGTGAACGGCGCACATGCAGATGGTCGGGAATGAGCACCATGCGCGGGTCGGGGCTCCACCAGAGTATCGGGTCGCCCGGGTTGAACCACGGGAAAATCCCTTGCGCATAAGCATCGCGCAGGCGGCGCACTGACAGGTCACCGCCCGCGGCGAGCAGGCCATTGGGCTCGATCAGCGCGGTATCGAGCGCGGGAAACGGGTCATCGCCTTCTAGCCACGGCACCATGATGCGATTCTAAGGGTAGTCTGGTTGCTTCAGATAACGCAGTTGATCTGCATCAACCAGCGGCGGGATGTGCGGGACTAGGCTTGTCCGCCAGAGCGTCGGCCGTCCGCCGGGCAGGACACCAGGAACCGAGCATGAAACCCGATCGATTGCCTGCACTCGGCGGCGCCTCCGCAGTCCCGGCCATGCTGATTCCAGTCGATGCATCGGTTGCGCTCGCGTGTTTCCACTGCGGGTTGCCGCTGGCGGGTACCGATGGCCTGACGGTGCAGATCGACGGGGCGGCGCGCGCCATGTGCTGCGCCGGGTGCCGGGCGGTGGCGCAGGCGATCGTGGGCGCGGGACTCGAAAGCTACTACCGGCATCGTCAGGCGTTGCCAGCGACGGCGGCTGACACCGTGCCGGTCGAATTGGTGCAACTGGCGCTGTATGACGACCCTGCGGTGCAATCGGCGTTCGTGCGACCGGTCGAGGGTAGGGCGGACCGGGGCCAATCGGCGCCCGGGCGGGACGAGCGCGAAGCGGTGCTGCTGATCGAGGGCATCACCTGTGCTGCCTGCGTCTGGCTGGTAGAAGGGAGCCTGCAGCGGGTCGCAGGTGTAACCGGCGTGCAGATCAACTACTCGACCCGCCGCGCCCGGATCCGCTGGGATCAGCAGCGGGTGGCACTGTCTTCGATCCTGCAGGCGGTCGCTTCGGTAGGTTACCGAGCGTGCCCGTTCGATGCCGGCCGGGTCGACGATCTGCACCGGCGCGAGCGCAGGCGGGCACTGGCCGGGCTGGCCATCGCCGGTCTGGGCATGATGCAGGTGATGATGTATGCGGTACCGGTGTATCTCGCCGGCGCCGACATGGCGGCCGATACCGAGCAGTTGATGCGCTGGGCCGGGCTGGTATTAACCTTGCCGGTGCTGCTTTATTCGGCAGCGCCGATCTTCGCCAGCGCCTGGCGGGACATGAGCGGGCTGCGTGTCGGCATGGACGTGCCGGTCGCGCTGGGCATCGCGGTGGCGTTCGCGGCCAGCCTGCAGGCGACGCTCGCCGGACAGGGCGACGTCTACTTCGACTCGGTGACCATGTTCGTGTTCCTGCTGCTGGCCGCGCGTTTTCTCGAGTCGCAGGTGCGGGCACGCGCCGCGCGTGCGACCGATGAACTGGCGCGACTGATCCCGGCGCAGGCCGAACGCCTGCCGTCGTGGACCCCACAGAGGCGTTCGCTGCTGCCGGTGGAGACCGTCGCGGTGGCGCAGTTGCGTGCAGGCGATATCGTGCTGGTGCGCCCCGGGGCGCGCGTTCCCGCCGATGGCCGGGTGGTCGATGGTGAGGGCGAGGTGGACGAGGCGCTGCTCACCGGCGAGAGTCGGCCGGTGCTGCGCGGCGTCGGGGCCACCATGACCGGCGGTGCGATCAACCTGCTGTCGCCGCTGGTGCTGCGGGTCGAGCGGGTCGGCGAACAGACGGTGCTGGCCGGCATCGTGCGTCTGCTCGACCGAGCCGCGGCCGAAAAGCCGCCGCTGGCCGCACTCGCTGACCGGGTCGCCGGCGTGTTCGTGCTCGGGTTGCTTGGCGTGGCGGCGGCGACCGCGCTCTGGTGGGGTGCACACGACCCGGCGCGCGCGCTCTGGGTCACGGTGGCCGTGCTGGTGATCACCTGCCCGTGCGCGCTGTCGTTGGCGACGCCGGCAGCACTTGCCGCGGCGACCAGCAGTCTGGCGCGGCGCGGCCTGCTGTCGACCCGGGGTCATGCGATCGAGACGCTGGCGCGAGCAACCCATTTCGTGTTCGACAAGACTGGCACGCTGACCACTGGCCGGTTGCGGGTGAGTGGGTTCGAAGTGGAGGCCGCCGACGGTCACGCCGCGACGCCGGCCGATCGTGCGCAGTGCCTCGCCTGGGTGGCGGCCCTGGAGGGCGGGTCCGAGCATCCGATCGGTCGGGCGTTGCGCGAGTTCGCGCAGCCTGAGCTACCCGCGCCGGCCGCGGGCGACGATGACCCGGGCGGTGGCCCTGACGCTGGCCCTGACGCTGGCCTTGACACAGGCGCTTCGCTCGCTGGGCGCGTGGTCGATCTGAGTCATGTTCCCGGTGGCGGCGTCCAAGCAAGGGTTGACGGACGAAATCTGCGACTCGGCGCGCCTGCTTTCGTCGCTGAGCTGTCCGGTACGCTGCCGGACAACCGCGACGCCGGGCCGATGCAGCGCGGTGATACGCAGGTCGTCCTCGGCGACCGGCGCGGACGGCTTGCGCGCTTTACCCTGTCGGACCAGATTCGGCCCGGGGCGCGTGAGCTCCTCGACCGGTTGCAGGCTGGCGGTGCACACATCGTCTTGCTGTCGGGAGACCAGCCGGCGACCGTCGAGGCGGTGGCGCATACCCTCGGTCTGGCTGCCACGCAGTCGCCCGACTCTGCCGTGGTGCGAGGCGGCATGACCCCGCAGGCGAAGCTTGCCTTCGTGCGTGGCCTGCAGGCCGACGGCGCTGTGGTCGCAATGTTCGGCGACGGCGTCAATGACGCGCCGGTGCTGGCGCAGGCGCAGGTGTCGATCGCACTGGGTTGCGGCACCCAGGTCGCGCAGGCTGCGGCGGACATGGTCTGGATGGTCGACGATGACGGCACGGACATGGGCCGGTTGCTGGCTGCGATCGACACCTGCAGGCGCACGATGCGGGTGATCCGACAGAACCTGGTCTGGGCTGCAGCCTACAACCTGGTGGCCGTGCCCTTGGCGGTGGCAGGCATGGTGACGCCGTGGGTCGCCGCGCTCGGCATGTCGGCCAGTTCGCTGCTGGTGGTCGGCAACGCGCTCCGGTTACTGCGCGAGACGGTGCAGCGCGCCAGTGGGTCGAGTGGGTCGCCCCAACGGTCCGCAGCTGTGGTTTGACCGGACGCGCTAGGCCGTTGGCGTCATGCGGCCACAGGCTTCTGACCATCCCGAAAACTGGGGTATGTCCGATTACCGGAGTACGTTCTATTTTTCATCTCGAGGACGGGCGGTACACCGGCGGTCCACGGGTCGTACACCTCACGCACGCATGAAAAAGAGAGCCCAGACATTGACGCCGCAAGTCGAATCGTTGTTCGATTCGCCGACTTGCGCGATTACCCGCAAGCGGGGCGCGAACCGGCGTTCCTGGAATCACTCCCGCTTCAGGTTCAGCTTTCTGATCAACTCGCCATTGCGCTCGATCTCCAGCTTGATGAACGCGGCGAACGCCTCGGGTGAGTTGGGCGTGAGTCGGCCGCCTTCGGCGACGATGCGCCTGCGGATATCCGGGTCTTCCATTGCCGAGTGCAGTGTCGAGTGCAAGGACGCCACGATCTCGCGCGGTGTCTTTGCCGGAGCGAGCAGCCCGTACCATTGGGTGAACTCGTAGCCGGGTACGCCTGCTTCGACCATCGTTGGCAGTTCGGGCAGCAGCTCGCTTCGCTGCGGGGCGGTGCTGGCGAGTGCGCGCAGGCGGCCGGTCTTCAGATGCGGCAGCGCCGTGGTAGGCCCGGCGAAGGCGAGATCGACCTGGCCGGCGATCAGTTCGGTGGCAAACAGCGAAGTGCCTTTGTAGGGCACGTGCAGCATGCGGATGCCGGTCATCGACAGAAACTTCTCGGCAGCCAGATGCGCAGTGCCGCCGGTGCCGGACGAGGCGAAATTCAGTGCCCCAGGCCGGGCACGGGCCAGCGCGACCAGCTCCTTCACGCTGCGTGCCGGCACCGAGGGATGCACCAGCAGCAGAAACGGAATCTGCGCAAACAGACTCACTGGCTGGAAGTCGCGCAGCGGCTCATAGGGCATCTTTTCGGTCCACACCGGGCTGATCGCCAGGGGACCGGAACTGCCCCAGAGCAGCGTATAGCCATCTGGTGCGGCGCGCGCGACCACCTCGGTGCCGATGAGGCCGGAGGCGCCATCGCGGTTGATCACCACGAACTGCTGGCCGAGCAGTTCACCCATCCGTCGGGCCGCCACCCGACCGAACACGTCGGTGGCAGCACCCGGCGGGAACGGCACGATCAGGGTGACCGGCTTGCGCGGGTAGCTCTGCGCCACGGCCGCAGTCGCACCGGTGAGCACCGCCAAAGCCAGCACCACCACGGTCAGCCGTGCCCGGCGTGCCCCGATCAGTGTCCCGGCGAGCACAGGTCGTACGCGCAGTCCGACCAACGGGTTGCAGATACGCCCGAATGGCGATTCAGGTGCCATGGCGCGCCACCCGATGGTCGAAACTACGGCTGAAAACATGCTTGTTGCCTTCGAACGCGTCCAGTTCTGCATGGATCACATACTCCGTGCGGGTGCAGCTCACCCGGGTCAGACTCTCGGTACGGATCTTCCAGCGCCCACGCTGGAAGCGCCATTGCCAGCTTACTTCCGCAGTCGCCGACAGCGGATCGCCTTCGGTAAGGCTGTACTGCTCGCTCGAGCGCGCCTCGGCGATCAGATCGATCGGGTCATAGCGGATGAGGCCGCTGTAGTCGGCCACCTCGACCCGGGTGTGTGCGCTGCCTACATCGGTGTGGATGTTTCGATGCCGACCGCCCGGGGCGAGCACGGTACGGGTGAACGGCTCTGCGGCTTCGGGCGGCTCGAACGGCTCGAGCGTGCGGTCGGCGCGATTTGGCGGGCGCACCGGCAGGTCGATACGGCTGTCACCTGCGTGCAGGGTAAGCATCACTGGCTCGGGCGAGGGCCAGATCAGCGGCCAGTAGCTGGTCGAAACCGCTACGCGCACGCGGTGTCCGGGGCGAAACGCGTAGCCACAGTCGGTGAGTGCGATGCTGACCGGATAGCGCTTGCCCGGCTTCAGGCGAACCGGTTGGCGTGGATCTTCGACATGGGTCAGATTGAACACGCCGTAGCTGACCCGGGTCGAGCGGCCGTCTGGCGCCACATCGCACAGGCGAACACAGATGAAGGCGGTCGGCCGGTCGACCGACAGCGACAGGTGGGCGACCGGCGTACCCAGGATCTCGATGCGTGTCGCAAGGGCAGCCGAGTCGAAGCAAAGCGACTTGCCGTCGTCGGCACGCTGATCGCCGGGCATCTCCGGGCTCGGGCCATGCTGGAACCAGGGCATCAGTTCACCGCCTTCAAGGCCGGTCACCAGCGGTGATGCCCAATGCAGTGCTGCACCGCTGCCGGCCTGCGCGCCCAGCGTGCGATCGCCGCGCAGATGCCAGCACCGGTACTTGATGCGCGGCGACGGCCAGCTTGGCTCGCTCACCCAGCGCCCGGGCGACTCGGCATAGAAGCTCTGGGCCGGCGCGGCCTCGGCGATCCATGCCCGGTACATCGGCTCGCGCATGATGCCGGTGTCGCGGCCACGCATCCAGTGGTCATACCAGCGCAGCGACTCCTGCAGAAAGCCGATCGCCGGCCCCGGCACGCCCAGATGCGCGAAGCGGTGACCCCAGGGACCGATCAGTGCCTTGCGCGGTGAGCGCAAGGCGGTGAGCGACTCACCGACCGCGCCGACATACGCACCATCGGCCCAGCCGCTGACGGCGTAAAACGGCACCCGGATGCGGTCATAGTCGATGCGGCGGCTCGCCCAGTAATCGTCATAGGCCTGGTGGCCGAGTGCGGCGACGATCTGTGGCGTGTCATGCGCCAGCCGCTCCAGCCAGAGCGCGCGCCAGCGTCGCCCGACCAGTTGCGGATCGGGCGGTCGCGATTTGTAGCCGAACAACTGGCTGGACCAGCGGATCGAACGCGAAAGAAAGCAACCACCGCGATAGACTTGACTGTAGTAGTAGCGGTCAGGTGCAAATGAGCAGGCGATCACTGCCTTCAGCTGCGGTGGCGCGCAGTGCGCCGTCTGGATGCCCTGGAAGCCACCCCACGAGATGCCGAACATCGCGACCTGACCGTCGCTCCAAGGCTGCGCGGCAATCCATTCCAATACCTGCAGCGTGTCGTTACGTTCCTGCTCGGCGGCGAACACGCCCTGATGCCCGTCGGAGTCGCCCGTGCCTCGTATATCCACGCGCAGGCAGGCATAGCCATGGCCGGCGAAATAGCGGTGATGCATCGCGTCGCGCGGCGCGTAGATGTCGCGCTTTCGATAGGGCAGCACTTCGATGATCGCCGGCACCCGCACGCCGG
This sequence comes from Burkholderiales bacterium, assembly GCA_038205245.1. GTDB lineage: Bacteria > Pseudomonadota > Gammaproteobacteria > Burkholderiales > CAIKXV01 > CAIKXV01. The sequence continues at coordinate 10,620 of JBBRCD010000068.1, forward strand.
GCTTCACCCTGGGCAACCATAGCTTGACCGCCAGCCGGACGCCATCGGGCATCGGTATCCAGCAGTCCTCGGTCTCGGTGTAGCGAAAGGGAAAACGGCGGATGGTCTTCATCGGCACTTCCTCCAGCAGAGAAGACAACGTACCCATGCGACTGCGGCTGGCCTGGACTTTAGCAGCATATCCGGCACACCGGCCGTTAGGGTCGGGCGCAGTCGCTTGGGCGTGCGTAGTGGCGGCAGCGTTCGCTCGCGTGACGGGCTGCGGGGCAGTCGCGCGCCTTGCCCCGGAACACGCTGTACGAGGAGATCGTGCAGACGGCGATCGTCGGCAGCACGATGGCCGCAACGAACAGGATGATCATCAGCGACTCGGGCGCACTTGCCGGCTGCCACACGGTCAGACGATCGAGACAGGCGCGCAGGGGGCCACCCGATCCCTGGAGCAAGGCGCAGCGATTGGTCCATTCGTGCAGCGCGTCGCGGCCAGGCGATCCGCTGCCGGACTGCCACCGCCCTCCGCCGTCCTCCACCGCCAGCGCGGTGGCAGGCCTTTGATACACTGCTCGGGTGTTCCACTGGAGGCTCGCCTTCTCGGGAGCGATGAGGAGGTCGCAATGACGCAGGAAGCCGTACCTGAAGACATCCGCAAGCTGGCCCGGGCCCTGGGGCTGGATCGCCTGTCCGAGTCCGATCTGCAGCAGTTCGCGAAAGCGGCGCGGGTTGCCGAGACCCGTCGCTCGGTGCTGCAGACCGGCGCGTTGGTGCCGTCCGACGAGCCGGCCCATGTCTACCGACCGCGATGAGGGGCGACAGCCATGACTGATCCGGCTTTTCTCGGCGTTGCTGAAGCTGCAGAGCTGATCCGCACGAAATCGCTGTCGCCGGTCGAGTATGCCGAGGCGCTGATCGCCCGGGTCGAGCAGCATGATGGTGCACTCAACGCATTTCTTCGCTTCACGCCTGATATCGCTCTGGCCGATGCGCGGCGCGCCGAGACCGAGATCATGGCGGGTGGCTGGCGCGGACCGATGCATGGCGTGCCCTACGGGTTGAAGGACATCATCGACTATGCCGGTCTGCCGACCACCGGACACTCGGCAATCCTGAAGGACAACCTGGTGTCGTCCGATGCGGTGGTCACCCGCAAGCTGCGCGCAGCAGGTGGCGTCTTCATGGGCAAGCTGTCCACCCATGAGTTCGCGCTTGGCGGGCCCTGCTTCGATCTGCCCTGGCCGCCGGCACGCAACCCCTGGAACCGGGATCACTTCTGCGGCGGATCGTCCAGCGGTTCGGGTACCGCTACTGCAGCCGGCTTCCTGCCGGTGGCGATCGGCACCGACACCGGGGGGTCGATCCGCAATCCGGCGTCGATGTGCGGCGTTGCCGGGATGAAGCCGACCTATGGAACGGTCAGCCGGCGTGGCGTGTTTCCGCTCGCTTATTCACTGGATCATGTCGGTCCGTTGACCCGCACGGTGCGCGACAACGCGATCGTGCTCAACCTGATCGCCGGCTACGACCCGCATGATCCGGGCAGCGCGGTCCAGCCCGGGTGGGATTGCGAGGCGCTGCTCGGCCGCGGTGTGGAGGGTGTGCGCATCGGCGTCATCCGGCACTTCTACACCGAGGACATGACGGCCGATCCGGAAATGAGCGCCGGCATCGAGCAGGCGCTTGCGCAACTGGTCGCGCTGGGTGCGGTTGTGCGCGAAGTGAAGACCCAGCCGCTGCAGCAGTACGCCGCCTGCAACCGCACGCTGCTGATGGCTGAAGCCTATGCAGTGCACGAGAAATGGCTGCGCGAGCGGCCGCAGGACTATGGCGAACTGACCCGGGGGCGGCTGTTCCCGGGCGCCTTCGTGTCCGGCGCAGAGTATGTCAATGCGATGCGCATGCGCGTCCGGCTCGCCGACGGGTTCCATCGGCTGTTCGACGACGTCGATGTGATCGTCACCGCGAGTGCGCATGATCCGGCCTGCCGGATCGACGACCCGCAGGCGGTCGAGTACACCTACGCGCGCCAGGCCCGGGCGCCGTTCAACCTCACTGGCAGTCCGGCGCTTGCGGTACCGACCGGATTCAGCACCGGCGGCCTCCCGCTTGGCATGCAGATCGTCGGCCGGCCTCATGGGGAGGCGATGGTGTACCGGGTCGGTGAGGCCTACGAGGCCGCTACCGGCTGGGCGCAGCGGCGACCGCCGTTGCCGGTCTGATTCGCTCAGGCATGGCCTGAAACGTGCATGTCCACGCAAGGCACGGGGCGTAGCGCTCGGCCAGCGTAGTCTGTTAACAGCATCGATCAAGGAGTTGCGATGGAACAGTGGCGCAAATCTGCTTCCTGTCCCGCCATGCTGCGCGTGGCGTTGATCGCTTTCGCGGTGGCATCAGGCGCACCCGGCCTGGCGCTCGCCGCATCGGCCTGGCCGGACAAGCCGATTCGCATCATCAGTCCGTGGGCGCCCGGGGGCAGCACCGACTTCGTCACCCGCATCCTGGGGGCGGACATGAGCAAGCGGCTCGGGCAATCGGTGGTGATCGACCACCGGGCCGGTGCCGGAGGCATCGTCGGCATGGAGTTCGCCTCGCAGCAGCCGCCGGACGGCTATACCCTGATGCTGACCTCGACCGGCTACGGCTTCATCATCAACAAGGCCAAGGTGGATCTGACCACCAGTTTCGTCCCGGTGTCGCTGGTCGGGTTCAGCGACAGTCTGCTGGTGGTGCATCCCAGTCTGCCGGTGAAGACGGTGAAGGAGCTGATCGCGCTGGCCAAGCGTCGTCCGGGCCAGCTCAACTATGCGTCATCCGGGGTGGGCGGTTTTCCGCATCTGAACACAGAGATGTTCAAGCTGATGGCCGGCGTCGATCTGGTGCATGTGCCGTTCAAGGGCGGCGGCCCGGCAGTGGCTGACAACGTTGCCGGCAACACCCAGCTGCAGCTCGGCTCTCTGACGAGTTCGATCGCGATGGTTCGCAGCGGCAGGCTGCGGGCGATTGCCGTGGGCGGCGCGACCCGCACCCCACTGTTGCCAGATTTGCCGACCATCAGTGAATCCGGCGTGCCTGGTTACGAGAGTTTCATCTGGTTTGGTCTGTTCTCGCCACGCGGCACACCCGGACCGCTGGTTGCCTCGATTCACTCGGCGGTGATGGCGTCGCTCGACTCGCCAGAGTTGATCAAGCGGTTCGATGAACAGGGCGTCACCATCGCGCGTCGCAGCACGGCCGAGTTCGCCAAGCTGATGGAATCCGAGACCGCGAAGTGGACCAAGGTGATCAAGGCGGCGAACATCACTGGCGAGTGAGACGCTGCGCAGGTCGTGCAGGGCGTCCAGTCTCACTGCCCGCATTCGGCAGTGCCCGTTAACGGGTCAGGCGTCGGGGCTGCCTGGCCGGGCAACGTCACCCGCATCGGCTTCTGCCCGGTCGAAGCGGGCCCGCCATGCGTCGAGCGGCCCGGAAGCGCCGGTCGCAGCCAGACGCCTGAGCACGACCCGCAACTGTGCGCGTGCGCGGCGGCTGGCTGGGCAGTCGAAGTCTTCGGGACGCATCCCGGCGGCGACCGCCGACTCGGCGCGCGTCCGCAGTTCACGGTCATCGGGCAGGCCATGCGCATGCAGCAGCCGGTCGAAGTCGGCGTCGGCCTGCGGGTCGAACGGTTTTCGCTGGCCGAGCGAGTCGCGCCAGGCCGAGCGGGGATGCAGGTTGAGCACCGGCTGCCAGCCTGCCGGAATCGGCGCGTTCGCCGAATGCGTCCTGCGCGTGGCCAGCAGTGCGGGCAACAGATGGGTGTGTGGTCCCTCCGGCGAGCGTCCATCGGGCATCGGGATCGGGGCCATGACCTCGATCCGCCCAGCCGGCGACAGCAGCACCCGATGCGGCTGCGCGCGCAGGAATTGCGCCATGATCGCCGCCAGATCGTGGCCGATCGCCTGCCGGCCGGCCATCGCTTCCAGCGCGGCGATCGCGGTCGGCTCTGCAGTGCGCACGCAGAATCGCACCGCGCCCAGCCCGATGCCGAGATCGAACAGGGGCCATGCGCGATCCTGCTCGCGCAGGGCAGCCGTATCGGCGCCCAGCGGCGTCACCACCGCCGTGCCGGAAGCGTCTTCATACGGAAGGCAGAACGCGACTTCGCTGCCCCAGGTCTCGGGGTCGCTGCCCGGGGTGTCGAAGGCGATGATGCGAAGCCCGGTCTGCGGGGCGACGCGGATCGCGCCGCGCGCAGTGACGGCGTCGATCGTTGCACCGGTGTCGGCGAAGTCGCAGCGCTCGTCCCGGTCACGATGAAACTCGCCAATCGCGCCAAAGGTGCCGATGCTCCAGCCATGCTGCGAGTCGGCGAGCAACGGCCGAACGAAATCTAGCACCGAGGCGGTCATGATGGCGTGCTCCTGATCAGGATGTGAACGCTGAAGGTGGGTGGCTGGCTGCTGCTAGTCGAAAGTCCTGGCCCCAGGCAGGGCCGCGATCGCCGCCTTCGCCACTTCCAGGTCCTGCTCGCCGGTGCCTGAGCCGACGCCGACCGCGCCGATCACCCGGCCGTCGATGATCACCGGCACGCCGCCCAGCAGATTGGTCATCTTGCCGTCGGTGGCAATCGACAGCTTGAGCTCGTTGGCCGCTGCGATGCCGCCGGTGGGCACACGGTTGGATGCGGCGGTCATCGCCTTCTTGCGTGAGGAGTCGATCGACAGCACGCGACCGCCGTCCATGCGCACGAAGGCCAGAAGGTGGCCGCCATCGTCGACGATGGTGATGCACTGGTCCTGGCCCATCGCCGCGGCCTTGGCCATGCCTGCGGCGAGCATCTTCAGGGCGCCTTCATGGGTGAGCTTGAAGTGAGGGACGAAATCGGGCACGGTGATCTCCTGGCAGGGTGAGAGCGGGGTGAACTGCGGTCGGGTCAGGCAGACCCCGGCTCAGGCAAATGCGGGTCAGGCAGGCCCGGGTCAGGGAAACAGCTCGCCCATGCTGCGGGCGAACGCATACAGGTCGCGGTTGCGGTGGCGGATCGCGGCCAGCATCGGTCTGGCTTCAGCCAGCACCGCGTCGGCATCGAACGCCGTGATGCGTCCAGCCTCGACCACCACCCGGCCATCGACGATCACCGTATGCACCGAGGCGCCGGTCTCGGCGAATACCATCTGGCGCACCGGATCGTTGAGCGGGGTCCATTCTGCACGGTTCAGGTCATAGAGCACCAGGTCGGCGCGGCAGCCCGGCTCGATCCGGCCCAGGTCGGGCAGTTGTGCCGCGCATGCGCCGCCGGTGGTGGCCATCGCCAATGCCTGGCGCGCGGTCACCCAGCGCTGACGGTCGGGTTCGATCACCCGGCCCAGCGTCGCGGCAAGCCGCATCGCCTCGTGCATCTGCACGTTGTCATTGGTCACGCTGCCGTCGCTGCCCAGCGCAACCGTGACCCCGGCAGCAACCATCCGGCAGATCGGCGCGATCCCGGTGCCCAGCTTCAGGTTGCTCTCAGGGTTGTGCACCACCACCACCCCATGGCGGGCGAGCCGTTCGATGTCCGGATCATCGATCCAGATGGTGTGCGCGCACGACAGCCTGGGCGACAGCAGTCCGAGCCGCTCCAGGTGCTCGACCATGGTGCAGCCATGGCGCTCCAGCGCGAGCCGGGTCTGCACCTTCGACTCCAGCAGATGGGTGTGGATGCCGACATCGAACCGCTGCGCGATATCGCGAGTCATCTCCAGCAGCGCGTCGGTGCAGCGCGCCGGATTGGTCGGGGCGGGAAACACCGACAGCCGCCGGTGCGGCGCATGGTGACGGGCGATCGCGTCTTCGGTCAGCTCGCGGGTTTCGGCCAGCGGCTTGGGCGGCAGCGGCGCGAGCCGGGACAGTTCCCGTTCGAGTGCCGGTGGCAGCTGTGTGCCGCGCGGGAAGATGTCGCCGAAGGCGTCGTCGAAGATGCGTACCGCGAGCACCATGCGCATGCCGCTCTCGTCATAGGCGCGCACCGCGGCGGCGATGTCCTCTGGGCCGAAGTTCTGTGCCGGGAAATGGTCGACCGCGCTGGTCACGCCAGCGAGCAGCATCTGGGTGGCGTTGAGCATCGCGCTCACATACACCTCGTGCGGCGAGCGCGCGCTGGTGTCGGCCTGATTCAGCCACATGAAGGCTGGATGGCTTTCGGTATCCATGGTCCCGGCGAGCAGGGCGCCAGGCGAGTGCGTGTGCGCGTTGATCAGGCCCGGGGCGGCGAGAAAGCCGCGGCCGTCAATCACCCGGTCCGCGGGCGGCGCACCGGCCCCGTCGTTGGCGCCAGCCGGGTGCACGCCTTTGATGCGTCCATCCTCGATCAGGATGTCGCCGCGCTCGACGAAGCGGTCCTGGGCATCCAGCGTGAGTATCGCTGCATCCCGAACCCGGATTGAACTCAAGATAGACTCTCCGATCTGCGCAACGACGGCACGCTACATGCTTTTACCTGCCTGCACCTGCCTGCACCTGCCTGCACCTTGTACCTGCCCGCCCGCCTGCTGCAGCCCGACTATAGAACATCAGAGCCCGATCCGATGACCACGCCCGCCCCGGTTGTTTCGCTATCCGCCACGCTGTCGCCCCGGCTGTCCTATGAACGTGTGCGCACCATTCTTCAGGAGCTGCTGCGGGTGCCCAGCCCGCAGACCGCGCTGCTCGAGGCCGAGCCGCAGTTGCGCGAGTTCATCCGCGTCGCGATGCTGCCCAGGATGGCGGCTCTGGGCTTCACCCGGGTGCGCCAGGATGCGATGGGCAACCTGATCGCCGAACTCGGCCCGGCAAATGCCAAGCGTTCGCTGATGCTGGTGATGCATGCGATGAACCAGCCGTCGGCGACCATGCCCGACCCCTATGGCGCGACGATCATCGACGGACGGCCGCATGGCATGCCGGGTGAGGCGGTGCTCGGCAAGGGCGCGAGCGAGCAGAAGGGGACGCTGGCCGCGGTGCTGCATGCGATCGAGGCGGTGCGCGACGCTGCAGTCGAGCTGGACGGGCGGCTCACGCTGCTGTGCCTGGTGTCCGGGGAGACCGGCAACCCGGCGGCAATCCGCAATGTGGTCGAGACTGAAGGCGTACGCGCCGATGTCGCGTATGTCTACGGCAACGCGATGCAATTGCAGCTTGGCAATCGCGGCCGGGTCGATGTCACGGTGACGGTTAACGGCTCTCCCAGCCATTCCAGCCGGCCGAACGAGGGCGCCAACGCCATCGTCGGGGCGATCGAACTGCTGCGGCGGCTGGCGGTCGAGATCCCCGACACGCGCAGCCATCCCGGCATGGGTACCGCCTGGTTGACCTGCAATGGCATCGAGAGTTTTCCGAAGTCGACGCATACGGTTCAAGGCAGCTGCGTGCTGAAACTCGATCAGCGGCTGCTGCCCGGGGACGATCCGGCCGTCGCGGTGGCGGCGATCGAGACGGTCGCGCGCTCGATGGACGACTGGCCTGACCCGATCTCGGGCAAGCCGTTTCGCTGCGTGGTGGAAACCGGCGCCTACATGTATCCGAGCCTGGTTGGCGAAGATTCGCTGCCGGCGCGGCTGCTGCAGGCGGCCTGTGGCGCGATGCTCGGGAGCGGGGTCGGCACCTTCCACGGCCAGTCAGCGCACGATCAGGGCTACCTGAACCATGTGGGCATTCCGACCGCCAACTTCGGCCCGGGCGAACAGTCGTTCGCGCATACCGATCTCGATCTTGCCTCGGTCGACAAGGTGTTCGATGCGGCGAAGGTCTATGCCTGGGTCATTGCCGGCTATCTTGGGCGCGATCGTGAGTTTGCCGCAGCAGCGCCGGCCGCGGCAGCGACCAGAGCATCGACATGAGCCGCGCGCTCTCCGATCGGAATCGCAGCGCCAATCTCGGCTATTTCTTTTCCGCTGCTGTCGAGCGCAGCCCGGACAAGACCGCGATCTACGATCTGTACGGCGGGGTCGAACGGCAGGTGAGCTATGCGCTGCTCGACGAGCGCGCCGATCGGGTCGCCGGGCTGCTGCACGGGCTGGGTATTCGCGTTGGCGACCGGGTCGGCATGATCGTGGGCAACCGTTCCGAGTTTCTCGAGTTCTTCTTCGGTGCGCTGCGCACCGGTGCGATCCCGGTGCCGATCAACACCCGGCTCGCGCGCGAGACGCTGAAGTTCATCCTGGAGGACGCCGAGTGCCGGGCGGTGTTCGTCGAGCCCGCGGTACATCCGGCCGCCATCGAGGTGGCGCAGGACGCCGGTATTGTCCACCGGATCACCACCGAGCCGGTGAGCACGCCCGGCTGGCTGAACTATGCGTCGGCACGCGATGCCAGCCCGCGCTTTGATTCGCCGCCGTTGCTTGCGCCCGATGCGCAGGCGTTCCAGCCCTACACCTCGGGCTCGACCGGCCTGCCCAAGGGCGCGATGATGTCGCATTCCGGCATGCTCTGGTATGTCGACTACAACCAGCGCTACTGGCCGACCTCGAGCGAGTCGCGCGGCATGATCGCGCTGCCGCTGTTTCACAAGAACGCGATGCGCGGCACGGTGAAGCCGGCGCTGCATGCAGGTGCCTCGTTCGTTCTGATGCCGGGCTACGATCCCAAGGGTTATCTCGAGGCGCTGGCGAAGTACCGCTGCACCTATTCGCGCGGTGTGGCGGCGGTGTTCACCATGCTGCTTCAGCAGCGCGAACTGATCGCCGCGCTCGACCTGTCGGCGCTGAAGGGCCTGACCATCGGGTCGGCGGTGGTCACGCCCGAGCTGATGGACGAGGTCGAGCGCGCGCTGCCCGGGGTCAAGGTCGGCGAGAGCTATGGCCTGACCGAGGGCGGCAGTCCGTTCCGGGTGCCGCTCGATGGCCGTCCGGTGCCGCGCGGCTCGGCCGGGGTGCTTGCGCCCGAGATGGGCGTGCGGCTGACCGATGAGCAGGGTGTCGAGCAGGACCTGGCCACGCCTGGAGCGATCGAAGGCGAGCTGTGGCTGAAATCACCGTACAACTGCATGGGCTATCACAAGCGCCCGGAGGCTACGCGCGAAAAGCTGGTCGATGGCTGGCTGCGCACCGGCGATGTGGTGCGCCGGGATGCCGAGGGTTTCTTCTACTTCAAGTCGCGCATGGACGACATGTTCTCCTGCGGTGGCGAGAACATCTATCCGAAGGAAGTCGAAGATCTGCTGTTCCGCCATCCGGCGGTGGCCAACGCGGTGGTGGTGCCGGTGCCGCATGCGGTGAAGGGGTGGGTGCCGGCGGCGATGGTGGTGCTCAACCGCGGTGCCCACGCCGATGCAGAACAGATCCGCCAGTTCTGCCTGGAACACGGGCCCAAGTATGCGCACCCGCGGCTGGTGCAGATCGTCGCCGAGGCCGAGCTGCCGTTGAACGGCGCGGGCAAGATCGACCGCAGGGTGGTGAAGGAGGTGTTGACCGGGTCGGCGAGAGGACGCGAACTGGCGGGATAGTGCAGCCGCGCAGCACTGGCGGGAAAGGGTGAAGCAGGGCGCAGCCAGGGCAGCGCGCCTTCCGCGGCGAATCGCACGCCGAATCGCACGCCGATTCGCACGCCGATTCGCACGCCGAATCGAACGCCGATTTGCAGTCCGAGCCGCAGTCCGACCTCGATACCGGCTTTCGCACAAGCCTCATGAGGCGGGAAACCCAGATCGAGGAAAACGTTACCGCTCGATTGCATGACCGTTTCAGACCTGACCTTGACTGCGCGCTGAAGATGACGCGTACTGATCGCAGATGCACTGTTTGATGCGCGCCATGCAGGCCCGGTGCGGCGACACGATGAGCCGCGCGATGAGTTGCACCATGAACGGCCCGATGCGCCGCGCAACAGCACAGGGGCAACGCTGCCCCCGCTATCCCGTGATCACCGCAGTGATCTCTACTCCGGCTGTATCCCCGACGCCTTTATTACCTTGCCCATGCGCTCCAGGTCTTCGCGGGCGCGCGTCTCGAGTTCCTTCGGTGTTGTCGGCCAGGCATCGGCGCCGAGTGTGCTCAGGCGTTCGCGCAGATCGGGTGCAGCCAGCGACTTGTTCAGCGCCTCATTCAACCGCTGCACGATCGCCGGATCCATCTTCGCCGGACCAAACAGACCGGACCAGAAGTTGAGCGTGGCCTCCGGGAAGCCGGCCTCGCCGATGGTCGGCACATCCGGCAACTGCGGTGACCGCTTGGGCGAGAGCAGCGCCACCGGACGCACCGCGCCAGACTTGATGTGCTGCATCGCCGAGGGCAGGGTGTCGAACACCATGGTGATGTTGCCGGAGATCACGTCCGGGTAGGCCACCCCGGCGCTCTTGAACGGCACATGGGTCATCTCGACCCCAGTCGAGGCGCGCAGGATCTCGCCAGTCAGGTGACCAGTGCTGCCCATGCCGGACGAGCCGTAGATGATCTTGCCCGGATTGGCCTTGGCGGCGGCGATCACGTCTTTGACCGTCTTCAATGGCGTGCTCGACCCCACGGTGAGGATGTTCGGCGACAGTGCAATGCCACCGATGGCGGTGAACGCGGTCACCGTGTTGTACGGCAGTTTCTTCAGCATGTGCGGTGCGATCGCCTGGGTCGTCAGGCTGGACAGCAGGATCGTGTAGCCGTCCGGCGTGGCGTTGGCAACGATGTCCGCGCCGATGGTGCCGGCCGCGCCGCCGCGGTTCTCCACGATCACCGTCTGCCCGATCACCTCGGTCATCTTCTGCGCGAGCGCGCGACCTAGGATGTCGGAGACCCCGCCAGCGGCAAACGGCACCATCAGGCGGATCGGGCGGGTGGGGAAGGTGGCGGAAGCGGGGCTCTGCGCATGCAGCGCGGAGGGCAGCGAGGCGGCGAGCGCGGCGAACGCCGTGCTGGCCAGTGCGAGGCGGCGACGCAACGTGGATGAGGCGGGTGGCAAGTGTGCAGGTGTTGGCATGGGGGCTCCGTTGAGGTCGAGTACCGGAATGCACGTTCCGTACCAGAGCCTGGATTCGGCTTGCAGGCTGGCGCACGGTGCATGGCGCGGGGGCTGGCATCGCGATGGAGCACGAGTCGGCGGTGCATGACGCCGGTCGAGGAGCAGACGGGAGGGAGCAGTCGGGATCCCCCCGCAAGCCCACACTGGATTGACACTGACTTGACGTCAGGCTGCGATAGCGTCAGATTTCGGTCGGCGTGGGCGGTCTTGTAGCGGGTGTCGGCCTGGCCACCAACGAGGGCCGGCCGACCGTGGATCGTTTCCAACGCATCTTTGCGCTGCACCGCGCCCTGAAGGGGGCACGCGTTCCCGTTACCCGCGCGCAACTGCAGGAACGCCTCGAATGCGAGGCGGCAACAGTCAAGCGGGTCATACTGGCGCTGCGTAACGAGGGCGCACCGATCGAGTACGTGCGCGATCCCGACGGGTACCGGTTCGCTTCAGGCTCGACCTTCGAGCTGCCGGGCGTCTGGTTCAGCCCGCAGGAGCTGTACGCTCTGCTGTCTACCCAGAAGCTGCTCGTTGACGTGTTCCCCACGCACGTGGGGATGAACCGTCGGACAGGGCAAGATGCGCCAACCCAAT
>JBBRCD010000069.1:0-22014 GCA_038205245.1 Burkholderiales bacterium
TGCACCAATCGCCCCATGCCGACGATCGGCTGCCCGGACATGCCTGCCCCGTCAACCGTCACCTCGAACGCATAGCCATGCTTGCGCCCACCCCAGGCCGAAAAGTTGACCACGGTCTCCTCGCAGGAGATCCAGGTGCCCCAGGGCGTCGGTCCACCAGCGCAGTTCCCGGCAGTACCGCCCAGACTGGCGAATGAGCCCACCCAGTTGCCATCCCGGAACAGCAGGTTGGTCGTGCCGCCGCCCACCGTGCCAGTGAATCCTGATGCGAAGCCGGCAGCGCGGCCGTTCGGGTAGTCGGTAGCGATCGGGAAAGCCGTAGTGGCCAACCCGGGCGGGATCGTGATGGTTCCGCCCGCGTACTGTGCGGAGGCGGCGATCAACGAGCCTGCCCCGCGCTCGTGATTGCGCACCAGCGTCATCTCGGTCGAGCGGCCGACCCGCCGGGTACGCACCACAGCCATGCCATCGTGGCTGCTCGGTGTCGTGCCACCGCTGGTCATCAAGTCACCCGTCCAGCCGTAGCTCTTGTATGAGAAACCAGGCGGCAACTTGAGCAAAGGCAGTCCGGTCGTGATGTCGTTCACTGGCGCGATCGCGCCGTAGGGGCTGGCGACCAGCGTCGACGGCCCGGAGGCCATCGCCTTCTTCGCATAGAGGCCGGCAAGCGAACCGAGGAAGGGTGCCGCAGCAACCGTCGTTGTGCTTTTCAGGAAGCTGCGGCGGCTGGTGATGATTGGACTTGCCATGGATGACTCTCCTCGATTCGTGAATGCTGAAGGCGGGGCAGATCTCGGGCTGGCTCAGACTGCGCGCTTGCGGCGCAGCAGCGTACCGGCGGCTACCAGTCCGCTCAGCATCAGCACCAGACCACCCGGCACCGGGATCGGCGTTGCGTTGATCACCACCGAGAACGAGTCGCCCACCGCCACCCGCGCGAGGCTCAGTTGCCAGTCGAGCGGACCGATGAGGCCGAATGGGTTGCCAAGAACGAACTGGTTAGGCTCGCCCACCAGCCCGGCAAAGCCCACACGCACGCTGGTTGGATCGACCGGGGGCTGCAGCAAGACGCTGCTGATCGTCCCGAAGCTCGGCGTCACACTGCCGTACCCGGTGGTCGAGCCCGGCACCGGCGAGAAGTACGCGCCCCCGGTCAACTGGTAGCTGACCGCACCCCAGTTGAAACCGCTCAGGTTCTCGAGCACCGAATTGAAGTCGTACATGGCTGCACTGTTCGGAGTGCGGGTAAAGTTGAAGGTGATCGGACTGAAGTTCCTGAGGCCGGCATCGATGCCGAGCAGGGTCGGCTCGATCAACACGCCATTGTTGTCATTGCCGTTCAGGGTCACCGAGGTCAGGGTGACCGCCTGAACTGCATGCGCGGCAACCAACAGACTGGCGCCAAGCGCGCCGAGGAAAAGGCCGTGTTTCATTGTTCGCTCCTGAGTGGTAGAAAAGGTCGGGCAGGTTCGCGATGAACCCGACGCCCCTGCCCGAGGATGGCTGGCCTTTGTTACAGGGGTCCGGCGCCCCAGGGCCCGGAGATGGCGAAAGTGATGCCGGGGCTCTGGATGTTCACGAACAGCACACGCCCGTCAGGCGAGAACGTGCCGCCGGCAAACTCGTTGCCGAGCTGACTGCCGGTGCCGGCCGCCTTGCCCTGGGCCACCGCAGAGGCGATCACCGCCGCGGTAAGGTTGTTCTCGCCCAACGCAAACGTGTTGCCATCCGGGAGAATGCCCATCATCCGGGTGCCGAACACGGTGCCGTTGAAGGTATGCGTGCCGCCATCCTCGAACACCAGGATGCCGCCCTTCGGACTCACCGTGATGTTGTCGGCGTTGTTGCCCACGCTGGGCGCCCCCTGCGGCACCACGAAGATGCAGGTGATCACCTGGGTGTCGAGGTCCAGTTCCCACACACAGCCATCACCGCCGCCAACGGTGCCACCGCTGCTCACGCCGCCCGCAGTGTCGACGATATACATGCTGCGGTTCCAGTACCAGATGCCCTCGCCGCGGCTCATCTGCGCGCCGCCCTTGTCGAAGCCCTCCTTGAAGCAGCCGGCAACCGTCGTGACGCCGGGAACGAACGGGAACGTACCGCCCGGCACGTTGGCGACCGGATCCGCGTCGGGATTGTCGATCGTCACCCACTCGAGTTCGAACGCGTCGCCCAGCTGCGGGGCGAGCAGCGGCGCCGTGGGGTACACGGGGTTTCCACTGGCGACGCGCGCGATCTTCGCCATCTTCAGTGTGCCACCCTGGGCAAGTGACCCGAGCGCGCCGGTGGTATTGGTCGGCTCGTAACGGAACAGACCGGCGAGACGCGTCGAGTCATGAGTTTCATAGACGAACCCGTTCGCCGGATCGATGGCCACTGCCTCATGCTGGAAGCGACCCATGCCGACGATCGGCTGCGGGTTGGTCATCGCCGCGTCCACCGGCACTTCGAACACATAGCCGTGCTTCAATCCAACAGGCCCATTCAGGCCGGTCGTGCGGTTGCTGATCGTCTCCTCGCAGGTCAGCCAGGTACCCCAAGGCGTCACGCCACCCGCGCAGTTGGTGAGCGTACCCGCGAGGCTCGCGAAGGAGGACACCCAGTTACCGTCGCGAAACACCAGATTGCTGGTGCCGCCACCGGGTCGCGTCGGCGATCCGGACGTCGGTACATTGAACACATTGTCGTAGGTCGGGACATTGAGGATCGGCGAGGACGAGTTACCACGCTCATGGTTGCGCACCAGGACCATTTCGGAGCTGCGACCGATCCGGCGGCTGCGGATCACGCCCATGCCGTCGTGGGCGCCCGGGGTCGCAAGACCGTCGGTCATCATGTCGCCGGTCCAGCCGTAGGACTTGTAGCTGAAGCCGGACGGAAGTTTCAGCAAAGGCAGCCCGGTGGTCAGGTCGTTCGCCGGCGAGATCGGGCCGTAGGGGCTGGCGACCAACGCGGAGAACCCGGCCGCGTGGGCGATGCGCGTCTGCAGCGCGCCCAGGGTGCCGACGAACGGCGCGGCGGCGAGCGACGAAGAGGACTTCAGGAATGTTCTGCGACTGGCGGAAAGACGACTGAGCACGGCGGGGTCTCCTGGCATGGCGTTGACGGCTTGGGGATCGGGACTGGAGTTGCGTGCAGAGGTGGTTGCAGCACACAACGACAGGTCACGTCGCCAACAATACTGATGCCCGGTTACGCGAAGCCCCTTTCGCGGCTGGCGGGAAGTAGTCCGATCGGACTACGCGATGACATACAACCGTCATCCTCCCGCGGGTCTGGCATCGCCCTGGCCATACCCATGCGGGCCAGAACGCGGCGAACGATATGCCGCCGACGAAGCGGAGGAGGCAGCCCCCCCGGCCCGGCGCCTCCGGCTAAAAGCGGCCGCGCATCCAGGCGAGATAAGCCGGCGCCTCAGCCGAGCCCTCGGCCGGCGCGAACCCGGGCAACTCTGCCGGTGTGCGATCGGCGAACGGCCCAGCCTTGGCTTCGAAGGCAATGGTGCCGGGTTCCAGCGCGACCAAGGAATGGATCGTGCCGTGCATGATGTCGATGCCAACCGTGTCGCCGCCAGCGCGCAGCACACGCCGCTCGGTCACCCGACCCTGTTCGTCGAACAGCAGCACGCCGATCGCGCCCCGCAACACGAACAGCGTTTCGTCCTTGGTCGGGTCGAGGTGCCGATGCGGCGGCACATACGATTCGGGCTCGATCGCGTTGAGCAGCCGGTTGCTCGGGCAGGTGTCTGCCGGATGGAAGTTGAGATTACGGCGCTGGCGCGGCACTGCGCACGCTTCTTCGGTCAGCGCGTCGAACATCGATTGATCGATCCAGCGCGTACCCATCAGTAGACGATCTCCACTGCCTCGGGCTTGAGCCACTCGGCCAGGCTGGTCACCAGTTCGTCATTCAGGCTCACGTTCCAGCCTTCGCCAAGCGTGAGCGGCGCGGTGGCAACCCCGTTGTCGTACATGATCTGCACCGGGCAGGGACCAGCACGATACGGCGCCAGCAGGTCGTGCAGACGGCGCACGTTCACCTGCGGCGTCGCCCCGGACATCTGGCCATTGCAGTGCAGGCGAAGGCCGCGCGCGAAACGGTTGCGCGCAGCAGTGAGGTCATACACCTTCTCGGCGGAGATCCGCCGGAAGGTCTCGCCGCCGCCCTCGCCATCGGTGCTGCCACCGCGCCGGATGTCGCGCACCTTCGCTTCCAGCACCAGCAACGCGTCCTCGACGATCTGCTTTCGATGCTGGTCATAGAGCTCGCCGTAAAGGGTCACCTCGACCGCCGCCGTGCCATCGGACAACGTGACCACGATCAGCCGGGAAGAATTTTGTGTCTTCAACTGGCGTACCGACTCGACCACGCCGGCGATCAACTGGGTCGCCGGCGCGAATTCGTGCCCGCCCTGCACCGGCGCCAGAGTGGCCAGCGAAGTGCGCACGAAGCGGCCGATCTCGCCGCGCCATGCGGAGTAGGGATGGCCGGAGAAGTAGAACCCGAGCGCCGCCTTTTCTTCGCGCAGCAGCACCCGGCGGTCCCAGGGCGCGGGTTCGGGCAGGGTCACCTGCGGACGGGCTTCGGTGTCGCTGCCGCCGAACAGCGACACCTGCTGCGCGTTGCGTTCGCGCTGTTCGGCAGCCGTGATCGCCAGCCCGACCCAGGACAACTGCCGCGAACGGCTGCCGTCGAGCGCATCGAACGCCCCGGCGCGCACCAGCGCCTCGATCACCCGCCGGTTCACCATCCGCTTGTCGACCCGGGCGCACAGATCGAACAGATCGCAGAACGCGCCATCGCGGGTGCGGGCAGCCACGATCGCATCGATCGCCGATTCGCCGGTGCCCTTGATTGCGCCGAGTCCGAAGCGGATGGTCGAGACATCGATCGGCACGAACCGATACTCGCCGGTGTTGACGTCCGGGGCGAGTACGGTCAAGCCGTTGCTCTTCGCGTCCTCGCACAGCGCACGCACCTTGTCCGCATCGTCCATCACCGCTGACAGGTTGGCGGCGAGGAAGGCGGCCGCATGATGCACCTTGAACCACGCGGTCTGGTAGGCCACCAGCGCGTAGGCCGCGGCGTGGGACTTGTTGAACCCATAGCCGGCGAACTTCTCCATCAGGTCGAACATCTCGTTCGCCTTCGGTCCCTCGATGCCGGACTTCGCCGCGCCGTCGGCGAAGATCTGGCGGTGCTCGGCCATCTCCTCGGCCTTCTTCTTGCCCATTGCACGACGCAGCAGGTCGGCGCCGCCGAGCGAGTAACCGCCCACCAGCTGGGCCATCTGCATCACCTGCTCCTGGTAGACCATGATGCCGTAGGTCTCGGCCAGCACCTGCTCAACGCGCGGGTCGGGATAGTCGACCGCGTGGCGTCCATGCTTGCGGTCGCAGAACTCGGGAATCAGATCCATCGGGCCGGGCCGGTACAAGGCCACCAGCGCGATGATGTCCTCGAAGCGGTCCGGACGAGCGAGCTTCAACAGGTCGCGCATGCCGCGCGATTCGAACTGGAACACCGCGGTAGTGTTGGCCCGCGCGAACAGGCGGTAGGTCTCGGCATCGTCCAGCGGCAGTTGATTGATGTCGACCCGTGCCTGCGGGTCGAGGCGGGCTATGAACCTGAGCGTCCAGTCCAGGATGGTGAGCGTGGTCAGGCCGAGGAAGTCGAACTTGACCAGACCGACCGCCTCGACATCGTCCTTGTCGAACTGGCTCACCGCCGCCTCGGTGCCGGCGGCCATGTAGAGCGGACAGAAGTCGGTGAGCTTGCCGGGCGCGATCAGCACGCCCCCGGCGTGCATGCCGACGTTGCGCACCACGCCTTCCAGCCGCTCGCCCAGGGCAAGCAGTTCGGCCACCTCCTCCTCGGCTGCTTCACGCGCCTCGATCTGCGGCTCGACCTCGCGCGCATAGATGACGCCGGGTTCCGGGTCACCCTCGCGCCGGCGCAGGGTGACCACCTTGCCGGGCTGGAACGGGATCAGCTTGGCGATCTGGTCGCAGAACAGAAACGGCAGGTCGAGCACGCGACCGGCGTCGCGCACCACCGCGCGTGCGGCCATGGTGCCGAAGGTCACGATCTGCGACACGCTCTCGGTGCCATACTTCTCGCGCACGTAAGAGATCACCCGATCGCGACCCTCCTGGCAGAAGTCGATATCGAAGTCCGGCATCGAAACCCGTTCCGGGTTCAGGAAGCGTTCGAACAGCAGGTTGTAGCGAAGCGGGTCGAGGTCCGTGATGCCAAGCGAATAGGCGACCAGCGAACCGGCGCCGGAACCCCGGCCCGGTCCGACCGGTATGTCGTTCGTTTTCGCCCAGTTGATGAAGTCGGCGACGATCAGGAAGTAGCCTGGGAAGCCCATCTTGATGATGGTCGCGATCTCGAAGGCGAGCCGATCGAGATAGCGCGCTCGCTCGCGGGCGCGGTCGTCCGGGTCCGGGTAGAGCGCCACCAGACGCTGCTCGAGGCCGTCGGCGGCCTGCTGGCGCAGGTAGGCGTCGAGAGTCACGCCTTCCGGCGTGGGAAAGCGCGGCAGGTGGGTGGTCCCCAGGCTCAGTTCGAGATTGCAGCGCCTGGCGATCTGGACCGAGTTCGCCAGCGCCGAGGGCAGGTCGGCGAAGCGCTCGGTCATCTGTTCGGCCGACAGCAGATACTGTTCCGGCGTGTGATTACGGGGTCGGCGCTGGTCGCCCAGCGAGTAGCCCTCGGCGATGCAGACCCGGGCCTCGTGCGCCTTGAAGTCATCGCTGTCCAGGAATTGCACAGGATGGGTCGCCACCAGCGGCAGCCCGAGGCGCGCGGCCAGGGTCGCTGCGCCATGCACATGCGCCTCGTCTGCAGCATGCCCGGCGCGCTGGACTTCGAGATAGAACCGGCGCGGCATACGTTGCGCCCACTCGGTGGCAAGCGCCTCGGCCTGCGCATCGTTGCCTGCCGCCAGGGCAACGCCGATCTCGCCCTGTCGAGCCCCGCAGAGCGCGATCAGCCCTTCACCGCCCTCGCCGTCGAGCCAGTCCCGGCGGATCTGCGGCACGCCCCGATGCTGGTTCTCCCGGTAGGCACGGGTGATCAGTTCGCTCAGCCGCCGAAAGCCCGCTGGCGACTGGCACAACAGCAGCATGCGGGCAGTACGGTCCCGGTCTGCCTCCTGGGTGAGCGCCAGATCGGCACCTGCGATCGGCTTCACCCCACGCGCCAACGCCGCGCGATAGAACTTGATCAGGCCGAACAGGTTGCCGGCATCGGTCAGCGCCAGCGCGGGCATGCCCATCGATTGCGCGCGCTCGAGCGCCGCGTCCGGCTGCAGCAGACCGTCGCTGACCGAATACTCGCTGTGCATGCGAAGGTGGACGAAGGCGGGTTGCGGCATCGGCGGGCAGTGGAACGAGGCGGACGCGCATTTTACGTGCCCCGGCCACCGCGCGGGTCTGCTGAATTCCCGGCGCGGGCGCGCGCACCTTTCGCCACCGGACGCAAGCGGGAGGGCGCCAGCGCGCCAGCCTGCTCCAGGATGGGGTAAGCGATTGAAGTGATGTGCGAATTGATCCGCTTCAGATCGCGGATGATGTCGAGGTGTAACGCACTGGTCTCGATGCTTTGCAGCGTGTTGTCAGCCAGCCGCTGCAGGTGCGTGTCGGCATAGGCGCGCTCGAGTTCCCGGATCTGCTCTTTCTCGGCCAGCAGCCGCCGCGCCGAGGCAAGATCGCCGTTGATGAACACGTTCAACCCGAGTTGCAGATTGGCCACCACCCGGGCATGCAGGGTGCAGATCTCGAGCATACCGGCCTCCGAGAACGACAGGCGCTTGCGGATCTTCTTCTCGGCCATCTCCAGCAGGTTCTTGTCGACGATATCGCCGACATGCTCCAGGTTGATCGTCAACGACATGATTTCGGTCCAGCGCCGTGCTTCCTTCTCCTGCAGCCCTTCGCGGCTGATCTGCGTCAGGAACAGCTTGATCGACGTATAGAGCCGGTCGACGTCGTCGTCGGCGCGGCGTAGCGACTGCACAGCCTGTGCGTCGTTGTCCCGCAGTGCCAGCAGCAGACTCTTCAGCATCGACTCGACCAGGTCGCCCAGGCGCAGCGCCTCGCGCGCCGCGCAGGCGATCGCAAGCGCCGGCGTCTCCAGCGCAACCGGATCAAGATAGCGCGGTGCGCTCGCGTCGTTGGCCGTGACTGCAGCGGCCGGCAGCAGGCGCTCGAGCAGGCGACCGATCGGACCGATCCAGGCGATGAACAGTGCTGCGAGCAGCAGATTGAACCCCAGGTGGAAATTGAGCGCCATGCGCGATGCATCGCCGTCTATCGCGGCGAGCAGGGCCAGCACCGGGTCCAGGGCGAGCAACGCGACGACACAGCCGAACACCTTGAAGCCGAGATTGCCCAGCGCCACCCGGCGCGCCTCGACCCCGGCACGCAGACTCGCCAGCACTGCAAGCAGGCCGCCGCCCAGATTCGCGCCCAGCACCAGGCCGACAGCGACCTCGGGTGCGATCAGATTGCTCGCCGCGAAGGTCGAAACCAGCAACACGACGGCCAGGCTGGAATAGGCCGCCAGCGTGAGCAACGCGCCCAGCAGCATGTCCAGCGCGTGATCGCCGGTCAGCGTTGCGAACAGCACCCGCACTTCAGCAGCTTCGGTCAGCGGCGCCGCAGTCTCGGTGATCAGGCGCAGCGCAAGCATGATCAGGCCCAGGCCTATGGCCACGCGACCCAGACGTCCCGCGGTACGGTTCTGCTGCGACAGGAAAAGGATCACACCGACCAGGATCAGCAGCGGCGACAACCAGCCAAGATCGAGCGAGAAGAACTGGGCGACCAGTGCGGTCCCGACATCGGCCCCGAGCATCACGGCCAGCGCCGGTGCAGTCGCGATCAGGCCCTGACCGACGAAAGAACTGGTCAGCATCGCAGTGGCGGTACTGCTTTGCACCACGGCAGTCACCCCGAGGCCGGCAGCAAACGCCTTGAAGCGATTGCTGACGCTGCCGCCGAGCAGGCGCCGCAGGTCGGCGCCGAACACCCGCATCACGCCGGTACGGACGATATGGGTCCCCCACACCAGCAGGGCAACCGAAGCCAGGAGGTTCAGCAATGTCTGCACAGCAAGCCTGAAAAAGCCTTTCAGGTCAGAGTATTGCGCATATGAGGCACCGGTTGTCACAAAACTGTAAAGAGATTGGGCAATCTGTCGGAATCCGGCTGAAATCCGGTTGAATATTCGCTCCAACCCGCCCAGACTTTGCCGATAACATGATGGTTCGTCGGCGGCTGTGCACTCGCGGGTCATCTCGCGCGTTGCACGTACTGACAGGTCAACGCACTGACTGACGCAGGAAACTTCCCCATGAGCACTCGAACCGCACCACTGACTGCCCGGAACCTCGGCCACCAAGTCTGCCGCGCAGCCGCGGCGATCGTTCTGCTGTGCAGTGTCCCCGGCGTCCATGCCCAGGCCATCTTCAAGTCGGTCGACTCGATGGGGCGGGTGATCTACTCGCAGGAACCGGTCGCCGGCGCGGTGTCCGTCGAGAAAGTCGACGTCTCGCCCAAGGTCACGGTTGACCGGCCGGCGGCGGCGAGCAGCAATCAGGGCGCAGCCGAGGCCAAGCGTGCCGAAACCCAGCGCCAGAGCGAGGAGTTCCGCCAGCGGCAGCTTGCGCGTGAAGGGCAGCGACAGAAGGCGATGGAGGCGGTGAATGCCGCAGAACGCGATCTGGCCGCCGCGCAGAAGGCGCTTGAACGCGGGCAGGAATCGACCGAACCGGGCGACCGGCAGGGCATTGGCGGGGTTCGCAGCCGGCCGACCGAACAGTTTCTGGAGCGGGTGCGCCGTCTCGAAGCCGAAGTGGAAGCGGCCAAGAAGCGGCTGTTCGACGCCCAGACCCGATTGCGCGACGTACAGTAAGCAGTCGCGCCCGCGCGTCACAACCGCCGGTTACGACCACGGTTGTGACCTCACTGAGCCCGGATCAGGCCTTCCGGCTCATCCAGCCGCCCAGCAGCAGGAAGCTCGCGGCCAGCGCGAACACCGGTGCCACACCGACGATGCTGCCCAGCGCCCCGGCGGCCACTGGCACCGACACATGGGCGATGTTGTTGATCGCCAGCCGGATGCCGGTGACTTCACCGCCGCGTCCCTCGGGCGAACGGTTGAACGCCATGGTCAGCGTCAGCGGCTGGCCGGTGCCGAGCGCCCCGCCGACCACGAAGGCGACGACCAGCAGCAGCCAGTAGTTCTCGATGAACGGAAACACCAGGTAGAGCAGCGCCGCCACCACCATCGCCGCCAGCAGCACCGGGCGGATACGAAATCGCGCGGTCAGTGCACCCAGGGCAAGCCGCATTACGAAGCCGCCGATGGCGAAGACGCCCAGGATATGGCCGATCGCCGCAGGCGACAGCCCGATGTTGTAGCCATGGATAGGCACGTAGAAGCTGAACAGGTCCCAACCGGTCACGATCAGCGCGCTGGCGAAGATGATTTTGCGCAATTCCGCGTTTGCCAGCAGGTCGAATGAGCTGCCGGGGCGGGCGGCCTGCGCGGACGCCCCGGAGGCTGCGAGCGAGCGAGTGGATGCGATCACGCATATCGGCACCAGCATCGCGAGCGCAAGCACGCCGGAGGCGATGGAATGGTTGTACCACTCGATCAGATAGCCGGTGCTGACCGGGCCGACCAGGCCGGAAGCGGAGTAGCCGAGCGACAGCGTGGCGAAGTTGCGGGTGCGCTCGGCCCGGGCACCATGCTGACCGGCCAGGCTCTGGGTCGCCACGTTGTAGAACACGAAACCCAGCCCGACCAGGATGCCGCAGGCAAACAGCGCTGGCACCGTGGGCGACAGGAAGGGGATCGCCAGCCCGAGCGCGATCGCCGCGCAGCCCCAGACCATGGGCTTGCGCGTGCCGTAACGGTCGGCAATACGGCCCGAGTAGACTGCGAGCAACAGCGGCAGCACCGAATAGGAGGCGATCAGCAGGCCGACTGTCCACTTGCTGGTCTGCAGATCCAGCGCAAGCAGGGTGGCCAGTATCCGGCTGCCCATCTGGCAGGCCTGGACGATCATGGTGACGAACGCGAGCAGGTACATGGGTTCGCCAACGGGCAGAGCCGCGAACCGGCTCCGCAGGATTGATCTGCCTCCTATTGTCGCAGCTTGGGTGCCGCCCGCCTATCCTGCAAACCGGTATTCGCGGCGATCACTCGCCGCAGCCAGGGGACAGACCCCGCATGCGGTCTGTCACCGGTTCCGCTGGGCTACCGAACGATCACTCGCTGGACTTGACGTTGTACTGCTTCACCGCCTTCGCCCAACGCGCCACTTCGAGCCGCAGGTACTTGCCGAACTCGTCCGGCGACATCGGGGTCGGGTCGAAGCCGCGATCGCGCAGCGTCTGTGCGGCCGGCCCGCCGGACAGTATCTTGTTCAGTGCGGCGTTGACCTTGTCGACGATCGGCCGCGGCGTGCCGGCAGGTGCCATCAGGCCGTACCAGCCGCGGATCTCGAACCCCTTGAAGCCGAGCTCGTTCAGCGTCGGCACGTCGGGCAATTCACTGGAGCGCTTCATCGTGGTCACGCCGAGCGGCCGAACCTTGCCTGCCTTGATCTGTGGCAGGGCGGCAGTGGGCCCGGAAAAGATCACCTGCACCTCGTTGCCGAGCAGGGCCGCCATCGCCGGCCCGGAACCGCGATAGGGCACGTGGGTCATCTTCAGGTTCGCCGCCGAATAGAACACTTCCTGCGCGACATGCGCGGTCGCATTGCCGGAGCCGAAGTTGTACTTGCCCGGATTCGCCTGCACCAGCTTGATGAACTCGGCCAGGTTGTTCGCCGGCACCGACGGGTGGATGCTCATCAGGTACGGCTGCTCGACCAGCATGCCGACCGGCACGAAGTCCTTGATCGCATCGAACGGCAGCTTGTTATTCATCGCTGGCGCGACCGCGGTGGCGCCGATCTCGGCGATCACCAGTGTGTAGCCGTCATTGCCCGACTTGGCACCGATCTGGGTGCCGACGACGCCCTGCGCACCACCCCGATTATCGATGATCACCTGCTGCCCCAGCGCCTCGCTAAGAGGTGGCGCAATGACCCGGGTCACGAAATCGGTGCCGCCCCCGGGCGGAAACGGCACGATGATGCGGATCGGCTTCTGCGGGTACCGGCTGTCGGCAGCGGCCGGCGCACTGCTGACCGCCGCAACGATCGACAGCAACGCGGTACACAACACGCTCTTGAACTTGAAGTTCATCTGGGGGTCTCCACGGGTGGGGCACGGGTCAGACACTCTGGCCGCTGTCTGACAACCAATGCCGATGAAGGTTCCCGGGCCAGGCCCGGAAAGGAAGGTTCCCGGGCTGCGCCCGACAAGGCTGACGCCGGATCATTTGGGCGAGGTCAATAATCATAGAGGTGTTCGAACACTCCGCCAGCGCCCAGGATGTTCGCGATGGTCAGACCGAGCGCCGGAATGCTGGCGTCCAGGCCGACCCTGCGCCAGCCGGGTCGTGACTGTACAGGCATCGCGAACAGCTGCACTGCCACCGGCGAATCGGCGAACCTGCCCTCGGGCACCAGCACCGTGATCAGCACCCGTTCATTGCCGGCGATCTCGGTCAGCTCGTGTCCGCCCTCGAGCAGCCCACGCACGATACCGGTGAAGGCACGGTAGCGCGGCGTCTCGATCACGACGCGGCCATCGGGCAGCGACCGAAGCACGCTGATCTGCTTGTCCAGCCCGGCCGCCTTGGGCGGCAGCCCGCGGACCACGCTGCGGATGCGCAGATCCTCCGGCGCCGCGCCGGACAGCCAGCCCGTACCCGTGGCGAGCACACCCTTGGCGGCAAGTTCGACCGACAAGGCGAAACGGCGCTCGATCTTGCGCAACCAGTGCCACCCTCCAGTGCCGGACAGTGGGGTCTGCGCCCAGAACCGCCAGAGCATGCCGAAAAACGGGTAGTCGTGCCATGGTCGCTGCTGCAGGAAGGTCGCATGCTCCCTCGCCAGTTCAAGCGCGAACAGATCCTCGGCAGTCTTCCCATCACCACGCAACCAGGCGGTAAGCCGCCCGATGGTTGTCTCGTACGCCCCCTTGGCGATCATCTCTAGGCTGAAGCCCGCTCCGATCGGATACAGCGTGGCTCGCCATTGCGCCGGGGTTGCGCCAAGGGCGGCGGCGAACCGGGTCAGGCCACACAGGCTGGTCCAGTACTGGCTGAGTTGACCGGCGTAGTCGAACACCGCTTCGTCCTGGCTGGCGAGCACACTGGCCAGGTCCTGATACGCATGCACGACCTGCCACTGCGGGTAAGACAGGTAACTGCGCGCCAGTTCGCGCCGGTGCGGCGGGGTGTCGATCACCGGTCTGAACGGGGCCTGCGACACCGGGGCCGGGGCGATGGTGGTCACCGAGGCATCGCGCGCGCCGGGCCTGCACTGGGTTTCGACCCAGGCGATCGGGATGACTACGATCAGCAACGCCAGCCCGAGCGCCGTTGAGCCGAGCAGCAGCAGACGCCTCGGCCAGAGCGATGGCGACCGCCGCCTGCCGGAGAGGTAGGGCGCATCCCGCCGATGGCGCCGGGCGGCCACTTCAGTCGGCGACGCCGGAAACCGGCGCCCCAGCGCCTGGCCTAAGCCAGTGTCGGCAGTGCAGAACTGTCATGAAGCGTGCATCATGCGCATTGTGCACCTGCAGCATCGACTGAACCCATGGAAACCGTCCCGAGCGTAGCGCAAGCGGCGAACGATCGCACGCGCGGTCGGCTTTCGTCCCGGCGTTTGCTGCACTGGGCGCTCGGCCTGGCCGCGGCATTGCTCGCGACCTTCATCCTGATCCTGCTGCTGCTCCATCGCGCGGCCGTCGGCATCGAAACCGAGGCGCAGGAGACTGGCGCGCCGCCTGCAGGTCGTCTGCTGGACGTGATGCCGCTGGAACCGGGTTTCGGGCGCCTGTTCGTTCAGGAATGGGGGCCGCCGGACGCCACCCCGGTACTGATCGTTCCGGGCACAGGTGCGTGGAGTGGCTTCTGGAGCGAGACTGCCCAGGCACTCGCAAGCACCGGTTACCGGGTGATCGGTGTCGACCTGCCGCCGTTCGGCTACTCCGAGCGTGACCCCAAAGCTCGCTACAACCGGGCCAACCAGGCCGCACGGCTGATCGGCGCCCTGGATGCGCTGGACGCCTGCCAGGGCATTCTGATCGGGCACGCCTCCGGAGCGGGCCCGGTGGCCGAGGCACTGTTGCGCTATCCGCACCGGCTGCATGGCGCGGTGCTGGTCTCCGCCGAGCTCGGCTTGCCCCAGGACGGCACCGCCATGGCCCAGCCCTCGCTGCTGATGGACATGATCCTCGGGTCCCCCAGGGCCACCCGCCTGCTCACGACTGCGACCTTGACCAACTCGTGGCTGACCCGCCAGTTCCTGTCGTCCGAACTGGCGAACAAGGACGCGGCGACCCCCGCGCAGGCCGATATCCTGCGCCGCCCGCTGCGGCGTACCGGTACTACCGAAGCCTATGCGGCCTGGCTGCCGTTCCTGTTCCAGCCGGATACCGATGCCATCAGCGGTTCAGCGCCTGGCTACGGCGGCCTCACCCGCCCGGTCGGTCTGATCTGGGGCGCAGCCGACCCGGTGACGCCGCTGCCCGAGGGCCAGCGGTTGGCGCAACTGATCCCGGGCGCCACGCTCGATATCATTCCGGGGGCTGGCCATATCCCGCATATCGAGTCCCCGCAGGAAACCGTGCGCCTGCTGCGCGGGCAACTGCAGCGGATCGATCCCCGGGCGACGCGCCGGAACGCCCCGCGCCTGCTGGATGTTGACCGCTGCCAACTCGGTGGCGTGGGTCAAGGCGGACTGATCAACCCGGCAACAAACCGCTGAGCTTCGCCACTGCGCTCTGCGGACTGGTCAGCGGCGCCTCGCCGGTGGCCGCCTCGACCGCCGACGCCGCCCGGGCCATCGAGAACTGTGAAAGCAGGAGTCGGCCGCGACCAAGGCAGCGCGCGGCTGCCTCGGCGATCAGCCGGTCATGGGCCTGGGCATCACCCTGGCCGAGCAGCCGCTGCGCATCGGGCACATGGACGCCAATCAGCTCCGGCATGCGCCCGCGCGGGCCCACCGCTTCGCGGAAATCGACTTCCATCGACGCTATGCTGGGCGCGAAGGTTGCAAGCACGACGATCGGCATGTTGGCGGCGACCGCCGCTTCGACCATCGCTTCGTTTGGCTTGAGCATCGGTATCCGCGCACCCTGGCGCGCCTGCTCGATGGCCTCGCCGAACGCCGAACAGGTGTAGATGATGCCGTGCACGCCCTGCGTGACGCAGTAGTCGGTCAAGGCCCGGAAGCGCGGTGCGAAATCGATCTGCATGCCACCGGGGGCGGAACGATCGACCGCCAGCGAGTCGTCCAGCAGGTTCATCGGCTGCGCCCGCGGCAGACCGGACGCGAGCGCCGCATTGATCGGCGCCACCGCCAGCGGCGTGGCGTGAATCAGACCGATACGCAGAAACCCCGGTACCGTCATCGCGTCGCGCTCCGGATCAGACGGTCGCCAGCGCGGCCACGACCTCGCCGGTGAACGCCCGGGTGCCGAGGGGCCCTCCCAGATCGCCGGTACGCCGCTTCGGATCGATCAACACTGAATCGATCGCGCGCTCGATCGCCGCTGCGGCATCGATCAGCTTCCGGTCAGAATTGCGCCGGCCATACCAGTCGAACAGCATCGCCGCCGACAGGATCAGCGAGGTCGGGTTGGCGATGCCCTTGCCGGCAATATCCGGGGCCGAGCCGTGCTGCGCCTGGGCGACGCAGTAGTTGTCGCCCTGATTGGTCGAACCGGCCAGACCGAGGCTGCCGGACAGTTCACCGGCCTCATCGGACAGGATGTCGCCGAACATGTTCTCGCACATCATCACGTCGAACTTGGACGGGTCGCGTACCAGCAGTGCCGCGGTGGCATCGACGATCTTCTCGTCCATCTCGACGTCCGGGTAGTCCTTCGCCACCGCGCGTGCCTCGCGCAGCCAAAGCCCGTCGCTCATCTTCATCACGTTCTGCTTGTGCACGACGGTGACCTTCTTCCTGCGCCCGCGCGCCAGATCGAAGGAGACGATGGCGATCTTGCGCGAGGCGTCGGCAGTGACCTTGCGCACCGCCAGCGCGATGTCCGGCGTGGGCATGAACTCGCCCACCCCCATGAACATGTTGCGGTCGGCGTAGAAGCCCTCGGTGCACTGACGCACGATGATCAGGTCCATTGGCACGCCCACGCGCGACAGGCCCATCCGGCTCTTCGCCGGCCGGATGTTCGCGTACAGATCCCACTTCACCCGGAACTCGCCCGAGGGATTGATGCCGCCTTGCTCGCGCGGCGGGTAATCCAGATGCGACACCGGGCCGAGGATGACGCCATCGTTCTTGCCAACCTTGGCGCGCACATGATCCGGGAATGTGCTCTTGTACTTCTCGAGCGCCGGAAAGCCGATCAGGTCGTGGTCGTAGGTGACGCCGAAACCGAAACGGGCATTGGCAGCGTCGACCACCGCGAGAGTCGCCTCGGTGATCTCCGGGCCGATACCATCGCCGGGCAGGACTAGCAGTTTCATGGGACAGACTCCAAAATCGGGACCCTGGCGCCGCAGATGGCGCAGCGACAGGTGCGTGGGCCTATGATCGCATGGTGCGACACAGGTCTGCTGCCCGATCGGCCGACCGCTATGGCGTCTGGACCGCTGACGGCTCGGGCATGCACAGCCACTGCCGCAACACATACTGCAGAATGCCGCCATGGCGGAAGTACTGCGCCTCGATCTCGGTATCGATGCGCAGGCGTACCGGCACGCGCACCATGCGTCCGTCGCGGCGCGTGACCGCCAACACCGCGGCCTGCCGCGGCGCGAAGTCCGCATCCAGGCCCTCGATATCGAACGCCTCGCTGCCATCCAGAGCGAGCGGGTCGATGCCGTTGCCGGCTTCGAACTGCAGCGGCAACACACCCATACCGACCAGGTTGCTGCGATGGATGCGTTCGAACCCCTGCGCAACCACCGCGCGCACGCCCAGCAGCATCGGGGCCTTGGCCGCCCAGTCACGCGAGCTGCCGGTGCCGTACTCGGCGCCGGCGAGCACCACCAGCGGCACCCCTTCGGCGCGGTAGCGCATCGCACAGTCGTACATGCTCATCTTCTCGCCATCGGGATGGTGCACCGTGACGCCGCCTTCGCTGCCCGGCAGCATCCGGTTACGCAGCCGCGAGTGCGCAAACCCGCCGCGCATCATGACTTCGTGGTTGCCGCGGCGGGTGCCGAAATTGTCGAACTGCTCCGGCCGTTCGCCTTTGGTGGCGAGATAGTCGCCCGCAGGTGAGCCCGCCGTGATCCGCGCCACCGGACTCACATGGTCGGTGGTCACCGAGTCGCCGAGGATCGCCAGTGCGCGCGCGCCCCGAACCGGTCTGAACGCCGGCAGCGCGACCGTGAAGTCGTCGAAATACGGGGGCTTGCGGATCCAGGTCGAGCGCTCGTCCCAGTCGAAGGTCGGCCCGGGCCTGAATGCCACCTGCTGCCAGAGCGGATAGGCGTTCTGTACATCCGAATAAGCCGCACGATAAAGTGCCGGGTCAGCACTGACTGGCAGCAGCGCCGCGATCTCCTCTGGCGCAGGCCACAGGTCACGAAGAAACACCGGCTGCCCGTCCGAGCCGATACCCAGCGGGTCGCGCTCGACATCGACGCGCACAGTGCCGGCGATGGCGAAGGCAACCACCAGCGCCGGACTCATCAGGAAGTTGCCCTTGACCGACGGGTGGATGCGCGCCTCGAAGTTCCGGTTGCCAGAGAGCACGGCGGCCGCGATCAGGTCTGCGGCGCGGATCTGCTGCTCGATCGCCGCGGCAAGCGGACCGGAGCCGCCCATGCAGACGGTGCAACCATAGGCCACCGTGCCGAAGCCGAGCTGGTCAAGGAACGGCTGCAACCCGGTGCGCTCGAGGTAGCCGGTGACCACCCGCGAACCCGGAGCAAGTGCTGTCTTCACATGGGCGGGCACGGTGAGCCCACGCTCGACCGCCTTCTTCGCCAGCAGCCCGGCGGCGATCATGCCGGCCGGGTTGGAGGTGTTGGTGCACGAGGTGATCGCGGCAAGCACGATGTCGCCATGGGCCAGCCCGGCGCGCGCCGCGGCGTCCGGTAAGGCCTTCCCATAGCCGCCCTGCGTCACCGGTGCGGCAAGCAGCTGATCGAAGCTGGACTTGAGCCGGGGCAGCTCGATGCGATCCTGCGGGCGCTTCGGGCCGGCGACGCTCGGCGTGACCGAGGCCAGGTCGAAGCGAAGCGAGCGGGTGTAGTCGATCGCGCCGGCTGTCGGCGTGCCGAACAATCCCTGCGCCTCCAGATAGGCGCGATAGCGCGCGAGCGCGGCTGCGTCCTTGCCGGTGGCCGCAAGATAGTCGAGCGTCTTTTCGTCAACCGCGAAGAAGCCCATCGTCGCGCCATAGTCGGGCGCCATGTTCGCGATGGTGCAGCGATCGGCCGCCGACAGCCAGGCTGCGCCGTCACCGAAGTACTCGACGAAGGCGCCGACCACCCTCGCCGCGCGCAGCCACTCGGTGAGGGTGAGTACCAGGTCGGTGGCGGTCACTCCGGGTGGCAACTGTCCGGTCAACTCGACGCCGACCACATCAGGCGTGAGAAAGCACACCGGTTGCCCGAGAATCGCAGCAATTGCCTCGATCCCGCCGACGCCCCAGCCGACCACGCCGATCCCGTTGACCATCGTGGTATGCGAGTCGGTGCCGACCACCGAGTCCGGATAGATGAAGCCGTCGCGTTCGAGCAGCGGCGGGGACAGATACTCGATGTTGAGCTGGTGCACGATGCCGATGCCGGGCGGCAGCAGCCGGATGCCGCGAAACGCCTGCGCTGACCACTTGATGAGCCCGTAGCGTTCGCCGTTGCGCTCGAACTCGGCCTTCATGTTGAGCATCACCGCGTCCGGCCGCGCATGATGATCGACCTGCACCGAGTGATCGACGACGAAGTCCACTGGCGTCACCGGCTCGATCAGCGAGGCATCGCGCCCCAGCCGGGTCGCCACCTCGCGCATCGCTGCCAGTTCCATCACCACCGGCACACCGGACATGTCCTGCAGCAATACCCGGCCGATCATGAACGGCACCTCGTCCACGCGCGCGGCATCCGGCTGCCAGCCGGCCAGCGCATGGACATGTGCGGCGGTGACCCGCAGGCCGTCGCAGTTGCGCGCAAGGGACTCCAGGACGATACGCAGCGACACCGGCAGGCGAGCGAGCTGCGGATAGCCCTTGGCCGCGAGCGCCGGCAGTGAGACGAAGCGTGGCGCGCCAGGCGCGTCGGACAAAGTGCGGATGAGATCGCTGAAATCGTGGTCGCGGAAATCGTTCATGGCAGTCGGCACCCAAAGACCCGGGGAGTCGGGCAGTGCGGACGATACCCCGATTGGCGCCCGGTTCGCTGGCTGGACTGCAGCGCCTGCCCGACCCGCCAGAGTAGATTTCAGGCCGGCGGCAGCACCTGCGCGACGCCGATCATGCTGTCACGGGTCACCAGCGCCGCGAGCCTCGCCTCATCCCAGCCTTCGGTGCCTGCCGGGCGCAGCGGAATCACCAGATAGCGCATGTCGGCGGTCGAATCGACCACGCGGATTTCCCGTTCCGGCGGCAGATCAGTGCCGAACTCCCGGAGCACCGCGCGCGGCTCGATCACCACCCTGGACCGGTACTCGCGGCTCTTGTACCAGGCTGGGGGGATGCCCAGGATATTGCGCGGGTAACATGAGCACAACGTGCAACAGACCACATGGTGAACCTGCGCCGTGTTCTCCAGCACGGTGAGCTCGGGCGTGTTAGCCAGGTCGAGCGCAAAAGCGGTGCCCAGCGCCGGCTTTGCCTCATCCAGCAGTGCATGCCGGAACGCGTCGTCGCGCCAGGCGCGCGCGACGATCTGCGCGCCAAGTACCGGCGTACGCGACTCGGTCTGATCGATCTGGCGCTGGATATCGCTGGCGGTCAACACGCCATGCTCGATCAGCAGTTCCCGCAGCGCCTGTTCCAGCAGCAGCGACTCGGGCCGATAGCCGGCCAGGTCATCGATCGGCGCATGGGGATGCTCATGATTGTGCTCACCCCGGTCGTGCTCACTATGGTCGTGCTCACCCCGGTCGTGTTCGCCATGGTCGCCGGGCCCCTGCCCGTGTCCGTGTCCGTGTCCACCATGAGTGCTCATCGCAGCCTCCCCGGGCATTCAGCGCCGATCATCCAGCGGCTCCGGCAGGTTCAAGCCAGTGTTCGAAGATGTCTGCAACGATC
This sequence comes from Burkholderiales bacterium, assembly GCA_038205245.1. Taxonomy (GTDB): domain Bacteria; phylum Pseudomonadota; class Gammaproteobacteria; order Burkholderiales; family CAIKXV01; genus CAIKXV01. Next base: position 20,367 of record JBBRCD010000069.1, read on the forward strand.
CGGTAGGGCGCCTCGCGCAGCCGATCGCCCCACACCTGGGCCGAGTCGAACTCGACCTGGTAGAGCGCAAGCGCGGGCATGCCCGGTCGGTGATAGGCCAGCTCTTCCGGGTTCGGGTAGTCGCCAAGCGCACGAACGACGATGCCGCATTTGCCGCGCAGGTAGTGCGGCGTGCGGCAATGGGTGCGCGGATCGCCGCTACGCACTCGAACCGGCGTTCCGGCGGCCAGCCTCGACCCGGGCGTCACTGCCGGTCCTGCCCGGGCATGTTCTGCGGCGATGCCTGCCGCGCCTGCGCGATCTGCGTCATCCGCTGCTCGAGCTCGGCCGCGCTCACCAGTCCGCGCTCGATTGCCAGCTGCCGCACGGCCCGCAGCCAGCGCTCGTAATAGCCGAGCGCGTGATAGTCGACCGGTGCCAGCGACTCGATCGACCGGCGCATCGCATCCACGGTGAAGTAACCCTTCTGGGGATGCGCCAGCAGCCGCAGCATGGCGTCCACCCGCTGATCGAACAGGGTGCGCGCATGCTCTTCGCGGTCGACCGGCCCGGCCGGGTCACCGCCCAGATCGTGCACCGCGTGCGCGCCCGTGGTCATCAGGTTACTCGGCCTTGATGCCGGCGGCCTTGATGATCTTGCCGAGCGAAACGATCTCGCTCTTGATGAACGCGCCGAACTCCTCCGGCTTGCTCGGCCAGGGCTCGGCAAACAGCGTTGCCAGCCGTTCCTTCAGTTCGGGCGTGGCCAGTGCGCGGCCGATCTCGGCGTTGATGGTGTTGACCACCTCACGCGGTGTGCCGCGCGGTGACACCAGACCCCACCACTGCATGATCTGGTACCCGGGCAGTCCCTGCTCGGCCATGGTCGGAATGTCGGGCGTGAGGCTGTGCCGCTTCGAACCGGTGGTACCGATCGCGCGCAGCTTGCCCGCGCGCACCAGCGGCATCGCGGCAAGCATGCTGCTGCCGGAGAAGGTGATCTCGCCACCGACCAGCGCAGCCAGCGCCGGTACCGCGCCCTTGTAGGGGATGACGGTGAACTCGAACTTGCCCATCAGGCGGAACAGCTCGCCAGTGAGGTCTCCGGTCGACCCGCGCCCGGGCGAACCGAAGTTGAACTTGCCCGGATTGTTGCGTGCGAAAGCGATCAGTTCCTGCGCCGTCTTCGCCGGCACCAACGGATTGACGGTCACCACCTGCGGGGCAGTGGCGATACCACCGATCGGGGTGAAGTCGCGCAGCACATCGATCGAGAGTTTCTCGTACAGCGACGGCAGGCTGGCCAGTGCCGGTTCGGCCAGCAGCAGGGTGTAGCCGTCCGGCCCGGCGCGCGCAGCAATCTCGGCCGCGATCAGGCCGCCGGCACCAGTACGGTTGTCGATGATCGTGGTCTGGCCCCAGGACTGGCTGAACTGCGCGCCCATGGTACGTGCCATCACGTCGGCGGCACCGCCGGCAGCGAACGGCACGATGAAGCGGACCGGCTTGACCGGGAACGGCTGGGCGGCCTGCACGGCGATCGCAGGCAGCACAAGCATGGCCGTCAGCAAAGCGGTCGGCAGGCGGGCAGCAGGCATGGTGGAACTCAGCGGGGACGTTGAAGTCATCAGGACGGAATCCTTGGGGAGTGCTTGGCAAGTGAGCTTGG
>JBBRCD010000070.1:0-21793 GCA_038205245.1 Burkholderiales bacterium
CTCGATACCCAGATGCTGACCTGTATCTTCGCTGTGCCGCAGAACGCGTCCAGCGTGGGTAACAATCCGGACAACGTCACCGTCAGCCCGAAGGGCGGCATCCTGCTGTGCGAGGATGGCGGAACGTTCAGTGCTGCCGGACAGACGTTTGGTGCCCGGATGATGGGGCTGAATCTCGACGGGGATGCCTGGGCGTTTGCGGAGAACAATCTCACGCCTGCGGTAGTCGCGGCTTCGGTCGCTCAGGGCAAGACGGCCAACGGTGGCAGCATCGGCATCGAGTTTGCCGGTGCCTGCTTCTCGCCTGATGGCCGGGTGCTGTTCGTCAACATCCAGACCCCGGGTATCACGCTCGCGATCTCGGGGCCTTGGGGCGCGGGTCCGCTCTGACCCGATTCGTCTGGGGCAGTTCTGGAAACGGCGACCTTCGGGTCGCCGTTTTACTTCTGCGAACCGGTGGCGGAGATGTCGGCTCGTACCGGGTCGGCTCGGCCCAGCGGTGGTGACTGGGTTGCTTCGCACGGCGCGCAGGCACGGTGTTGCCGATCTCGATTGAAGGGGGAGCCGCGGGACACTATTTCACTTCTGGTATCGATCGTGCATGCTGCGGGCTGCATCAGACACCGGAGATCACGATGCGCAAGGTAGCAACGAAAACGCAGCGCCTGTCGCTGATCGGATTGGCAGCGCTCGCGTGGCTGCCCGGGCTCTCGATAACCGTCCATGCGCAATCGGCGGCGGGTCCTGCCCGCGTCCTGCGCATCGTCGTGCCCTCACCGCCGGGTGGCCCGTCGGACTTCGCCGCACGGGTGGTGGCGCAGCGCCTGCCCGAGGCGCTCGGTCAGACGGTGATTGTCGACAACCGTCCGGGCGGGGCGAGTGTGCCGGGGATCGAATACGCGATCCGGCAGCCGGCCGATGGCAACACCCTGTTCATCGGCAATGTCGGCACGCTGGCGATACTGCCGCATCTGCAGAAACTTCCGTTCGACACGCTGAAGGACGTGACCGCGGTGGCCAATCTGATCGGTGGGCCGTCCTTTTTACTGGTGCATCCGTCGGTGCCGGTGAAGTCGGTGAAGGATCTGATCGCGCTGGCGAGAAAGCGTCCGGGCGAGCTCACCTTCGCTTCGGCCAGCATCGGTCAGATCTCGCACATGAACGGCGAACTGATGAAGGTGCTGGCCGGAATCGACCTGCTGCATGTGCCGTACAAGGGCACCGCCCTGGTGATCCCGGCCCTGATCAGCGGTGAAGTGTCGATGACCTTCTCGACCTCGATCGACGCCCTGCAGTTCGTCAAGGCAGGCAGGATGCGGCTGCTGGCGGTCACCGGCCGGCAACGGCTGCCGATGATCCCCGAGGTGCCGACGATGGCCGAGTCCGGCCTGCCCGGCTTCGACTCGCTCAACTGGAACGGCATACTGGGCCCGGCCGGGCTGCCGAAGGACGTTCTTGCGCGGCTCAATCGCGAGATCGTGCGTGCGGTCAGTTCGCCCGAAGTCCAGGAGAAGGTCGCCGCGCAGGGCAACTTCATCATCGGCGATTCGCCCGAGGCCTTCGCTGCCTTCATCCGCACCGAGCACTCGAAATGGGGCGAGGTGGTGAAGCGGGCGAGCATCAAGCTGGAGTAAGCCGAGGTCGGTCAGCCCAGCTCGATAGTCGCTTCAACCCCCGGTGGGCGCTGCCGTATTAACGCCATCGAGCGCGTGGGCCACGGTTGGGTACAAGTTCTGCTGCCCGAGCCGCTCAGTGAAGCCGGAGCGCTCGAACAGCGACCGGGGCTGCGCGTTCGCGCCGGCGATCAGCAGACGCTTGCCATGCTTCTCGAGCTTGCGATGCAGGATCTCGAGCATGTCCAGGCCGGTGGTGTCGATGTTGATCAGCTTGTGCAGATCGAGCACGATCACCCGGGCCGGGTGGCTTGCTTCGGCAAGTGCGAACAGTGGCTCGATCTTGTTGGCTGCACCGAAGAACAGCGTGCCGAACACTTCGAACACCCGTACCGGCCGCCGGTCACGTGGCAAAGGTGCAGCCGGGTTGGCCAGGTCTGCAGGGTCTGCCGGGAGTGCCGGGTGTGCCCGGTGTGCCGGCTGTGCCGGGTGTGCAATTGGCACTTCGATCTCGCGCAGCTCGGTGAGCCCGGACATCCGGGTGATGAAGAACAGCGCGGCCAGTACCAGACCGACCTCGACGGCGACCGTCAGATCGAACACCACGGTCAGTACGAAGGTCGCCAGCAGCACCGCCTGGTAGTTGAAGCGGAAGCGCCGAAGCTCGCGAAACTGGCTCCATTCAGCCATGTTCCAGGCAACCACCAGCAGGATCGCTGAAAGTACCGGCAGCGGGATGTAGCTGGCGGCCGGCGCGGCAACAAGCACGATCAGCAGCAGCGTGAGCGCATGCACGATACCGGAAATCGGGGTGCGTCCGCCCATGCGCACGTTGGTGCCGGTGCGCGCGATCGCGCCGGTGGCGCAGAAGCCGCCGAACAGCGGCGCCACGAAGTTGGCCAAGCCCTGGGCGATCAGTTCCTGGTTGGGGTCGTGCCGGTCATCGATCATGTTGTCGGCCACCGTGGCCGACAGCAGCGACTCGATCGCTCCGAGTATCGCGATGGTGAACGCCGGCGAGATCAGCGGACCGAGGGCGGCAAACGACAGCTGCGGCCAGGCGAGCGAAGGCAGCGTCGAGGGAATACCGCCGAAACGCGAGCCTATGGTCTCCACATCCAGGTGCAGCAGTGCTGCAGCCAGGGTTCCCACGACCAGCGCCACCACCGGACTGGGGATCAGCCGCCATCGTCTTGGCCAGGCGACTATCAGCAGTACGCAGGCCGATCCGAGCAACACGCTGTGCAGGTTGGTGGTGGGCAAGCCAGCCCACAGGGCCTGGACCTTGCCGATGAACTCTGCCGGCAGTGCGTCGATACGCAGACCGAGAAACTCCTTCACCTGCGACAGCAGGATCAGCACGGCGATGCCCTTGGTGAAGCCGCTGATCACCGATACCGGGATGAAGCGGATCCAGGTGCCCAGGCGTGCCAGACCCATGGCGATCAGCATCAAGCCGGCCATCATCGTGCAGATCAGCAGGTTGGCCACGCCGTGGGTGACCACGATGCCGTAGACGATGACGATGAAGGCGCCGGTCGGTCCACCGATCTGCACCCTGGACCCGCCCAGGGCTGAAATGATCAGGCCGGCCACGATTGCAGTGAAAATGCCGGAGGCTGGACTCATGCCGCTGGCAATCGCGAACGCCATCGCCAGCGGCAGCGCGAGGATGCCTACGGTGATGCCGGCAACGACATCGGCGCGCAGACTTCGCCGATCGTAGTCATGCAGGCTGTCGAGCAGCCTGGGCCGGAATCGCAGGGATGCGGCCATGCCGTTTTCCCAGGCGCCTTACTTGACCTTCATGCCCGGGGCCGCGCCCTCGTCCGGCGCGAGCAGGAAGATACCGGGTCCGTCGCCGCTGGCGGCCAGGACCATGCCTTCGGATACGCCGAACTTCATCTTGCGCGGCGCGAGGTTGGCTACCATCACGGTCAGCCTTCCGATCAGCGCCGCTGGCGGATAGGCGGACTTGATGCCAGCGAGCACGGTGCGCGTCTCGCCACCCAGGTCGAGGGTCAGACGAACCAGCTTGTCGGCGCCGTCGACCTGTTCGGCATTGGCGATGCGCGCTATGCGCAGGTCGACCTTGGCGAAATCCTCGATGCCGATGACGCCAGCGACGGGCGCTGGTGGCGCGCCAGCCGTGGTGGCAGCGGCAGTCGTGGCAGTCGTGGCAGTCGCAGTGGCCGTGGCAGCCGGGCTTGTCGACGGCCGGGCCGAACCTGGCGCCGAGGGTTGCAGATTCTCCTTGTTTGCTTCCACCAGCGCTTCGGTCTGCCTGGTCTCGATTCGTTGCATGAGATGCTTGTAGGGCTTGATCACATGTCCGGGCGCAAGAATGCTGTGCGCATCGCTCCACACCAGCGGCGGAATGCACAGGAAGGCTTCGACCTCGTGCGCCAGTCGCGGCAGCACCGGCTTCAGATAGAGGGTGAGCAGGCGGAACAGATTGAGCGCCGTACTGCAGACCTCATGCAGCCGTGCATCCTGGTCGGGCTGCCGGGCCAGTTCCCAAGGCTTCTCCTGATCCACATACTGGTTGGCGCGATCGGCCAGCGCCATCACCTCGCGCATCGCCTTGCCGAACTCGCGGCCGTCGTAAAGCGCGGCGATCGTCGCCTGTGCTGCACGCAGGTCTTCCAGCAGCGGGTTGGATTCGCTCCCGGTACGCATCGCACCGATCCGGCCGTCGAAGCGCTTGCCGATGAACCCGGCGCAGCGGCTGGCGATATTCACATACTTGCCGACCAGATCGCTGTTAACCCGGGCGCAGAAGTCCGGCAGGCTGAGGTCGATGTCCTCCATCGTCGCGTTCAGCTTGGCAGCGTAGTAGTAACGCAGCCACTCCGGATTCAAACCCTGCTCGATGTAGCTCGCTGCAGTGATGAAGGTGCCTCGGGACTTGGACATCTTCTCGCCGTTGACGGTGAGAAAGCCGTGCGCGAATACCTGGGTCGGGGTGCGATAGCCGGCGTGTTCGAGCATGGCTGGCCAGAACAGCGCGTGAAAATAGAGGATGTCCTTGCCGATGAAGTGAATCAGCTCGGTGTCATGCCCGGGCTTCAGGAAGGCGTCGCTATCGATCGCCACGCCTTCCAGCGCACGCCGGTCGACATGGTTGGCGAAGCTGCCGAAATAGCCCACTGGCGCGTCCAGCCAGACATAGAAAAACTTGCTGCCCAGCGTGCCCGGGATCGGGAAGCCGAAGTAGGGCGGGTCGCGCGATATGTCCCAGTCGGCGAGTTTCGACTCTCCCGGCTGACCCAGCCACTCCAGCATCTTGTTTGCCGCCTCCGGTTGCAACCGGCCTGGGGCCTGCGTGAAGCGGCGCAGGAAGCGCTCGCAGCGCGGATCGGACAGACGGAAGAAGTAGTGCTCGGACTCGCGCCGCACCGGCGCCGCTCCGGATACGGTCGAGTAAGGGTTGATCAGATCGGTCGGGGCATAGGTCGCGCCACATACTTCGCACGAGTCGCCATACTGGTCCTTCGCACCACAGTCCGGACACTCGCCCTTGATGTAGCGGTCGGGCAGGAACATCTCGCGCGCCGGATCGTAGAATTGCTCGACCGGGCGGCGCGCGATCAGACCCGCCGCGTGCAGAGCGCCGTAGATCTGCTCGCACCAGACGCGGTTCTCCGGCGAATTGGTCGTGTAGTAGTTGTCGAAACTCACGCTGAACGCGTCGAAGTCCCGTTTGTGTTCATGCCAGACCCGCTCGATCAGCGCCTCCGGCGTGATCCCCTCGGCTTCCGCGCGCAGCATGACCGGCGTACCGTGCGTGTCGTCGGCGCCCACATAGTGGATCTCGTGGCCCTGCATCCGCTGGAAGCGCACCCAGATATCGGTCTGGATGTACTCGACCAGGTGTCCAAGATGGATGCTGCCGTTGGCATACGGCAGAGCAGAAGTAACCAGGATGCGGCGACGAGTCATGGTCGGTCGAGTCTAGCGGAATTGGCGCGCTGCCCGGGGACAGACCCCGGGGACAGACCCCTGGACCCCGGGGACAGACCCCCCGGAGCCCGGGGACAGACCCGCAGGGTCTGTCCCCATCGTGACCCTCGCGGTCTATCCCCATTTTTGCCCGGCGAGTGGCCGGGAGGCAGTAAACTCATCCGCCTCAGTCGATGGTGGAGTGGCAGATGGCAGTCAACGAGCAGGATGTGCGGGCAGCCCTCGCGGGACTGGTCGACCCGGTGACCGGGAAGGACTATGTCGCCAGCAAGGCGGTCAAGAGCGTGAAGGTCGCCGGGGCTGAGGTTAGGGTCGAAATTGCGCTGGGCTATCCGGGCAAGGGTGTCTGGGCCTCGATCCGGACCCAGGTCGAAGACCGGTTGCATCAGTTGCCTGAGGTCGGCAAGGTCGAGGTGGTGGTCGGCAGCCGGATCGTCGCGCACGCGGCGCAACGGGGCGTGAAGCTGATCCCGGGCGTGAAGAACATCATTGCCGTGGCCTCCGGCAAGGGCGGGGTCGGCAAGTCGACCACCGCGGTCAACCTTGCGTTGGCGCTTGCCGCCGAGGGCGCCACCGTCGGCATTCTGGATGCCGACATCTACGGGCCGTCGCAGCCGACGATGCTCGGCATCACCGGCAAACCCGAGTCGAAGGATGGCAAGTCGATCGAGCCGATGGAGCGCCACGGGCTGCAGGCGATGTCGATCGGCTTTCTGATTGATGCCGAGACTCCGATGGTCTGGCGCGGCCCGATGGTCACCCAGGCGCTGCAGCAGTTGCTGACCGAGACGAAATGGCGCGATCTGGACTATCTGGTGGTCGATCTTCCGCCGGGTACCGGCGATATCCAGCTCACCCTGGCGCAGCAGGTGCCGGTGACCGGCGCGGTGATCGTCACCACCCCGCAGGACATCGCGCTGCTGGACGCGCGCAAGGGCCTGAAGATGTTCCAGAAGGTGAACATCCCGATCCTCGGTATCGTGGAGAACATGAGCACCCACGTCTGCTCCAATTGCGGCCATGAAGAGCACATCTTCGGCGAGGGTGGCGGCGCGCGAATGGGCAGGGACTACGAGGTCGACCTTCTGGGTGAATTGCCGCTCGATATCCGCATCCGGCAGGAGGCCGATGCGGGTACCCCGACAGTGGTCGCCGATCCGGACGGGCGCATCGCCGGCATCTACCGGCAGATCGCGCGCAAGATCGCGGTCAGGATCGCCGACCTGCAGCAGGATCACAGCGCGGCGTTCCCGAAGATCGTGATCCAGAACACCTGATTGCCGATTGCCCGCGTGATTCGCAGCGTGATTTCCAGCGTGATTTCCAGGGTTGCCTCGCCCAAAGGCTGTGACTACCATCCGCAGATGATTCCGCCCGCCTCCACCATCTTTGCCCGTCGCGCGGCCAGCCACCGCTGCGCCTCCCCCCAATGAGTATCAAGTCCGATCGCTGGATCCGCCGCATGGCGTCCGGCGAGGCGATGATCGAGCCATTCGAGGCAGGTCAGGTGAAGGAGGTGGACGGGCGGCGGATCGTGTCCTATGGCACCTCGAGCTACGGCTACGACGTGCGTTGCGCGGACGAGTTCAAGTTGTTCACCAACCTGAACTCGACCATCGTCGACCCGAAGAATTTCGATGCCAGCTCGTTCGTCGATCTGAAATCAGACGTGTGCATCATTCCGCCCAACTCGTTCGCGCTCGCGCGCACGGTGGAATACTTCCGCATCCCGCGCAACGTGCTGACCATCTGCCTGGGCAAGTCGACCTATGCGCGCTGCGGCATCATCGTCAACGTGACCCCTCTCGAGCCCGAATGGGAGGGGTATGTGACGCTGGAGTTCTCGAACACGACAACGCTGCCGGCGAAGATCTATGCCAACGAGGGCGTGGCGCAGATGATCTTCTTCGAGTCCTCGCCAGACGATGTCTGCGAGACCTCGTACAAGGACCGTGGCGGCAAGTACCAGGGTCAGGTCGGGGTCACGTTACCGAAGATATAGCTGCCGTTCGCACCGGGAATAGACCCGGCCTGCCGGAACGGCGAAAGGCGAACCGATGAAATTCCGCTTTCCCGTCGTGATCATCGACGAGGACTACCGCTCGGAGAACACCTCTGGCCTGGGCATTCGCGCGCTCGCCAAGGCGATCGAAGAGGAAGGTGTCGAGATCCTCGGCGTCACCAGCTATGGCGACCTGTCCTCGTTCGCGCAGCAGCAGTCGCGCGCCTCGGCGTTCATCCTGTCGATCGATGACGAGGAGTTCACGCCCGGGCCGGAACTGGATCCGGCAGTGCTCAACCTGCGCCAGTTCATCAAGGAGATCCGCTTCCGCAACGCGAACATACCGATCTACCTGTATGGCGAGACACGCACCTCACAGCACATCCCGAACGACGTGCTGCGCGAGCTGCACGGCTTCATCCACATGTTCGAGGACACGCCTGAGTTCGTCGCCCGCCACATCATCCGCGAGGCCAAAGCCTACCTGGACGGTCTGGCGCCGCCATTCTTCCGCGCGCTGACGCATTACGCCGCCGACGGCTCGTACTCCTGGCATTGCCCGGGTCACTCGGGCGGGGTTGCGTTTCTCAAGAGTCCGGTCGGACAGATGTTCCACCAGTTCTTCGGCGAGAACCTGCTGCGCGCCGATGTCTGCAATTCGGTGGATGAGCTCGGACAGCTGCTCGATCACACCGGGCCGGTGGCGGCCAGCGAGCGCAATGCCGCGCGCATCTTCAACGCCGATCATCTGTTCTTCGTCACCAATGGCACTTCGACCTCGAACAAGATCGTCTGGCACTCGACAGTCGCGCCGGGCGATGTGGTGGTGGTCGACCGCAACTGCCACAAGTCGATCCTGCACGCGATCATCATGACCGCCGCGATACCGGTGTTCCTCACGCCTACGCGCAACCACTACGGCATCATCGGCCCGATTCCTCTCGACGAGTTCAACATCGAGAACATCCGCCGGAAGATCGAGGCTAATCCTCTGGTACGCGGCAAGAACAAGAAGCCGCGCATCCTGACCATTACCCAGTCCACCTACGACGGCATCAGCTACAACGTCGAGACGATCAAGTCGATGCTCGACGGTCACCTCGACACGCTGCATTTCGACGAGGCCTGGTTGCCGCATGCGGCGTTCCACGACTTCTATGGCGACTATCACGCGATCGGTGCCGACCGGCCGCGCTGCAAGGAGTCGATGGTGTTCTCGACCCAGTCGACCCACAAGCTGCTCGCCGGGCTGTCGCAGGCTTCGCAAATCCTCGCTCAGGATTCGCAGAAGCGAAAGCTCGACTTCGACGTGTTCAATGAAGCATTCCTGATGCACACCTCGACCAGCCCGCAGTACGCGATCATCGCGTCCTGCGACGTGGCTGCGGCGATGATGGAACCCCCGGGCGGCAATGCGCTGGTGGAAGAGTCGATTCGCGAGGCTATCGAGTTCAGGCGCGCGATGCGCAAGGTGGGCGCCGAGTACGAGGACGACTGGTGGTTCAAGGTCTGGGGGCCGGAACATCTGGCTGCCGAGGGCATCGGCGAGCGCGAAGACTGGATCCTCAAGTCCGGCGAGCGCTGGCATGGCTTCGGTGATCTCGCGCCCGGCTTCAATCTGCTCGACCCGATCAAGGCGACCGTGATCACCCCGGGGCTGGATGTCGACGGCGACTTCTCCGACTGGGGTATCCCGGCCAACGTGGTCACCAAGTACCTGTCCGAACACGGCATCATCGTCGAGAAGACCGGTCTTTATTCGTTCTTCATCATGTTCACCATCGGCATCACCAAGGGCCGCTGGAACACGCTGGTGACCGAACTGCAGCAGTTCAAGGACGACTGTGATGGCAATCAGCCGCTGTGGCGGGTGCTGCCGGAGTTCGTGGCGAAACATCCGAGTTATGAGCGGGTCGGTCTGCGCGACCTTTGCGCGCAGATCCATGCCAAGTACAAGGAACACGACATCGCGCGGCTGACGACCGAGATGTATCTCTCCAACATGGAGCCGGCGATGAAGCCTTCGGACGCGTTCGCGAAGATGGCGCATCGCGAGATCGACCGGGTGCCAATCGACGACCTCGAGGGTCGCGTGACCGCCATGCTGGTCACGCCCTACCCGCCGGGCATTCCGCTGCTGATCCCGGGTGAGCGCTTCAACTCGACGATCATTCGCTACCTGAAGTTCGCGCGCGACTTCAATCACTTGTTCCCGGGTTTCGAGACCGATATTCATGGCCTGGTGGATGAACCGGTGCCCGGCGGTCAGACCCGCTACTACGTCGATTGCGTGAAGTTCAAGGATCCGGCGACGGGTTGACACGCCACCACAGGTATGCCCGCGGGGGGACGACCCGATGAGCGAGGTGCAGGCAGTGAACGATCCTGAATCCGGGACTCGTTCGGGTGAGCCGGGCGGGGACCCCCGTCAGGACGAAGACTGGCCTGAGCCCACCGGGCCGCTCGCAGGCATGCCGATGCACTCCACGGTGGAGGGCGCGGCCTGGCCGGTGTTCCCGGACCGGGCCGGCGAGGCGATGCTGGCGATGATGTGGCAGTTCGAGCGCACCGAGCGGATGGCGCCGAACCGGCTGCGCGCCTTCCAGCTTGCCCAGGTGGGGTCCGTAGTACGCCATGCCGGGCGCCACGTCGGCTTCTACCGAGACTTGTGGCGCTCGCGCGGATTGGACCTGTGGGCCGGGCCGCTCACCCAGAAGCGTTTCGAGGCGCTGCCGGTGATCACCCGCGCGATGCTGCAGCAGGCTGGCGAAGCGGCGTTCAGCGCGGTCGTTCCCGCTGGCCATGGTGCGATCCGCGCCGCAGAGACGGCCGGTTCGACCAAGGGCCCGTTTGGCATCCGTACCACCGATCTCACCCAGTTCATGTGGCGGGCGTTCACCTTGCGCGACCACCTGTGGCACCGGCGCGACCTTACCGGCAAGCTCGCCGCTATCCGGCGGTTGCCGATGGCGCAAGTTCAGGAATCGAACTGGGGGCTGGCGACCGCGGCGCTATGTGCGACCGGCCCGGCGGTCGGGCTCGACATCGATCACCCGGTCGATGCGCAGGCGCAGTGGCTTATCGATGAGAACCCGGACAGCCTGATCACCTCTCCGGTCAACCTGCATGCGCTCGCTGACTGGTTTGTCGCCCACGGTCCGGGCCTGCCCAGGTTGAAGGACATACGAACCGTCTCCGGGGGGGTGAGCGCAGAGCAGCGCGCCGCATGCAGGCGGGCGTTCGGGTTGCCGCTGGTGGACAGCTATTCGACCAGGGCGCTTGGCTACCTCGCCCTGCAGTGTCCGGCGCACGAGCACTACCATGTGCAGTCCGAGGGGGCGCTGGTCGAACTGCTGGACGACGATGGCCAGCCTGTGGCGTCGGGGGCGAGCGGCCGGGTGGTCGTTACGTCGCTGCACAACTTCGCGATGCCGTTCATCCGCTACGACACTGGCGACTTCGCCACCGCCGGTGCGCCCTGTGACTGCGGACGCAGCCTGCCGGTGCTGGCGCGAATCGATGGGCGCGCCCGCAGCGGGATGCGGACGCCTTTCGGCTAGACCTCACGCTCGCAGTTCTCCCCGGGGGTCGACACCTGCGGTGCGAGATGCGGACGACCGCGATCTGGGCTAGGCTCTCCGGGCGTTGTTTAGGGGGTGGCTCATGATCGTTCGTGCTTTGATCCGCGTGTTCATCGTAACGCTGGGAGTGGCACTGGCTCTTGGCCTTTCCGCATGCGCATCGCCCGGGCCGGGCACAGCGGGGGGCGAGGTCGTGCAGTCGCTGCCACAGAAATCCGGCTTGCAGCTAACCTATTCGACCTTCAACGCCTACAACAACGAACCCAGGGCGACCGTGCGCCAGATGTTCGGGCCTGCAGGTTCGCGCATCGAGGGCATGGACTACGAGGCGCCCGCTGAGGGCGGTTTCACGGTCGACCGGGCCCGTACAGTCAACCGGGTACTGGATGCCCAGGGTGACCTGGTACGACTGGAGCGCACCGACGGCAGCAGCGTCACTTACGATCCGCCGATGCGGGTGCTGCCGGTTCCGCTGCGTCCCGGCATGCGATTCCGGCAGACACTGAGCGCGCAGGAGTCGGATGGCAGCCCGCCGAGAAAGGTCATCGTCGCCGGCTATGTGGGCGGCTGGGAGAATGTGAAGGTCCCTGCGGGCGAGTTTCGCGCGCTTCGTATCGTGCGTGATTCCTGGCTCGGCGACCATGCCCTCACCCGTACTCAGACCCAGCGCAGCGAGGTCGACTGGTATTCGCCCGAGATCGGCGCGGTGGTGCGCTCCGAGGAAAACAGCCTGCACGAGGATCGCATGACCAGCGTCGGCGATTCCGGCCAGCCATTGATCCGCCGCGGCGACTGGTTGCGCTGGGAACTGCGCTCGGTGGAGCGGAAGGGCGTCTAGCAAACCGCTGAAAAGCGGGCTATCGCCGGTCGAGCAGGACGAACTCATAGGCTAGCGACTGTCCGGTCCCGGCCTCGACCCGCTCATGCCCGGATTCGGTGAATCCGCTGCGATCGAAGGCGGGCATCTGCACATCGCCGTGTATCACCGCGTCCACCGTGGTGAGATAGATCCGCCGCGCCAGCGGCAGCGCCTCGGCGAACAGCTGTGCGCCCCCGATCACGAATGGCTCGGGGTCGTCCCCGCAGGCGGTGAGCGCAGAAGGCAATGAGTTGGCGGTGATCGCACCCGGCACGGCGAGGTCGGGGTTCCGGGTGACGATCACCGAGGTGCGCCCGGGCAGCAGGCGGCCGATGGACTCGAAGGTCTTTCGGCCCATGACGATGTGATGGCCCATGGTGATCCGCTTGAAGCGGGCGAGTTCCGACGGCAGGTGCCAGGGCATCTCGTTAGCGCGCCCGATCACCCCGTTTCTCGCCATCGCGACGATCAGCGAGGGCGCAGGGCGAGGCGCAGCGTGAGGTCCCCCGGTGCTCAAACCGCGATCGGCGCCTTGATCGCCGGCCAGGGGTCGTAGCCTTCCAGGGTGAAGTCCTCGTAGCGGAACCCGTACAGGTCGCGCACATCAGGATTGAGTTTCATCCTGGGCAGTGCCCGCTCGGCGCGTTGCAGCTGCTCGTGCGCCTGATCGAGGTGATTGAGGTACAGATGGGCGTCGCCCAGCGTGTGCACCAATTCGCCCGGCTCGAGGTCGCACACCTGCGCCACCATCAGGGTGAGCAGCGCATAGGAGGCGATGTTGAACGGTACGCCCAGGAACACGTCGGCGCTGCGCTGATAGAGCTGGCAGGACAATCGGCCGTCGGCGACATAGAACTGGAACAGCGCATGGCAGGGCAACAGCGCCATCTGCTCGAGTTCGCCGACGTTCCATGCGGACACCACCAGCCGGCGCGAATCCGGGCTGCGCCGGATCTGCTCGACGATCTGCGTCAACTGATCGATCGATCGGCCGTCGGGCGCGGCCCAGCTGCGCCATTGCTTGCCATAGACCGGACCCAGGTCGCCGTTGGCATCGGCCCACTCGTCCCAGATGGTCACGCCGTTGGCGCGCAGGTAACCGATGTTGGTGTCGCCGTTCAGGAACCAGAGCAGTTCGTGAACGATCGACTTCAGATGCAGCTTCTTGGTGGTGACCAGCGGGAACGATTGCGCCAGATCGAAGCGCATCTGCCAGCCGAACAGGCTGCGCGTGCCGGTGCCGGTGCGGTCGCTCTTGAGCGCGCCGCGCTCGATGATTGCGCGCATCAGGTCGTGGTATTGCTGCATCGATTTCGGCCTCGGTGTCGGCACCTGCGGGCGCGGTCGATCTGACCACGCGCGCTGTCGATTGTATCGCCCGCACCGGGTTCGCGGGCTGGGTGCGGGAAGCGCGGACCCGCGATGTTAAACTCCGCGCCTCCAACTCAGTGCGGGTACCCGTTAGGCGGAGCCCCGCAGGTCGGTCGCCATCATGTCCGGAAGCACGCTCGGTACCCTGTTCACTGTCACCTCTTTCGGCGAGAGCCACGGCCCGGCGATCGGATGTGTGGTGGACGGTTGTCCCCCTGGCATGGCCCTGGCCGAGGCCGATATCCAGATCGAGCTGGACCGGCGCAAGCCAGGTACCTCGCGCCATGTCACCCAGCGGCGGGAAGAGGATGTGGTCGAGATCCTGTCCGGGGTGTTCGAGGGGCGAACGACCGGCAGTCCGATCGCCTTGCTTATCCGCAACGTGGATGCGCGCAGCAAGGACTACTCGAAGATCAAGGACACGTTTCGTCCCGGCCACGCCGACTACACCTATTGGCAGAAGTTCGGTATTCGCGACTATCGCGGCGGCGGGCGCTCGTCGGCGCGCGAGACCGCAGTGCGGGTGGCTGCGGGCGCTATCGCGAAGAGGTGGCTGCAGGAGCATCACGGCGTGGTGGTGCGCGGCTACATGTCGCAGCTCGGGACGATCCCTCTCGGGTTCAAATCGTGGGATGGGGTGTACGACAACCCGTTCTTTACCGCCGACCCGGACATCGTGCCCGAACTCGAAGCGTTCATGGACCGGCTGCGCAAGTCGGGTGACTCGTGTGGCGCGAAGATCACCACGGTGGCCTCCGGGGTGCCGGTCGGCTGGGGCGAGCCGGTGTACGACCGGTTCGACGCCGAGATCGCCTACGGCATGATGAGCATCAATGCGGTCAAGGGCGTCGAGATCGGTGCCGGATTCGATGCGGTCACCCAGCCCGGCACGGTGCACGGGGATGAACTGACCCCGGAAGGGTTTCTTTCGAACAATGCTGGCGGCGTGCTCGGCGGCATCTCGACCGGACAGGACCTCGTGGTGCATGTGGCGGTCAAGCCGACCTCGTCGATCAGGTTGCCGCGTCGCTCGATCGACATTCAAGGCGCGCCGGTGATCGTCGAGACCACCGGGCGCCATGACCCCTGCGTCGGCATTCGTGCCACCCCGATCTGCGAGTCGATGCTGGCCCTGGTGCTGATCGACCACGCGCTGCGCCACCGGGCGCAGAACGCCGACGTGGTCACCTCGACGCCGAGAATCGCTGCACTTGCGCCGGGTGCTGTCGCCGGTGCTGCGTCCGCGACCACCTCGAGGCGCGAGAACGCAGACCCCTCGGAAGCCTGATCGCACCGCCGGTGTCCAGTCCGCCGAAGATGGCGCGCCGCAGGTGCCGGCGGCGTACGGCACGCACGTATCCGGTGCTGCGATGACGGCTCAACTACCTGCACGCACGGTCTGGTCGCTGGGCGCGTTCTATTTCTGCTACTTCGCCTATGTGGGCGGGTTCACGCCGTTCCTCAGTCTGTACTTCGATTCGGTCGGCATGAGCGCGCTGCAGATCGGCCTGCTGATGGCGGTGATGCAGGCGACCCGGATGTTCGGCCCGATGCTCTGGGCGATGCTTGCCGATCGTCGCGGTGAGCGCATGCGCATCGTTCGCCTGACCTCGCTGGCGGGCGGTGTCGCGATGTTCGGACTGTTCGCCGACCAGAGCTTCGCGGGCATGTTCATCACGCTGGCGGTGATGAGCTTTTTCACCAGCGCCGCGATGCCGCTGGCCGAGGCGACCACCTTCGGCCATGTGCACGGCGACACCGGCCGCTACGCGCGCATCCGTCTCTGGGGGTCGGTCGGCTTCATCTTCGCGGTGATCGGCATCGGCTATCTGCTCGACTTCGCCGACATGAAGACCTGGCTGTGGCTGGTGCTCGCGCTCTACGCCTGCGCGCTGCTGCTGACCTGGCGGGTGCCGGAGTCGGCCGCGCATCCGGCGTCCGCGCCCCGGGTGCCGGCACGCACGATCCTGGCGCGCCCGGAGGTCGCCGGACTGTTCGGCGCCTGCTTCCTGATGGCCACCGCACATGGCGCCTACTATTCGTTCTACTCGGTGCATCTGGTGGACAACGGCTACAGCAAGTCTGCGGTGGGCTGGCTGTGGGCGGTCGGGGTGATCTGCGAGGTCGCGGTGTTCTGGTGGATGCCGCAACTGGTCTCGCGATTCGGGTTGTACCGGGTGCTGGTGGCGAGCTTCGCGCTGGCGGTGCTGCGTTTCCTGATGATCGGCTGGCTGGTGGACTCGGCAGTGGCGATATTCCTTGCGCAGACGATGCATGCGGCGACCTTCGGGGCCTATCACGCCGCAGCGATCGGCATGATCCACCGCTGGTTCCAGGGCGCGCACCAGGCCAAGGGGCAGGCGCTCTACACCGCGCTTTCGTTCGGTGCCGGCGGCACGCTGGGGGGCGTGGCGTCCGGGGTGGCCTGGACCGCGCTCGGACCGGCGGTCACCTTCAGCCTGGCTGGGCTTGCCGCCGGTCTGGGCCTGTGCCTGCTGGTCGCCACGGTGCGGGGACGTTCACCGGGCATGAAGGCTGCGTCGACCGTGGGGCGAGCCTTGCGTTAATGTTCAACTGGCGAGCAGATGTCGTGCGATCGTCGGGTAGAAGGAGGAGAAAATGAACATGTCGCAAGTATCCATGACCAGACGTCCCGGGCTGCGCTCGCTTGCCGCGGCGCTGACCCTGGCCCTCGGCCTCGGGCCGATGCTGGTCAGCTGCGAGACGGCGCCGATCTCCGGCCGCAGCCAGCTGATCCTGCTGTCGCCTGGCGAGGAGAGCAAGCTCGGCCTGCAGGCCTACCAGGAGATCCTGAAGAAGGAAAAGATCTCGACCGATCCGGCGCTGAATGCAATGCTGCAGCGCGTCGGCGCGCGCATTGCGGCGGCCACGGGACGTACTGACTATCAGTGGGAGTTCAAGCTGATCGAGAACGACAAGATGATCAACGCGTTCTGTCTGCCGGGCGGCAAGGTTGCGGTCTACACCGGGATTCTGCCGCTCACCCGTGACGAGGCCGGGCTGGCTGCGGTGATCGGGCACGAGGTGGCGCACGCCACCGCCCGCCATGGTGCCGAGCGGATGAGTCAGGGCCTGCTGGTCCAGGCCGGGCTGGCCGTCGGGGCGATCGCTGCCGGTGCGAGCAACCAAAGCGCGGGGTCCACTCAGGCGCTGCTCGGCGCACTCGGGGCGGGCGCGACACTGGGCATCATCCTGCCGTTCTCGCGCCTGCAGGAGACCGAGGCTGACCGGCTCGGACTGACCTATATGGCACGTGCTGGCTACGACCCACGTGCGGCGCGCGATCTCTGGGTGCGCATGGGGCAGGCGTCGGCGAAGATGGGAAGCTCCACCCCGGAGTGGATGTCGACCCATCCGTCCAACGCGAGCCGCATCCGCGACATCGAGGCGATGCTGCCCGAGGCCATGGCGCAATACAAGCCCAGGTGAGTCCGGGTATCCGTGTGCTGCTGGGCGCTGAGCGCGAGCGCCGGCATGTCAACGTCAATGCCGCCGGCTGCAGGCCCCTGCCGGCCGGCTTGGCTGCTGTATGCGCCGCCCTGCTGCTGGCCGGCTGCGGCCCGGAGGGCAGCACGCCGCTGCCGACCAAGCAGACCACGATCGACCGGGTGAACAAGTCGCTCGAGCGATCGCGGGAAGACGCCGACGAACGCCGGCGCGCGATCGACGGGACAAAGTAGTTCCCGGGGCAGGCCCGGCAGTTGCAGGGCCGCGCTGCGCAGCCGGCAGCCGTGCGCTCGGAGCCGGTTCGGGCGAGAATCCGGCCCAGCCTATCCGAGGAGTGCATGCCGTGACCCGTCCCAACCTGCTGGTGATCCTGATCGACGACCTGCGCTTCGACGAGTTCGGCGCCGGCGGCCATCCTTACATGAAGACCCCGCACATCGACCGCATCGCCAATGAAGGTGCGATCTGCAACCGTGCGTTTCATACCACGCCGCTTTGCTCGCCCAACCGCGCCTCGATCGTCACCGGCCAGTATGCGAGCCGGCACGGCATCATCGACAACGTGGCGCGCGATGCACACAGCCACCGGCTGCCCAACTATCACCTGGCGCTGCAGAAGCTAGGCTACGAGACCGCGCATGTCGGCAAGTGGCACATGGGCAACGAGGGCGGTCCTCGCCCTGGCTATGACCACTGGGTGAGCTTCGACGGCCATGGCGATCTGTTCAACCCGAAGTTGAACGAGAACGGTGTCTACACCCGGCACGAGGGTTACATCACCGACCTGCTCAATCAGCGCGCGGTCGACTTCGTGTCGAAGAAGCGCGACCGTCCGTTCTCACTCTTTTTCGCGCACAAGGCGGTGCACCCGGATGCATTCCAGGCCGCCGACGGCAAGCTCACGCTGGACGCCAACAACGGCTACAAGTGCGCGCCGCGTCATGTCGGGCTCTACAAGGACGCTATCTTCCCGCCGCGCCCGAACGTGATCGCCACCTCGGAGGTGGTGAAGGACAAGCCGGTGTGGCGCGAGGCGTTCGAGATCAAGTCGACCGAGACCTCGCAGGCGCTGCTGGAGTCGGTGAAAAGCGGCGATCAGGAAGAGATGCGATTGCGCGCACGGATGATGGCTTCGGTCGATGAAGGCGTCGGAGACCTGTTCACTGCACTCGAGAAAACCGGCGAGCTGGACAACACCTTCATCCTGTTTCTCGGCGACAACGGCTACTTCTTCGGTGAACACGGCCTCGGTCTGGAGCGCCGTTTCGCCTATGAAGAGGGCATCCGCTCGCCGTTCATCTTCCGCTACCCGCCAAAGGTGAATGCGGGTACGCAGATCGATGATCTGATCCTCGCGCTCGACATCGCGCCGACCTGCATCGCACTGGCGGGTGGCACGCCGGGCGCGCAGATCCAGGGGCGCTCGCTGGTGCCGCTGATGGGCGTCCCCGCCGGTTCAATGGCGTCCAGCTGGCGCCACTCGATCCTGTGCGAGTACTTCAGCGAGAACGCGATGCCCTGGCTGATCGGCATGTCGTACAAGGCAATTCGCACCGATCATCACAAGCTGATTCACTGGGTGAACCGGGGGGATGACAGCGAGCTGGATGAACTCTACGATCTGGATCGCGATCCGTATGAGATGCATAACCTGGTCGGTGATTCGAGCTATGCGCAGGTGCGTGGCGAGTTGAGGCAGGAGTTGGGGCGGCTCGTGGTGGAGTCGGTGGGGTTGCAGGGGTGAGTGCGCTGTTTCTCGAGGCAAGAACGCTTTGAACGCGCGCGCTGGGACGAGGACATCGGGTTGCCGCCTCCACTCATGTCCCCCGGCGCCGGGCGATGCCCGTCGCCTCCTCCTTTACTTCGTTGCGGCGGCAACCTGATGTCCTCGTCCTTCTCATCAGCGCGCCTTGCAGCAAGGCCCACGCGCCGACGAAGTGCTTGGGTCAACGATCTGACCTCAGCGCTGCACGAGGGTCGAGTCGATGGGGCGCCCTGCGCAGCGAAGTAAAGGCGGAGGAACGGGACCGCGGGTACGCGGCCCCGTTCCGGGGGACATGAGCGGAGCAGGGTGCCCCATCGGCTCGACCCGGTACTGGCCGGTTTCCCTCTGCCCGGCCTACCCTGCAAATTCCGCCTGCGCCAGAACGCCGCCGCCATCAGGCCATAGCGCCCGGCTACGGTCGCCGGACGACACAGCACGCACTCGAGCAGCGCCTCGGGCAGATCGTCGAACGGTTCGATCAACGCGTCAGCGCAGCGAAAAGAAATAGTTGGCTGCCGCTGTAACCGGGCTGGCCGAAGCGGCGAACTAGCATTGAGCCCGGTACGAGCCATGCCCCCCGGAGCGCTGCGCTGGCCTGCCTGGCTAAACATCGACCACATGAAAGGAACCCCATGAACATTGCAAGACTCATTGTTTCGGCACTCCTCATTTCCGCAGCGACGCTGGCGCACTCGCTGGAGGTGAAGCCGTTTTCGGCCGCCGCGCTGGCCGAGGCAGAAAAGGCCAACCAGCCGGTCGCTTTGCAGTTTCATGCCGACTGGTGTCCGACCTGCCGTACGCAGGACAAGGTGATACAGGGATTGATGACCGAGAAGGGCCTCGACCTGACCATTCTCAAGGTCAACTACGACACCGAGAGAGACCTCAAGCGCCGCTTCAAGGTTAATGCGCAATCGACGCTGATCGTCCTGCGCGGGCAGAAGGAGACTGCTCGTTCGGTGAACGCCACCACGGCGGACGGCATTCGCGGAGCGCTGAAGACGGCGCTCTGACCGCCCCGATCGGCGCCGGCCGATGACGATCGACCTGTCTCTGCCGCAACTGGGACTCAGCCTGGCGGCCGGCAGTCTGACCACCTTGTCGCCATGCGTCTTCCCCATGCTGCCGCTCGTGTTGGGCGGCGCTTTGCAGGGGAGCCGCTTCGCACCCGTGGCCATGGGAGTCGGCATGACGATCTCGTTCGCCGGCATCGGCATGGCATTGGGGGCACTCGGCCCGGTCCTGGGCATCGATGGCGACACAGTGCGCACGGCCGGCGCTGCGATGCTGATCGCCTTCGCGCTGGTGATGCTGGTGCCAGCGCTCGGTGAGCGCTTCACCAGGTGGATGCTGCCGATTGCCAGCACGGCCGGCGCGGCCTCGGCCAGGCTCGACGGCGGCTCGCTGCTGGGCGCCCTGGCGCTCGGCAGCGTGCTGGGTCTGGTGTGGAGCCCATGCTCTGGTCCCCTGCTGGGCTCGGCACTGACCCTGGTTGCGAGCGAGGGTGGCGTCGCCCGGGGCGGCATCGTGCTGGGGGTGTTCGGCATGGGTGCGGCGATCCCGCTGGTGGCGGTGGCGTACGCGTCGCGCAGCGGGTTTTCGCGCGTGCGCGACTGGGTGCTCTCCCGTATCGAGTCCGTGCGCCATGCCTTTGCGGTGCTGCTGGGGGCGATGGGCATCGCGATCCTGACCGGTGGCGACAAGTGGCTGGAGGCTCGTGTTCTGCAATGGCTGCCGGATGCCTGGGTAAATCTCACCATCGGCATCTGAAGAAGCAACTCGCTTGCATCGCTGATCCTGCCGGCGCGCGTTGCTGCGAGACTCACGCGCCGACAACGCGCTTGGGTCAACGATCTGACTACAGCACTGCGCGAGGGGGCGGGTCGATGGGGCACCCTGCTAAGCGAAGTAGAGGCGAAGGAACGGGGCCGCGGGTACGCGGGACCGTTCCGGGGGACATGAGCGCAGCAGGGTGCCCCCACGGTTCGACCCGGTATTGCCCGATACCTCCGCTCCCGCTGGTCCGCATCCAGGACAGTAGCCGATAGAGCGCCCCAGAAAACGGGCCCGAAGGCCCGCAAATCGCTGCCGTGTGGTGGCCGATCAGCGTGCAGCGGGACAGCTCGCTCCGGCGTCGGCACGCAGGATCCGTGACAGCGCAGGCGGTGCATAAGGCGCGCCAGGCGACAGGGTGCCGCGCAGGAAGTCCGACAGCGCGTCGATGTCCAGCGCGCCACCCAGACGATTCGTCCCCCCGTTGAACACGGTGTAATTGTCGCCGCCGGTGGACATGAAGTTGTTCATGGTCACCCGGTAGCTGGCGGCGAGATCCACCGGCGTACCGCTGATCTTCACGCTGCCGGGAATGATGCGGCTGCAGGCGGCGAGACTGGTCGGATCGGTGCCGCGGGTGTTGTCCCATTGATACTCGAAGCCGGCCGAGACCTGCATCACCCGGTTGAACGGCTGGTTGTTCGGGCAGCCGGTGAACTGCTGGGCTAGCACATCGTAGATCTGCTGACCGGAGAGGGTCAGCGTCACCAGGCTGTTGCCGAACGGCTGCACACTGAACGATTCGCCGTAGGTCAGTTCGCCAGCCTGTTCGCCGCCCGAGATCTGCGCGGCGAGGAAGTCGGCGCGGATGCCGCCCGGATTCATGAATGCGACCACCGCATCGCCGAATCCACTTGCCGCGGTCGCCACCAACTGGGCCTGCGCGATCAGGTCTCCGGCCTGCGTCTCGCAGGTGCGGCTCGCCGTGCGGTTCACATCCGAGGCGATGCGGCCGATCAACGTGTTGGCGAGCGGCGCGGCCTTGGCCTTGTAGAACTGGACGAAGGCTGCGACCTCGGCATCGGCGACGAGCAACGGATTGCGCCGGTCGACGATGACGTTGCGGGCGTCGACCTGCACCACATCTCTGGTACGAATGTCGATCCACAGGTCGATCTCGGTCAGCGCCCTGCCGAAGGCACCGGCCTGGGTGACCGGGATGCGCCGTCCGGCGCTGTTGGGCAGCGTGCAGTTGTAGGCCTGGTGGGTATGGCCGGAGACGACCAGATCGATCGCGTTGTCCAGCCGCGACACGATGTCGACGATATCGCCCGACAGCGTGCCGCAGCCGCTGACCCCTGACTGCCCGGTGGTTCTGCCGCCTTCATGCACCACCAT
>JBBRCD010000071.1:0-21156 GCA_038205245.1 Burkholderiales bacterium
TTCTCGCGACTTCGACGGGAACTTCTGGCGATTTGTCGCCTCAAAGAAACGTTCCCACACCTGAAGAATGTGCGGATATCGCACTCAGTAAGTGAATAGTCGCTTGCCCCGGCGAAGCGGAAATGCGCCGGGGCAAGCGCGATGTTGCAGCGCAGTCAGAAAAGCCACTCAAACCAACAAAGCAGTCTCGCGACCAGCGCAGGGTCGGCCGCGAGTGCCAGTCGTCACCTGGGCATCGCAATTGCCCGGGCCAGGCCGGCGCGAGAGGAGATTCAACTCGATGACCGCAGTCGAAAGCCGCAGGCAGACGTTTGCGCGCCTGCTGCTGGAGCAGGCACGCGTCCGGCCGGACCACCCGGCCTTGCGCCACAAATCGCTTGGTATCTGGCAGACCTGGACCTGGCGCCAGGTCGCCGATGAGGCCCGGGCGTTCGCCGCCGGTCTGCTCGCCGCCGGGGTGGTGCGCGGCCAGGCAGTTGCGATCGTCGGCCGTAACCGTCCTCGCCTTTACTTCGCCATGCTCGGCGCACAGGCGATCGGCGCCATCCCGGTGCCGATGCATGACGACGAATCGGCCAACGAGATCGTACCGATGCTGGAACGAACCGGGGTCGCCTTCGCGTTTGCAGAGAATCAGGAACAGGTGGACAAGTTGCTGGAGGTACGCAAGGCACTACCGGCATTGACCCGCATCGTTTACCTGAACAGCCGCGGTCTGCACCGTTACGAGCAGCCCGGACTCATGTCATGCGAGGCGATGCTCGAAGCCGGCGCGCCCAGGTTGGCATCGGTCGATGCCGAGATCGCCGCTGGCAAGGCTGACGATGTCGCGGTCGTGCTTCATACCTCCGGCACCACCGGCGAGGCCAAGATCGGACGGCTGACCCACGGCGCCCTCGCCCGGGCCGCCGCCTCGATCGCTTCGATCGAAGGGCTGACCGAGCACGAGGAGGTGCTCGCCCATCTGCCGCTGGCCTGGGTCAAGCAGCATCTGGTCTGCCATGCGCAATGGCTCATCTGCGGCTTCACCGTCAACTGCCCGGAGTCTGCAGACACGGTGGCCACCGACCTGCGCGACATCGGACCCACTTATCACATCACCTCGCCGCGGGATCTCGAGTCACTGCTCAAGCAGGTGACCCTGCGCATGGAGGACGCCTCCGGACTCAAGCGCGCGCTCTACCTTTACTTCATGGCGGTGGCCGCGCGCGTGGGCGATCACCTGCTCGAAGGTGACCCGGTGCCGCTGGCCGACCGTCTCGCCTACCAGCTCGGCAACTGGCTCGTCTACTCGCCGCTCAAGGACGCCCTGGGCATGACCCGCATCCGCGTGGCGCATGTCGCCGGCGAGGCGGTCGGCACCGAGCTGTTCGCTTTGTACCGATCGCTCGGCATCAACCTGAAGCAGGTCTACGGTGCCACCGAGGCGGCCGGAGTGATCTGCGTGCAGCGCAGCCACTCGATCAGCGCCGACAGCGTCGGTCAGCCGATCGAGGGCGTGGAGCTGCGATTGAGCGAGTCCTCAGAGTTGATGGTGCGCAGCCCGACCCTCGCGCTGGATGTCGCCGACGCTGAGGGATGGTTCCATACCGGTGACGCCGCCCAGATCGCCGCGGATGGCAGCGTACGCATCATCGACCGCAAAGCCGATCTGATTGCGCTCTCGGGACAAGCCAGCTTCTCGCCAAAACTCATCGAGAGCCGGCTGCGCTTCACCACGTTCATCAAGGAAGCCGTGGTGTTCGGCGACGGCCGTGCGAGCGTGGTGGCCCTGATCAACATCGATTACGATTCTGTGCGCGACTGGGCCGAACGCCGCGAGTTGTCCTACAGCGGCTATGCCGAGCTCGCGGCGCTGCCGGAGACGGTCGCGCTGCTCGGCGACGCGATCGCACAGGTGAATGCCGCGCTGGCCACCGACCCGGCACTCGCCGGTGCACAGGTGCGGCGCTTTGCGATCCTGCACAAGGAGCTCGACCCGGACGATCTGGAACTCACCCGCACGCACAAGCTGCGGCGCGGCCAGATCGCGCGCAAGTATGCGCTCCTGGTCGAGGCGATGCATGCCGGGCGCCGCGAACAGCATGTAGACATCGAGGTGCAGTTCGAGGACGGCCGGATCGGGGCGCTGCCGGCCACGCTGCTCATCCATGACGCGCGCCTGGCCAGCACGTCGGATCGCGCCGGTTTTACTACCGCGCGCGGGCGCCGCGCAGGCAGCGTGAGGAGCATCGAGTGATGAACGAACGCAAGATAGGTGGAGTCATTCTGAGCGTGCAGAACATCTCGCTCGCTTTCGGCGGAGTCAAGGCCCTCACCGACATCTCCTTCGATGTCCGTGAACATGAAGTGCGAGCGATCATCGGCCCCAATGGCGCCGGCAAGAGCTCGATGCTCAATGTCATCAACGGTGTCTACCGGGCGCAACAGGGCCAGATCACCTACCGCGGTCAGGTGCGCAAGGACATGGACACCCATCAGGCGGCCGAGCAGGGCATGGCGCGCACCTTCCAGAACATCGCGCTGTTCAAGGGCATGACTGTACTCGACAACGTGATGACCGGTCGCAACCTCAAGATGAAGAGCAACTTCCTGATGCAGGCCCTTTGGTGGGGGCCGGCGCAGCGCGAAGAGATGGAGCAGCGGCGCAAGGCCGAGGAGATCATCGACTTCCTGGAGATCCAGCGTATCCGCAAGACGCCGGTCTCGCGCCTGCCCTACGGCCTGCAGAAACGGGTGGAGCTCGCGCGCGCTCTCGCCGCCGAACCCAAGGTGCTGCTGCTGGACGAGCCGATGGCCGGCATGAACGTCGAGGAGAAGCAGGACATGTGCCGCTTCATCCTGTCGGTGAACGAGCAGTTCGGCACCACCATCGTGCTGATCGAGCACGACATGGGCGTGGTGATGGACATCTCTGACCGGGTGGTTGTGCTCGACTACGGCAAGAAGATCGGCGATGGCACGCCCGACGAAGTCCGCAACAACCAGGAAGTGATCGACGCCTATCTGGGCATTGCGCACTAGGGGGTAGCTCATGTCATCGTTGCAGGTTTTCGCCGAAGTGCTGATCGCCGGGTTGCTTACCGGCGTCATGTACTCGCTTGTCGCACTCGGCTTCGTTCTGATTTACAAGGCCTCGTCGGTGTTCAATTTCGCCCAGGGTGCGATGGTGTTCTTCGCCGCGCTGACGCTGGTGGGCATCATCGAACTGGGCGTGCCGTTCTGGCTCGCGTTGTTGCTGACCATCGGGGTCATGGTGCTGCTCGGCATGGGCATCGAGAAGTTCGTGCTGCGGCCGCTGGTGAATCAGCACGAGATCACCCTGCTGATGGCGACCATCGGTCTGACCTTCGTCATCGAGGGGCTGGCCCAGCTCGTCTGGGGAACCGACGTACGGCGTATCGACCTGGGCATCAAGGACATACCGATAGAGTTCATCGCCGACAACACAGGCATCCTGGTCAGTCAGCTCGACCTGTTCGCCGCGGTGGTGGCCGGCGCGCTGGTGGCGACCCTCGCTGTGCTTTTCTCGCACACCAAGGTAGGCCGGGCACTACGTGCGGTGGCCGATGACCATGCGGCCGCCCTGTCGGTGGGTATCCCGTTGCAACGCATCTGGGGAATCGTCTGGGGTGTGGCGGGCCTGGTGGCGCTGGTCGCAGGCATGCTCTGGGGCGCCAGGAGCGGCGTGCAGTTCGCGCTGGTGTTCGTCGCCCTGAAGGCGCTGCCGGTGCTGATCATCGGCGGGTTCACCTCGGTGCCTGGCGTGATCGTCGCCGGCCTGATCGTGGGCGCCTCCGAGAAAATCGCCGAGTTCTATGTCGGACCCATGGTCGGTGGTGGCATCGAGACCTGGTTCCCGTACGTGCTCGCCATCCTGTTCCTGCTGGTTCGGCCCGAGGGGCTGTACGGCGAGAAAATCATCCGGCGCGTCTGAGGCCGTACACAGAGACCGCGCAGAGGATCACACCATGTTCTACCGTGAAGCAGGCAAGTTCCGGACTTCCTACGCGCAGGACGCGCAGATTTTTCCGCTCGGCCTGGACAAGGTGATGGTTGGCGCGCTGCTGGTGTTCGCCTTCCTGATCGTGCCCAACATCGCGAGCCAGTACTGGCTGATCGCGCTTCTGATTCCCTGGCTCATCTTCTCGCTGGTCGCACTCGGCCAGAACATCCTGACCGGCTATGCTGGCCAGTTGTCTCTGGGCTCCGCAGGCTTCATGGCGGTGGGCGCCTTCGCCTGCTACAACTTCCTTCTGCGGGTCGATGGCATGCCCTTCCTCGCCGCGGTCGCCCTGTCCGGCGTCTGCGCAGCGGCCGTCGGTATCGTGTTCGGACTGCCCAGCCTGCGCATTCGCGGGCTGTACCTGGCAGTAGCCACGCTCGCGTCGCAGTTCTTCATCGTCTGGGTGCTCGACAAGTTCGGCTGGTTCAAGAACTACGACCCGTCCGGCGTGATCACTGCTCAGCCCATCGTTATCCTGGGTTACCTGTTCGACTCGGCGGCGGAAAAGTACGTTCTGGTCGCGGCCATCGTCGGCGTGCTCGCGCTGGCCGCGAAGAACATGGTGCGTAGCAATATCGGGCGCTCATGGATGGCAGTCCGGGATATGGACGTTGCCGCCGAGGTGATAGGTTTCCGGCCGATGCCGGTCAAGCTGCTCGCCTTTGCGATCAGCTCCTTCTACTGCGGGGTCGCCGGGGCGCTGTTCGCCTTCGCCTACCTTGGCACGGTCGAGCCCTCGGCATTCAACATCGACATGTCGTTCCGCATTCTGTTCATGATCATCATCGGCGGCGTTGCGAGCATCCTGGGTTCGTTTCTGGGGGCAGCCTTCATTCTGCTGCTGCCGATCTTTCTGAGCGTGCTGTTTCACACGGTTTTCGGCAACGCTGTCGACGCCAGCATGCTCTCGGCAACCGAACTCATCGTGTTCGGGGCACTGATCATCTTTTTCCTGATCGTCGAGCCGCACGGGCTGGCCCGACTCTGGCAGGTCACCAAGGAGAAGCTGCGCTTGTGGCCGTTCCCGCACTAGACGCAGCCGGCAACAGGGAAACACCCACCCCAATGAGGAGACAGACGATGTTTGCATCAAGAGCATTGAAGCGCGCAGTGGCCGCACTGGTCATCGGCGGCACGCTGGCGGCAGGCATCGGCCTGTCGAAAGAAGTGCAGGCGCAGGCGGCCGCCGCCAAGCTGGAGCAGTACTTCGGCATCCCGAGTTTCCGGGTTGGCCCGTTCGCTGCGGCCGGCACCGGGTTCTTCGGCGGCATCATCGACTACCTGACCTACATCAACATGACCGGCGGCGTGAACGGTGTGCAGTTAACGTGGCAGGAATGCGAGACCGAGTACATTCCGGCGCGCGGCATCGAGTGTTACCAGCGCCTGCTCAAACGCGGCAACCAGCAGATGCACATCTTCGAACCGCTGTCGACGCCGATTGCCTATGGCGTGCTGAATCGGGTCGATGACGACCGTGTGATCCTGACCCAGTACGGCTATGGCCGGTCGGACGCTGCTGATGGCCGGGTGTTCCCATGGGTGTTCGCGACACTGACCAGCTACTGGTCGGGCGCCTCGGCGATGATCAACTGGATCGCCTCGCGCGAGGGCGGAGTCGCCAACCTCAAGGGCAAGACGATCACCCACCTGTATCTGGACAACGCCTACGGGCGAGAGCCGTTGCCGGTGTTCCGGGCCCTGGCCAAGCAGATGGGGTTCACCCTGCAGGAGGTTCCAGTCGCTGTCCCGGGTATCGAACAGACCTCGCAGTGGCTGCAGATCCGCCAGGCCAAGCCTGACTGGGTGATTCTGTGGGGCTTCGGTGCCGGCATGAATTCCACCGCCATAACCAGCGCCGCACGGATCAACTTCCCGCGCGACCGCATGCTCGGCATCTGGTGGGCTGCATCCGAAGAGGACATGATCCCGGCGGGCGACGCGGCCAAGGGCTTCTTCGGCGTGGCCAACGTGCCCAGTGGACGGCAGTTCAGAGTCGTGCAGGAAATCGAGAAGATCGTATACGGCGCCAACCGGGGCAATCTGCAGGACCCGAAACGCATCGGCACGATCTACTGGAATCGTGGCGTGACCGCAGCGATCTTCTGGGTCGAGGCGATGCGCAACGCGCAGGCGCGCTATGGCAAGGGCCAGGTGATGAATGGCGACCAGCTCCGCTGGGGCTTCGAGAACATAAATCTGACCGCCGTGCGCGCCAAGGAGCTGGGCATCGAAGGCATGCTGCCCAATTTCCGCCTGTCCTGCGAGGACCATGAAGGCGCGGGCGTGATCAAGGTGATGCAGTGGGATGGCACCCGGTGGAACACGGTGACCCCGGACTGGGTAAGTTCGGATCGCAAGATGATCCGCACCATGGTCGAGGAATCGGCTGCGCGCTATGCCGCGGAGCAGAAGATCACCCTGCGCGACTGCAGCAAGGAGAAGTAGCCGCGCAGAAGCAAGGCAGGCGTCTGACAGGGGGCCGGCGCAGCACACCGTTCCCCTGCCCTGACCCGTCTGCCGAGCGCGTGGCGCGATGTTCCGGCCGCGCGCTCCACAGACGAGTCCCGTACCGATGAGTCCGACCGCCATCAGTCTGGCTCGCATGTCTTCAGAAACAGCGGCCGCGTGTTCGCGGTTGCCATCCGCCGAAGGGCACCTCCGATGAGTACAGTCATGGAAGCCGCGCCTGCCGCAGCACCGCGGGATATCGCGAACGCACGGCCGATTCTCTCGGTCAACAACATCGAGGTGATCTACGACCATGTGATCCTGGTGCTCAAGGGCGTGTCGCTGAAGGTGTCGGAAGGGGGTGTGGTGGCCCTGCTCGGCGGCAATGGCGCGGGCAAGAGCACGACCCTGAAGTCGATCTCGACCCTGCTCGCCTCCGAGCGCGGACTGGTCACCAAGGGCTCGGTCGAGTTCGACGGCGCGCGCATCGACCGGCTGACCCCGAACGAGCTGGTACAGCGCGGCATGGTGCAGGTGATGGAAGGACGCCATTGCTTCGCCCACCTGACCGTCGAGGAGAACCTGCTCACAGGCAGTTACACCCGCAAACTCTCGCGCGCGCAGACAAAGGCAGAACTCGAACGCGTCTACCGCTACTTCCCGCGTCTGGCCACACGCCGCACCAGCCAGGCCGGCTACACCTCAGGCGGCGAGCAGCAGATGACCGCGATCGGGCGCGCACTGATGGCGCGCCCGAAGATGATCCTGCTCGATGAGCCGTCGATGGGGCTTGCCCCCCAACTGGTCGCCGAGATCTTCGAGATCGTGCGCGAGCTGAACAGCCAGGAAGGCGTGAGCTTCCTGATCGCCGAGCAGAACACCAACGTCGCGTTGAAGTACGCCGACTACGGCTACATCCTGGAGAGCGGCAAGGTCGTGCTGGAAGGCCCGGCAAGCGACCTGGCCAACAACAGCGAGGTGAAGGAGTTCTACCTCGGGCTGGCTGGTGAGGGGCGCAGGAGCTTCCGCGACACGAAGTCGTACCGGCGCCGCAAGCGCTGGCTGGGGTAGCGGCGACGGCAAGCCCACTACTTCACGGGTGACGCGACCAGTCCGACCGGACCGCCAGCCGGAAAAGCTGCGCCCCTGAGCGCACGGCCTTCACCGGGAATACGCTGGGCGTGCCGCTCAGGGCCGCATCCGGCGCGAACGCTGCGCACTGACCAGCACCTTTGCCAGCAGCGCTTCCCCTGGCCTCAGGTGTCGCGCAGCGCTTCGGAGAACGCGGCGTCCGGTGCCAGCCCTTCCATGAGCAGCTCGAGAATCGACTCCCTGCGCTCGCGCACGTTCGCCGGCAGCGCCTTGCGATGCTCGGTGTAGTGCGCCGCCATCAGTTCGAGGGCGGCCGCCGACTTCACCGCCTTGCGCGGAACGATCGCTTTCGTGGTTACCTTGACGAAGCCCTGGAACTCGGCGGCGACCGAATTCCAGTCGAACGCGAACACCTGATCATGATCCTTCCTGGGGTCCCCCTTGCGCAGCGGAGCATCGCGGCCGGATTCGCCAAAGCCCTTATCCATCACCAGACTGGACAGATCCGGATAGCCATGCAGTTCGGTGAAGCGCCGCACGATGTCCAGCCGACGGCCGGTCGACACTACGATCGCTTTCTGCACCGCCGTATTGCCGCGATGGGTGGTCTTGGCCCGATGCAGCAGTTCGCTGCAGGTAAGCGACTGCTTCTGGCCGGCAAGATCGACCAGGATCGGATAGTAGGCGGCGGCGAGCTTGATGTCGGTCGCGGTGACCGTATCAGGCACGCTGACGGCAGGTTGAGGCGATGCGGTAGCGATGGCGATACTCCCTTGGGCCTGAACCCGGTTGGGGCGTTCCGGGACGCCCTGGGGGGGTGTTCCGGAACAGAATAATGCAGACCGTACGACGGACGCCCGAAAGGCGTGCGCGAACCTGCAATAATACGCCGGACAGTCCGGCTGCGCTTGAGCAGTTGGGCGGTCGTCAGGTCAGGCGAGCGTCGCGTACACATCGCCGGAGTTGGCCGCTGCCGGCAGCGCCAGCAGGCAGGCCTCCATCCCTGCCGCACTCACCGGTTCAGCGAACGTCAGCTTCTGGCTCTCGCCCAGGGCGAAGTTGAACCGGTACTGGCCCAGGTCGCACATTCGGCGAATACAGGCCACAGCAACTTCGCGCTGGATCGTGGTGAACTCGAACGACAGCGTCGGCAGCGCGCAGGTGAGCCCACGCAGCACGGCGAGCTCGAACCCTTCGACATCGATCTTGGTGAACTGCGGCACGCCATGCACGGCGATCAACGCATCCAGGGTGGTCGAGGCCACGTCTATCCGATCATCCCAGCGCTGAGTCTCCCACCCGGGCGCGCCCGCCGCGGAGCCGATGAAGGCCTCGGACGCAGTCGACACCGTAGGGTTCGCGCGATTGACCTGCAGGGCGAGCCGCCCTGGCACTTCGCCCACTGCCGCCTGGATCAGCTCCACCGAGGCATCCCGCCCGTGAATCAGGCGCAGCGCCCGGTGGCAGAGCGGTTGCGGCTCGAGGGCCACCACCCGTACGCCAAGGCGGCGAAAGCTGGAGACCCGGTCCCCGACATGGGCACCAATGTCAAAAGCGAGGTCGCCCGCGCGCAGAAACCGGGCATGCAGGCCGTCCATCGCCAGTTCACGGGCGCGAACACCGTGATAGATGCGTAACGAGCGAAACACGCCCTGCAGAGCCTGGGAACGCATGCGGGGCTTCAGCCGCCCTTCGGATGGAACAGGCTTCGCGCGACGTGGCGAGCAATGCCTGCCCCCATGTTGCCCGGTCCGACGACACCGACTTTCTGCATGATCATGACGTCCTCCTGCCCGGAGCGTACGCCACGCGACCGGCTTGCGGAACTTGCCAGCGCTCCTGCCAGCGACCCCTGCCAGCGACCCCTGCCAGCGCGGCCTGGGGGCACTGCGCCTGGAATGACGTCCGGATCGTCTGGCGCAAGCTGCTGGGAAGCGAGCAGCAGCAACGGCCGCACCGAAACGCGTTATCGTTGCACTTGAAGTTGCTGCCCTACAAGGAGAGATGATGCGAGACAAGCTGACCACGATGAGCGATGCCGCCAGCCGGGTGAAGTCCGGCTCGCGGCTGGCGATGAGCGCGAACCTTGAACGCCCGCCGATGGCCTTCCTGCGTGAACTGGCGCGACAGCGGGTGCGTGAACTGCGCGTGATCGGGGTGGTGGGTGGCGACCTCAACCTCGATTTCGTGGTCGGCGCCGGTGTGGCAAGCGCGATCGACACCTGCAGCGTGACGATGGGCGAGTTTGCGCGCACCGGCCCGAATTTTGCGCGCTACGTGCAGGCCGGCCGGGTGAGGTCGCTGGACAATACGTGAGGGGTGCTCTTTTCACAGGCCCAGGCTGGGTCTATGGGAGTGCCCTACGTGCCGGTGCTCGGGCTGGTCGGCACTGACCTGCTTGCTCGTCGCGATGACATGGTGGTTGCACCGGATCCGTTCGACGGGAAAACGCTGACCGTGGTGGCGAAGGCGATGCGGCCGGATGTCGCGGTGTTCCATGTACACCAGGCCGACCGGCAGGGAAACGTCTCGTTCGGCTATCCGTCAGAAGCGCTGATCCTGGCCGAGGCCTCGGCGCATGTCATTGTCACTGTCGAGCAGGTCGTCGACCGGGTGATCGAGAAGGAGGCGATCGGTACCTTCCTGCCGTCGATCCTGGTCGACACCGTGGTGCACGCGCCGTTCGGCGCGCATCCGGGTGGCCTCACCGGGCGCTATCCGATCGATCGCGATGCGATGGCCGCCTATGTCGCGGCCGCGCGTGACGATGCGTCCTTCGCCCGCTATCTCGATGAACAGGTATTCGGCGTGGTGGATCATCTGGCCTATGTCGAACGGTTCGTGCCGGATGCCATTCGCGCAGGGGTGCAACGGCGATGAGCGCGGCAGGAGTCGACCAAGGCTACACCGACGAAGAGCTGATGGCGGTGCTGATGTCACGCGAAGTACGCGATGGCGAAGTCTCGGCCTGCGGTGCGCTCTCGCAGATCCCGGCTGCGGCGCTGCTGCTGGCAAAGCACACCCATGCGCCAGACGCCGAGCTGATCATCCTGAATACTGTATTCCGGCCGTTCACCACCTCGCGCCAGTTCCACTTCCTCGCCCAACGCGGCGAGCTCGGCCTGTTCTTCGTGAGCGGGGTGCAGATCGATCAGTACGGTAACTACAACCTGCACATGCTGGGATCGGACAAGGATCGCCCGGACGTGCGCTTCCCCGGCGGCTACGGCGGCGGCATGATCTACTACTGTGCGAAGCGGGCGATCGTGTTCCGCACCGAGCACACCCGCCGCTCGTTGGTCGAACGGGTGGACTTCATTTCGGCGGCAGGCAGCTCACCGCCCGAAGTGCTGCGCCCGGGCGGTCCAAGCAAAGTGATCACGCCGAAAGCGACGCTGCGATTCGCAAGCGACGAGGCTCGGTTGCGTCTCGAGTCCATACACCCCGGCCATACGCCCGCCGAGATCCGCGAGAACACCGGGTTCGATCTCGGGCCGATCGACGGAGCGCCGGTGACGCCGGCGCCGACCACGGAGGAACTCCACGCGCTGCGTCAGGTGGTGCGGCCGCTGATGATCGAGACTGGCACCTACGCGAATTGGGCGCAGCGGGCGATCGGCGGATAGCTCGCCACGGTAACGATGGGGACAGACCCTGAGGGTCTGGCCCCACTGACTTCGCGCGCCCCTACGCCACCATCGCGGTCTGCTTCGGTTGGCCGCTGCGGTTGAAGCGCAACCGCTCATCGACCCGTGCGACGATCTCCTGCAGCGGCAAGCTATGCTGACCGAACTGGCCGGCAATCCGGCGTACCAGGCTGTCCACCCGTTCTATGTGCTGCGCGCCGCTGAACAGAGCGCGCGCCGCCGAGGACGGCTTGCCCAGGCCGGCTGCGGCCGAGGCGTACTTCTCGAACGGGACCATGTCGCCCGGCTCGGCCCCGAGCCGGTTGCACAGCCGCGTCACCCAGTCGTAGATCGCACGCGTCTCGTCCATATCGCCATGCACTGCCTCGCGGATCGGGATCATGTCATCGGCGCGGATGCAGCGATAGTTGCCGGCGATCAGCATCGGCCACTTGGCGAGCGGCACGAACAACGAGTCATGCACCTTCAGCTTGACCGGAATCTCCAGTTCGCTGCCATCGCGGTGCAGACGTGCACGCTCGATGTCCTCGGCCAGCTCACGCAGCAGCGCGGTGTGCGCCTCGCGCTCGAACGGCGCCGCCTTGAAGTTGGTTGGCAGGCCCACCTGCAACACGTTCTTCGGCCGATCGGGCGGGCGAAACGCCTGCGGATCCGGGCTTGCCAGGGTGACCAACGCAGGATCGAAGGCAGCCCATACCCCCGCATCTGCATAGCAGCCGGCGAGCGCCTCGGTGGCCAGACCCTTGATGCGCTGCAGGTACGGCAGAGGCGGCATGTTCATGATGGCAAAGCACGGCTTGGCCGCGCGCGCGATGCGACCCATCAGTTCCCGCACCCCTTCGGTGCCGTACTGGGCCTCCTGCATGCCAAGCACGACCAGATCGAAAGTGGCCGGGTCGGTCTGATCTGGCACCGCTGCGCGCAGCTTGCCGGGCAGTTCGGTCGACGCGACCTCAACCAGCTCCGGAAAACCCTTGAGCGGGAAAGCGACCCGGGTACCCTCGCGATTGATCAGTTCAGCCGTGCCCTGGGTGCACACCAGGGTGACATCGTGGCCCGCCATAAGCAGCTTGGTCGCAAGCAGCGAACCGTAGGATGCCCCCAGTATCAGTATGTCGCGCTTCATGAAACCTGCCTCCGATGAACTGCGTTCGGTCTCGTCCCGGGGGTCCGAACCTTGTCGCCGCCGGTGGTGAGTCATAGCCAATCTCACAGCTACCGTCGCACCCCTAGTCGCAGCCAAAGACCAGCTGCAAACCAATAACCACTAACCACTAACCACTAACCACTGGACAGCGGACGCGACGGACCGCCATTATGCGCAGCATCAGGACAGTGAATTTCGAATCAGAAACTTCACTGTGTAAATTTCACAAGGCAGAATATTCACAGCAATGTCCGTCTCCGCCGCCGACCACACCCGCAACAGCCACTTCCTGGGCGCCAAGCTGCGCGCACTGCGCAAGCGCAACCGCCTTACGCTCGAGGAACTGTCGGCCCGCTGCGCCCAGATCGATCCGCAGACAGCACCGTCGGTGTCCTATCTGAGCATGATCGAGGGTGGCAAGCGGGTGCCCTCGGAAGACGTGCTGGGCCTGCTCGCCCAGCTGTTTCAGCGCGAGCCGCGCTGGTTCCTCGATGCCACTGCTGACATCGATGCCCCGGAGCCGGCGACGCAGCGCCCGGGTGGCGCGCCGGCGGTAGCACTGGAGCCCGCTTTTCTGTTCTCGAAGGTGCTGCTGCAGGCGGCGATTCCGGAACTGCTCGCCCAGACCGGCACCAGCGCCCGCCAGTTCGCGCATCTGCTGATCCGCTCGCATCAGGAGCTGTCGCGCAACGACTTCCCGGACCTGGAGCGTGCCGCCGAGAGTGTCGGCGGGCGCAGCTTTCCGCTGAGCGCCGCTGACCTGCTTCGCCTCGCACGCCAGCAGGGGCTGACCATTCGCTGGTTCGAGCGCAAACCCCTGCTCGCGCGCGACCGCGACCATGAGGTGAAGAGTGTGATGCGCTCGTTCTACGAGGCGCCGCGCACCGTGTTCCTCAACCGCGAGCTGCAGTCCGACCCGGCCCGCCTGAAGTTCGATCTGGCCACCCATATCGCCCACAAGGTGTTGCACGGTGGCGACGGCATGAAGTCGGCGCATGCCACCGGCGGTGACTTCGGGGGCAGCCCTGAGGGCAGCGTCGCGGCCGCAGCCGGTCTGAGCGCGCAGGATGTTCTGCATGCCTGGCGCGACTTCGAGTGCAGCTTCTTCGCCGGCGCGCTGCTGTGCCCGAAGATTCCGTTCCGCCGCTTCCTCACTCGGGAGTCGCACCGGATCGAGGCGGGCGAGAAGCTCGAACTCACCCCGGCACTGATCATGCGCCGCATGACCAAGGTCTCGCCCTACCCCTACTGGCACTTCTTCGATGCCTATCCGCCCGGCTATCTGCGCGCGGTCTACCGCGGCAACGGCATCCCCCTGCCCTGGGGCAACATGGCGCAGGTGAGTGACCCCTGTCCGCAATGGGCAGTGTTCCGGATGATCGACAAGGACAGCGGCCCGGACCACGGCTCGCAGATTTCGGTGCTGCGCGACGGCGAGCAGTCGTTGCTCTATTGCTGCCACTCGCGCCGGGTCAAGGACATGGCAGGCAACCTGCATGTGCTGTCGGTGGGCATCGATCTGGCGCCGGCGCTGCGCTCGCACGGCGCGGACGCCGCGGACATCGTCGCCAGCATCGGCCGCGAATGCCTGCGCCACCACGGACTGGCCGCGATCCCGCCAGCAGCCGCACGCGCGATCGGTGCGGCCGCCCGCGTCCTCAACATCGCCTGGGTCGAGGACGCACTGCAGAACCCGGCGCGAATGATTTGTCCGCGCAGCAACCGTTGCCCACGCAGCGAACCCTGCGATGGCCCGGCGACCTCACGGGCACGCGAGATCACCGATGTGCGCGCCGAGATCGTGAGCGCAGCGAAGCGACGGCGGTAACGGCAATCGGGTAGCACACATACGCGTTGCGCATGCGCGCAGGGCGCGCAGGGCGCTTGACGGAGTGAACCCGAAGTCGTAGCCTGAATAGAGAAGAGGCGTTGGATTTCCTGTTCTTCTCTGGAAGTCCTGTCCTCCTGCCGGCAACGTTTGCGCCTGGCACGGGTAGACCTCTCTGGCCGAAAGCGAATCGTAAGGAGCTACCTGGCGCCGCAGTCAACGGCGTTCGGAGACCCTGTTCCTGTCATTACCCCCTGATTGGAGTGCCTCACCATGGCGACGCGATCGACGAAATCCAGCAAGACCCGTACCCCCACCAAACCTGCCAAGCGTACGGTTCGCCGCAAGGCGAGACCCGCCGCGGCGCTCAAGGCCACCAAGCCCGCATTCACGCTCTCGCCGGGCCTCGCCACTGGTTCCAGGGGCCAGGATGTGGTCAAGTTGCAGGCTTACCTGAAGACGTTCGGCTACCTCGAGCCAGACGCACCGGCCACCGCACCGTTCGCAAAGCAGCGCGATTTCGGCGTCGAGCGCGCCGCGAAGGGCCAGTTCGACGACGCGACCGAGCGCGCACTAACCCGGTTCCAGGAGTACTACGGGCTGCCCGTCACCGGCAAGCTCGACCCGGACACCGCACAGCTTGCGGCTATGCCCCGCTGCGGCAACCCGGACAACCCGAATCGCCACTTCCAGATGATCGCCTCGCCTGGCCTGCGCGAGTTCGTCGCGCAGGGCAACCGCTGGAACAAGTCGAACGTCACCTACTCGTTCACCAACTTCACCGGCGACCTGACCCAGCAGGTGATCATTGCCAACATCCGCCGGGCGTTCCTCGCCTGGAGCCGCGTCTGCTTTCTCACCTTCAGCGAGATCGCCGGGACTGGCGACATCGCGATAGGGTTCTTCACCGGCAACCACGGCGACGGCTCCAACTTCGATGGCGCGGGCAACGTCCTCGCGCACGGCTTCTATCCGCCGCCCAACGGCGGCGCGATCGCCGGCGACCTGCACTTCGACGACGCCGAGCAGTGGACCACCAACAATCCGCCGACGGGATTCGATTTCCTGAGCGTCGCGATCCACGAGATCGGCCACACGCTGGGCCTCGACCACTCGGCGGACGGGAACGCGATCATGTTCGCGTTCTACAGTGGCATCAAGCAGACGCTGAACGCCGACGACATCGCCGGCATCCGCTCGATCTATGGCAACGAGAGCATCAAGGCGACGTTATCCGACACGTCGATCACATCGCCAACATTCTGCACGTTCAACAACCGCGGCTATGTCGCCTGGGCAGGCCGTGACAGCGCCAATCGCCTGAACGTGATGACCACCGATGACCTGCGCGTCTGGTACAACAAGCGCACGCTCGGCGACACGTCCCAGTCCGGCCCGGCGCTCGCGGTGTTCAACGGCCGGCTCTACATCGCCTGGCGCGGCGTGGGAAACAACCAGCTCAACGTCATGTCCTCCGCCGACGGCCTCAACTGGGCGAACAAGGTCACGCTGGGCGACACGACGTTCCATCGGCCGGCGCTCACCGTGCACAACGCACAGCTCGTGCTGGGCTGGACCGGTACCGACAGCGCGCGGCGCCTGAACATCATCCGGTCGCGCAACGGCACGTCGTGGTCCGGGAAGATCACGCTCAACGACACGTCGATCAACGGCCCTGACCTCTGCGCGCTCGGCGGCTCGATGCTGATCACCTGGGCCGGTACGGACGCCGCGCGCCGACTCAACGTCATGGCTTTCAATGGCGCCACGTGGTTCAACAAGGTTACGTTGGGCGAGAACAGCATCGCTGGGCCTTCGATCGAGAACGTGGGCGGCAGTGTCATCTTGTCATGGACGGGCACGGACGCGCGCAACAGCCTCAATACCCTGCGCAGCAGCAACGGCGTGAACTATTTCGCCAAGCGCACCTATGGCGACACCTCGTCCTTTGGCCCGGCCATCAACGGCATGCAGGGCGCGCCGGTGATCGCGTGGACGGGCAGGGACGCTGCGCAGTCGCTGAACGTCATGCGGATCTAGCGGCAGGGCGGGCGCAGTGAAAGAGCTGAGCGTGCGGGTAAGCAATGCGTCGGCGGTCGACTTCGAGTCGGTTCGCATGACCCTGCCCGAAGACGGCGAACACGACCTCGGGCGGGTGCCGGCGGCCGGGCAAAGTGCGTTCGTCGCGGCGCGGCGCGTCTATCGATACGCCGGGTTCCACGTGCGCGCCGAAGGACGCGAGCTGGTGCTGCAGCCCATCGATTATGTGGGCGAGCGTCCGCTCGCGCCGGGGCGTTACGACTACGTTCTGAACGTCAACGATGGCCGCCTGACCGTCGACGTGGTGCAGGTCGTCTGAGAGCAGGCAATCACCAGAAGGGACACCCTATGCATCTGCTGACCAAGACCGGCGTGAGAATCCAGCTCACGCCTCTGCCCACCAGCGTTTCGCAGGCCACGCGCGCGCGCGCGGCGCGAGTCGAGGTCGAGACCGACACCCAGCGCGACCCGGTAAGCAGCGGCGCACTGGTCGCGCGGGCGGCGCGGGGCGTTTTCGAGCTGGGCCGGCGCGACGGGAACATGGGGCCTACCGCTGCGATGAAGGGGCCGGCGCCGACGACGTTCCGCGACGAGGAGAGCGGCGCGTTGCGAATGGTGTATCGGGAGATCATGGTCCGCTTCGGGCCGAAGGTGAACGCGGCGAAGCGCAAGGCGATCCTCGCGACGCGCGGCTTCGCGGTGCGCCGCCGCGTTCCCTTGGCGGGCAATCAGTATGTCGTCTACCAGCCGGAGCGCAAGTACGCCGGCGAGGAGCTGCTGGAGATCGCCAACGAGTGGACGGCACTCGAGGAGGTGGCGTTCGCGACACCCAACTTCGTGTCCCAGTACTGGCGGCTCGCGACGCCGACGCTGCACCGTCTGCAATGGCACCTGCTCAACAAGGGGACCGGCGGCGCGAAGAAGCGCGAGGACGTCGATGCGCCGGGCGCGTGGAAGATTACGCGGGGCAAGTCCTCGATCGTGGTCGCCGTGCTCGACGACGGCGTGGACATCGACCATCCCAACCTCAAGTCGCGGATATGGCGCAATCCGAAGGCTGGAGCGGCGGATCGCAACGGACGCGACTTCTTCGTGCCCGACGACGATCCGGGCGCCAACGATCCGCGGCCCAAGCTGTTCCAGTTCCCGTTCGACCAGATGACCGGCAATGACATCCACGGCACACCGTGCGCCGGCGTGATCGCGGCGCCGGGCGTGAGGGGCGGCGCGATGGGTGCTGCGCCGGGGTGCCGCGTGCTGCCGGTCAAGATCTTCCACGCCGACAACCTCGCTGCCGACGAGCGTGTGGCCAACGCCATCCGCTACGCCGCGCAACATGCGCAGATTCTCTCTTGCTCGTGGTCAGGCGGCTTCAGCAGCGACCTGCAGCAGGCGCTCGAGGACATCGCGACGGACGGCCGCGGCGGACTGGGCACGCTCGCGTTCTTCGCCGCCGGCAACGAGGGGCGCGCGCGCGTGGGCTACCCCGCACGCGACCCGCATGCCATCGCGGTCGGTGCGTCCACCGACCGGGGCGAGCTCGCCGGCTATTCCAACGTCGGTGAGGAACTCGCGTTCGTCGCGCCGTCGAACGGCGGTGTGCGCGGCATCTTCACCACCGACGTATCGCTGCCCAGCCGCGGCTTCAACATCGGGAAGGTGCAAGCCGGCGGCGCCGACGGGCTGCACACCAACAGTTTTGGTGGCACGTCCTCCGCCACGCCGCTTGCAGCGGGTGTCGCCGCGCTGGTGCTTTCGGTACGCCCTGACCTCAGGGCCACTCAGGTACGCGACCTCATGCAGCAGACTTGCGAGAAGATCGGCGACGGCTACGACGCCCACGGACACAGCAGCAATTTCGGCTACGGACGGGTAAACGCCGCGAAGGTGGTGGCGGCCGCCAAGGCTCTGCCGCGCCGCTAGCCGGCGGTGCGGCGATAGCGGCTCAGCGTGTTGGCCCACGCGGCACGCACGCCGGGCTGCGACGCGAGCCGGGCAACGAGGTCGGGCAGGAATTCTGCGGCGGGCGCGGCAGGCGAATAGACGAACTGTTGCGGGGCGAACTCATTCGCCCGCTGCAGCACCAGTCGCTGCCCAGCGGCGAACTGCTGCACCTCTGCCGCCGTCGGCGTCAGCTCGAAGCGAACCGTGACCTCACCGTTCGGATAGTGCGCGGCGCCATCGCCATCGATCAATACCGGATAAGCGCACTGCGCGCCGGTGAGGACCTTCGCGAGCATCGTCCAGGCCTCATGCACCGGCCGCTGCGCTGCGAGCGTCAACAGGTAGAGCGGTTCGGTCCCGCCCAGCGGCTCCACCGTGCCGAGACTCGCGGCAGCCTCAGGAACGCCGCTCGCCGTGTCGGGCATTCGGAGCACGAACTGATCGGCCGCGGGTTTGAGCACTTCAGCCATATGTCAGGGTCCTGAACGGGATGTTGGAATCCGTTCTGCGCGGGAGACAAGGAGCGTTACGTGGTGTCATCACGCTATTCCATGAAGCACGGGTCGTCACTGCATTCGAGCATGTTCATGTGCCTTTCAGACCGAACCGCTGCCGGTACGTCGTTACGTAACGTTGCTGCTCGGCTGTCTCGATCGCTCCGGGTCGCGCCGCGCGGACCTGCCTGATCGCGTCCTGGGGCGACGCACCGAATTCGACCAGCAGGCACGCCGCCACGGTGCCGGCGCGCCCGAGTCCCCCACGGCAATGGACGAGCACCTTGCCGCCCTGCCCGAGAACCTCGAAAGCCGCCTGGCCCGCTGCGGGCCAGGCATGCTCGAAAGCTTCTCCCGGGGGCGTCATATCGACGATCGGCAAGTGATGCCAGTCGATGCCCAGGCCCGCGATGCACTCGCCGAGCCTGGGCACGCCGAGCAGGGTCATCTCGTGCGCCTCGATCAGCGTCAGCACCGCCCGCGCTCCCCAGCGCTGCACCACGTCCAGGTCGGCCTCGAGGTCGCGTGCCCACGGGTCGCCGTAGACGCTGCCCCCGTGTTTTCCGGGGCATATGGTCACGCCGACACTGCCACCGGTCGCGCCGGCGGGCAACTCGGCGATCTCAAGCGGGTGGGTCAGGCTGGTGCGGGGCGACACTGCGGTCATGGGCTGACTCTCGTTTCTGGTTCTGGCTGATTCGCCGACTTCGTCAATGCTCCGGTACCTTCCCGGGCAATCAAGGCCAGGCCCGCGCCAGGGCGAGCATGGCAGGGGTGGGGGTGCCGCGGGTCACCAGGTGTACATCGAGGTCGCAGCCGCGTGCGACCTCGATGGCGCGCTCGGTCGCGTCATCGATCCAGCCTGCGTCGTTGCCGAACGCGCCACCGCCCAGGCGGGTGAGGACGACGACGTTCGTGCCTCCGCGCGCGCGGTGCAGTGCGGCGGCCAGCAAGGTGGCCTCGTACGCGGCTTCGAGTACGAGGCGTGCGAACGGCGCCCACCGGTGGCCGGGAATGCGCGTGTACGCCACCGGCAACGCCGAGCAGAAGGCCTGCGAGACCCTTGGACGCGGCACCGCCATGCCGTCGGTGACCTCCACCTGCCAGTGCATGCCGATGCGCAGGCGCGAGCGCAACCGGTCGCGGGCTGCCTCGTCCAGGGCGTCGAGGTGCCGGCCGATGAGCGTCAAGGCGTGCTCGGTGCACAGGGCGTAGCCGTTGCGCATGGTCCACAGGCTCGACACCGGCACGCCGAGCACCGCAGCCAGTTCCACCCCCATGTCGGCGAGGCCGTCGAGCTGGCGGTCCCGCGTCTGACCCACATGCTCGCCCACGGGCGCGAAGAAGTTGCGGTAGATCGTCGCCGCCCCGGCCGCGATCGCGCATGCCGGCCCCTGCGTCGCATCGAACTGGTACCCGGTCACGCCATCCTCGGGCGTCACCTCGGGCGAGACCATCTCCAGCACGTTGAACTGGGACGCGACCTGAAACAGCGCCCCCTCGTACGCCTGAAGCTGGTGCATCTGCCGCACGTCGCCACTGACGCTGCGCACGCGCAGTCGCGCGTCGCGCTCCGGCTGGCGCGAAACCCGGTCGCGAAGCTCGGCGAGCGAGACCAGCTCGAGCTCGCCGATGCCGTAACGGCGGCCACTGCCGCGCACCACGAGCTCTGTGCCGTCGACGGCAAGTTGCGCGCGGGTGCTCGCGTAGTCGGCTTCCTTGAAGCCTGTCAGTTCCTCGAACCAGTTCATGTCACGCCAGCCCCAGGATCACCGCCAGGGCCCGGTTCACTGCCAGCATCGTCTCGACGTTGGCGTGCCCGAAGACCGGCCCCAGTCGGTCGCGCGGCACCGACTGCGGTTTGTCCACCATCACCTGCGACACCGCGTGCAAGCCGTTGGCCGCATCAGGTTGCACCGTGATGCGCAGCAGCGGCGCGTCATGATGCGTGGAGGTGATCGGCAGCACCGTGACCGAGGGATGGGCACCGAACAGGTCGGACTGGATGACCAGCGCCGGCCACGGTTTGCCGAGGTCACCCTGCAGCGCGACGGTCACCAAGTCGCCGCGGCGCATGCCGTGTTCAGCGCCAGCCGTCGGTATCGGCCACCTGCATCAACCAATCCTGCGGTTCCTTCTCGTCGCCACTGGCCACGATGACCAGCGACTGCCGGCGGCATTCCTCGGCGAAGCCGGCGCTGGGAGTGTCGGGCACCCAGATCTGCACCGGCCGCAAGCCGGCGGCGCGTAGAGCCTGGCGGTGCTTCTGGACGCGTTCGGCGGTGGGGGTGGTCATGGCGCGCCTCGGCAAGTGCGTTAGATGAAAAATCGTAGCAGTGACCGACGGCGAAGGCAATCCGCGTCTGCGACGCGTGAAAACAGGGATTGACCAGCTTTGCCAGCTCGAGCGAAGTGTCGGCATCGTAGAGCGCGTTGGCGTCGATGCGTATCTGCATGGCACTGCCGACTGCGGCGCGCACCGCCGCAACGCGGTCAGCATCGGCCTG
>JBBRCD010000072.1:0-21109 GCA_038205245.1 Burkholderiales bacterium
AAAGCGGCTCTGCCTGCCGACACTGCGTCCTCACTGGC
This sequence comes from Burkholderiales bacterium, assembly GCA_038205245.1. Taxonomy (GTDB): domain Bacteria; phylum Pseudomonadota; class Gammaproteobacteria; order Burkholderiales; family CAIKXV01; genus CAIKXV01. The sequence goes on from JBBRCD010000072.1 coordinate 39, forward strand.
GAGCCGACCAGACCCCAATGCGGGCCTCGCGGACAAGCCAGGAACATTGTTTGTCGTTCAAGGCGGGCACAGGCACTGCGAGGGTGACCCTGTTCCGCGTTCAACCGTTCGTATCCGGACGCCCTTTCGGGCATCCCGATTGACAATCGACTCGAGGGTCGGGCGGCGCAGGTTTACAGGGGAAAATCGATGCAAGGTATCTTCCGAGTCAACACCCTCGCTGCTGCAACGCTATTTAGCCTGGGTGCGCTTTCCGGCAACGCGGTCGCTGGGACCGTGGCGTTCAACACCAACGCTGCAGGCACCGGGTTTGGCGGCACCAGCCTTACGCTGAACAGCAGCAGCGGGCAGGCCGCCACGCTCACGTTCATCGCCGCCTTGAATGTCGTTACCGCGACGCCGTCAAACGTCAACTACGGCAACTTCACCCTGGTTTGCACGACCTGCAGCACGCAGGCGTTGGGTAACGGGTCGACGTTTGCGCCATTCTCGTTCAGCATGGTGGTGACTGATATCACTGAGAGCGCGACCGGAAAGTTCACCGGCACTTCCTCCGGCGGCACCGTGTTCAGCGATCTCAGCGCGATCAACATCTCCTGGCTGCCACTGTCGCTCGGACCCGGGGCGAGCAATGCGCTGACCGGAAACTTCGGCCCGACCACGTTCGTCATCGGCGGCCCGACCAACATCGTGGCTCCGAATTCCGGCGCGGTGCCGGGTCAGACGACGGTGGAAGGTTTCGTCACCTCGGCAACGATCACAACCATACCCGTACCCGGGGCCGCACTATTCATGCTTAGCGGGCTCGCGTTGTTCGGTGTGGTGCGCGCGAGGCGTTCGGCGGCCGCTGCCTGAACGCGCAAGTCACGTATCGGGCGCGCAGCAGCATGCGCGCCCGATGCGTCAGGTCGTCATCATGCGCAGGCGGCGCGAGGACTCTTCTGCCACCGCGTCGTCGATTTCGCGCATCACGTCGTCCAGGTCGACCTCTCTCTGCGCAGGTACGAACTGTCCAGTGAGCACGCTGTCCGCGGTCAGCAGTCCGCGGGTGTAGAGATCCCAGATTTCCGGACCGTAGCGGGTGTCGAGCAGCGATGGCGCAAAGCGCCCGAAGAAATCGCGCAGGTTGTCCACATCCCGCAGCAGCATGCGCTGTGCATGATTGTTGCCTGCGGCGTCGACTGCCTGCGGCAGGTCGATGATCACCGGCCCGTCGGCAGCGAGCAGAATGTTGAATTCCGACAGGTCACCGTGAATCACGCCAGCGCCGAGCATGCGGACGACTTCACGCACCAATGCCGTATGGTGCTGCTGCGCCTCTTCCGCCGTGAACACCACATCGTTCAAACGCGGCGCGGCGTTGCCATCGGCATCGGCGACCAGTTCCATCAGCAGCACGCCGTCGCAGAAGTTGCGGGGTGCAGGCACCCTTACGCCGGCGGCGAACAGCCGGTGCAGTGCATCGACTTCGGCGGACTGCCAGGCGCTCTCCTGCGCCTCTCGGCCGAAGCGGGTGCCCTTGGCCATCGCACGCGCCTGCCGGGTGTTCTTCACCTTGCGATTCTCTGTGTAGTCGACGGCCTGGCGGAAGCTGCGCTGGGTCGCTTCCTTGTAGATCTTCGCGCAGAGCGTCTCGTTACCCGAGCGCACGACATAGACCATTGCTTCCTTGCCACTCATCAATTGCCGCACCACGGAGTCGATCAGGCCTTCCTCGATCAGCGATTGCAGTCTTTTCGGCGGTTTCATGCCGTCATTGTGCACTGACCCAACGCGCGCCATCGGCGCGCACTGTCCGTCTGCACCAGTGCGAGCCCTGGCGTCTGGCGCGCCAGGCCGAGGTTTACCGGGAAATGGGCCGGCCCGGTTGGTCGGTCAGCGCGGCTGGCCCGGGTTGGCGCCTGGGGCAGGGCCGGCTGGCGTGAAGTTCTGACCGGGCACACCCGGACCGCCCGGGGGACCGCCCGGGGGACCGCCCGGCCCGCCCGGTATACCGCCCGGTCCGCCCGGCAGGCTGCCCGGCCCGCCCGAGGTGCCGGGTACCTGCGCGAATCCAGGCGGTTGTCCGCCGGGACCGACTGTGCCTGGGGGCGCGGCATTCTGCTGGGCGCCGGTGTTCTGCGGGGGCACCACCACGCCGCCCGGTCCGGTCTGCACCGGGGCGCCCGGGGGCAGACCGCCGCCTGGACCGGGCGGCGCCTGGAAGGCCGGCCCACCCGCGGGCGGCGTGCCCGGGCGTGGAATCGTCGCCACTGGCGCTGGTCTGCGCGGTCCGGTCGGCGTGCGGCTGTAGCCAGCCGCATCCAGGGTGGAGTTCCACTGGGTCTCTTCGAATCCGGTGAGCTGAGTCGAGCCTACCAGCAGCAGTGGCACCTGCATCTGGCCCTTGGTAAGACGGCGGAATTCGTCCTGCAGGTCCTGCTGGGCCGGGTTGCGGTCGGCGAACGGGATACCGCGCGAGGTCAGCAGTTTGCGCGCGTTGTTGCACGGCTCGCCGCAGTCGTTGCTCCAGAAAACCACCGGGAAGCGCTCGCTTGCCTGGCGTTGCGAGAACGACTCCTGCCCGTCGATACGGCCAGCGCGGCCGCGTATGTCGCTGATCGCCTTGGCGTCAGACGGCGGGGGCAGGTCGGAGCATTCGCGCGAGCCACTGGCATTGGTCCAGCAGCGTATCTGGGCGTTGACCTCGGTCGGCGCCAGCGACGCGGCCAGGCCAAGGAATGTGATCGCCAGTCCGGCCACGCGGCCGCTGGTCCTGACTCTGGTCCAGACTCCGAATTCAACCATGTTGTCGACCCTCCCGCCCGCAACGTCAGGCTGTGGCTGCCTCGTCCATCCCACTATGCCTTAACAACGCATCTATTTTCGGCTCGCGGCCGCGAAACTTGATGAACGATTCCAGCGCCGGGCGACTGCCGCCCATCGCCAGGACTTCTTCCCGAAAGCGTGCGCCAATCTCGGGATTGAGCACGCCACGCTCCTCGAACAGGCTGTAGGCGTCAGCAGACAGGACCTCGGCCCACTTGTAGCTGTAGTACCCCGCTGCATAGCCACCGGCGAAGATATGCGAAAAGCCGTTGGCGAAGCGGTTGAACTCGGGCGGGATCAGCACGGCGACTTCACTGCGTACCTGATCGAGCACTGCCTGCGCAGACAGTCCGCAGGCGGCAGTGGCTGCGCTGTGGATACGCATGTCGAACAGCGAGAACTCGACCTGGCGCAGCGTCTGCAGACCGCTCTGGAAGTTCTTCGCCGCAAGCATTTTATCGAACAGGGCCCTGGGCATCGGCTCGCCGGTGTCGACATGGCGGGTCAGATGGCGCAGCACCTCCCACTCCCAGCAGAAGTTCTCCATGAACTGGCTTGGCAGCTCGACCGCGTCCCATTCCACGCCATTGATGCCGGAGACGAACAGTTCGTCCACTTCGGTCAGCAGGTGATGCAGGCCATGGCCGAATTCATGGAACAGGGTGACCACATCGTCATGGGTCAACAGGGCCGGGCGGGTCGTGCCATCGGCGCGACCGACAGGCGCAGAGAAGTTGCAGGTGAGGTAGGCCAGGGGCAGTTGCACGCCGGTGGCGCGGCGGCGACGCGCGATCGCATCGTCCATCCAGGCGCCGCCGCGCTTCGAGGCGCGCGCATGGAGGTCGAGATAGAAGTGGCCGATCGGTTGGCCGGCTGCATTGGCCACCTCGAAGAAGCGCACATCGGCATGCCACTTCGGCGCGTCCTGCTCGGCGATGGTCAGCCCGTACAGGGTCTCGACCAGCTTGAACATGCCGGGCAGCACCTGCGGCTCGGGGAAGAACTGCTTCACCTCGTTGTCGGAGAACGCGTAGCGCTCGGCGCGCAGCTTCTCGGACGCATACATCATGTCCCAGGCCTGCAGATCGGCCAGACCGAGCCGGCTTTGGGCGAAGGTCTTCAACTCGGCCAGATCGCGCAGCGCGAACGGCCGCGCCTTGGCCGCCAGCTCGCTCAGGAACTGGTCGACCTGCTGCGCCGATTCGGCCATCTTTGCCGCCAGAGACAGCCCGGCGAAATCCTGGAAGCCAAGCAGGGTCGCCAATTCGTTGCGCAGCGCCAGTATCTCGCCGATAAGCGCACTGTTGTCCCAGTCTGCATTGCCGAACTCGGACGCCCGGGTCACGTACGCACGATACATGCGTTCGCGCAGGCTGCGATCGTCCGCGTACTGCATCACCGGCAGGTAGGACGGCGCCTGCAACGTGAACCGATACCCCTCGCGGCCTTCGCTGCGTGCTGCCTCGGCCGCCGCCTCGATGGCGTCTTCCGGCATCCCTGCGAGGGCGTCGCGTCCGGATTCGTAGAGGGAAAACGCATTGGTCGCGTCCAGCACGTTGTCCGAGAAGCGCGAGCACAGCGCCGCCATGCGCTCGCTGATCTCGCGATAGCGCTGCTTCTGTGCCGGGGGCAGTTCCGCACCGGACAGCCGGAAGTCACGTACTTCGTTGTCGATCACCTTGCGCCGTGCCGGCGTGAGCTCAGCGTACTCGGGGCTCGCCGCCAGCGCCTTGTACCTGGCGAACAGCGCCTCGTTCTGTCCCATCTCGGTGTAGTACTCGGTGACCCGCTGAAGGGTCGCGTTGTACACCTCGCGCAGTTCCGGGCTGTTCATCACCGCGTTCAGATGGCCGACCAGGCCCCAGGCACGGCGCAGCCGGTCCGAGACGTCCTCCAGCGGCTGGGCGAAGCCAGCCCAGGTGGGCGCGGCTGGATCGCTGTCCAGCCTGGCAACCGCCGCGCGGTTCTGCGCCAGCAATGATTCGATCGCCGGGGCGACATGCTCGACACGGATGTCGGTGAAGCGGGGCAGGCCGGACTGGTCCAGCAGCGGGTTTTCCATGGATGACTCCTTGTGCTCCGGGGCGGTATCCCCCCAGTGGCTATCAGCCGACGTCAGCCGACGTCAGCCGACGTCAGCCGACGTTAGCCGACGTCAGTCGACGACGCGACCATACACCGGCTCGCCGCCGATGATCGTGTGCCGTACCCGGCCGACCATTGGCAGTCCGGAGAATGGCGTGTTCTTGCCCTGACTCACCAGGGTGGCAGGGCTGACTATCCATTCCTCGTCCGGATCGAACAGGCACAGATCGGCTGGCGCACCGACCTCGAGGCGCCCCGCCGGAAGGCCGAGAATGCGTGCCGGGTCGCTGGTCACGCGGGCGAGTGCCCGAGCGCGGCCAAGAGACATCTCGGTGGCCCACTTGAGCGTCAGCGGCAGCAGCAGTTCCAGGCCAGTGGCACCAGCTTCGGACTCGGCGAACGGCATCTGCTTGGCGTCTTCGTCGACCGGGGTGTGATCCGAGCAGACCGCATCGATGGTGCCATCGGCCAGTGCTGCGCGCAGCGCGTCGCGGTCGCGCACGCTCCTCAGCGGTGGCACCAGATGGCTGTGCGAATCGAAATAGCCGATGTCGATGTCGCACAGGTGCACATGGTGGATCGACACATCGCAGGTGATGGCCAACCCGCCTGCGCGCGCGGCGCGCACCTGGGCAACGCCCTCGGCGCTGGACAGCCGGCACAGATGCAGGCGCGCGCCAGTGAGCCGCGCAAGGGTGATCAGCATGTCGATGGCGATGGTCTCGGCGCACACCGGGATGCCGGACAGGCCGAGCCGGGTGGCCACTTCGCCGCTGTGGGCGACGCCGCCGCGGGCGAGAAACGGATCCTGCGGCCGCAGCCAGACCGGGAAGTCGAAGCTGGCCGCGTACTGCATGGTGCGCAACACCACCCGGGTATCGGTCACCGGGTGATCGGCCTGGGAGAAGGCGACGCAACCTGCCTCGGTGAGTTCGGCCATCTCGGTGATGCGCTCGCCGCCGAGCGCCTGGGTGAGGGCGCCGACCGGATACACCCGGGACAGGGCAAGCGTCTTCGCACGGTACTTGAGCATCTCGACCAGGCCGGGCTCGTCGAGCACCGGATCGGTGTCCGGCGGGCAGGCGAGACTGGTCACTCCGCCTGCGACCGCGGCGGCCAGTTCCGACTCGAGCGTGGCCTTGTACTCGTAGCCGGGCTCGCGAAGTCGCGCTGCCAGATCGACCAGCCCGGGCGCGACCAGCAGGCCGGTGGCATCGATGCTGCGCGCACTTTCGAAGCCTTCGGGTACCGTGCCGATGCAATGGATCAGGCCCCCCTCGATCGCGATGTCGGCGGCGAATTCACGCGCGCCGACCGGATCGACCAGAGTGCCGCCGCGGATGACCAGGCGGGTGCCGCGAAGGGCGTCTGTGCTCATCGATCCGCCTCAGCCGACCGCGAGAATCGACATCACCGCCATGCGCACGGCGATACCGAAAGTGACCTGCGGCAGGATCACCGACTGCGAGCCATCGGCGACGCTCGACTCGATCTCGACACCCCGGTTCATCGGCCCGGGGTGCAGCACGATGGCATCGGGCTTGGCCAGTGCGAGGCGGGCGGCAGTGAGTCCATAGCTCTTGTAGTACTCCTGCGCGCTGGGCAGCAGGCCGCCATCCATGCGCTCGTTCTGCAGACGCAGCATCGACACCACGTCGACGCCGGTCAGGGCTGCTTCCATCCGGTTGTAGACCCGTACACCCATCCTGGCGAACGAGTCTGGCACCAGCGTCTTCGGCCCGACCACCCGGATCTCGGGCACGCCCAGGATCGACAATGCATGAATCTGCGAGCGCGCGACCCGGGAGTGCAGCACGTCGCCGACGATCGCCACGGTGAGCCCGGTAAACGACTGCTTGTAGTGGCGGATCGTGTACATGTCGAGCAGCGCCTGGGTCGGGTGCTGATGGCGCCCGTCGCCCGCGTTGATCACGCTGATGCCCTCGCGCACATGGCTGGCGATCAGGAATGGCGCGCCGCTTTGCGCATGGCGCACGACGAACATGTCGGCATCCATCGCCGACAGGTTGGAGATGGTGTCGAGCAGCGATTCGCCCTTGCTCGCCGAGCTGGCATTGATGTTCAGGTTGATCACATCGGCCGACAGCCGCTTGGCGGCGATCTCGAAGGTGGTGCGGGTTCGTGTCGAGTTCTCGAAGAACAGGTTGAACACGCTCTTGCCGCGCATCACCGGCACCTTCTTCACCTCGCGCTCGGCAACACTCACGAACGGTTTGGCGGTGTCCAGGATGTTGACCAGCACGTCGCGCGGCAGACCCTCGATCGACAGCAGGTGCTTCAACGCGCCATGCTGATCGAGCTGGGGATTTCGGGTCATCGTCATCGGCGGTTCAGTCCGGAGCGCGCTGACCGGTGCGCGGCGCGATCCTCAGCAACAGCGTATCGGCATGCGCGCCAGTGGCCGCGCGATCGAGCACGATCTCGTCCTCGTCGCCGACGCTCACCGCTTGGCCGAGGAAGGTGGCCGCGATCGGCATGTGCCGTCCTCCGCGGTCGAGCAGGGTAGCGAGCCGGATACGGTCCGGCCGGCCATAGTCGAACAACTCGTTCATCGCTGCCCGGATGGTGCGCCCGGTATGCAGCACGTCGTCGACCAGCAGGATGTCGGCACCGGCGACCTCGAACGGGATCATCGAGGCGCGCATCCGGGTGCGCAGGCCGGAGCGCTCGAGGTCGTCCCGATGCAGGCCGACATCGATGGTGCCGAGCGGTGTGATTATCCCGAGGGCACGATGCAGGATGTCGGCGACCCACACCCCGCCACTGTGGATGCCGACCAGCGCGGTGCGTGCCGGGTCGATCTGTGGACGGATCTGGGCGCACAGCGTCTCGATCAGCGCATCCACCGGCGGCAGGGTGTTCATGCGGCGGCCATCGGCGTCAGGCCGTTTCCAGCGCGGGCGTGTCGCCCTGGCCTGCCTGGGCCAGATAGGCGCGCAGGATCACCAGTGCTGCATGAGCGTCCAGCACCGCTGCGCGCTGCGTATGCCGCGCACCGGCCTCGCGCAGGGTCGCGTCGGCGTCGACCGAGGACAGCCGCTCGTCGACCTCGGCGACCGGCAGTGCATGGCGTTTTCCCAGCGCCCGGGCGAACGCACGCGCCGACCGGGTCATCGCATGCGCGCTGCCATCGAGCGCGAACGGCACGCCCACCACCAGTTGCGCCGGCGTCCATTCCTCTATCAGGGCCCTGATCGAGGCTTCGGACCGGGTGCGGTCGCGTGCATCCAGAGTAGTCAGCGGATGTGCGGAGCGCAAGCCGAGGTCGCCGACGGCGACCCCGATGCGCTTGGTCCCGTAGTCGAAGGCGAGCACGGTGCCCGCGGTTGCACTGGTGGCAACCGTGGCAGGGGTGGCGATGGTCGCGGGCTCAGGCATGCCCGGCCTGCTCCGACAGTCGCGACAGATCGATGCCGAGCAGCCGCAGGGCGCCGGCCACCTTGTCTTCCGGGGCGAGTTCGAAGATGGTTTCCGCCTCGGCGGCGACGGTAAGCCAGGCGTTCTGCCGCATCTCCTGCTCCAGCTGGCCGGCCGACCATCCAGCGTAACCGATGGTGATCAGCACCTGTGCCGGACCTTCGCCCTGGCCGAGCGCGGTCAGAATGTCCTTCGAGGTGGTGAGCCCGATGTCGTTCTTCACCTGCAGCGTCGACTGCCAGCTGCCGATCGGCGTATGCAGCACGAAGCCGCGGTCGATCTGCACCGGTCCGCCATAGTGCACCGGCAGCGCGCGCAGCCGCGGCGAATCGAGCGGGATATCCACCTGCTCGAACAGCCCTTCCAGCGTCATCTCGGTCGGACGATTGACCACCACCCCGAGCGCACCTTTTTCGTTGTGCTCGCAGATATAGGTGACCGTCTTCGAGAAATTCGGATCGGCCATGGCGGGCATGGCGATCAGGAAGTGGCCGGTGAGGTCTATCGTTTCGATTGGCATGGCAGTGGGGCAAGCGGGTTGCCGATTGTAATCGTCGCACCCGGCCACCACAATTGAGCGCCTTTGCACAGCCTGGGACAGATCCGGCGCAGCGTTCGCTGGGTCCCGGTTCATGCTTTCCTCATCTTCTTCCTGAAGCTGCACCCCATGCCCGAGTCAGAACCCGTCCTGCCCCAGAACGCGCTGCATGGCGCCAGCCCGGCCCCCGACCGGGTCCTGTTCTGGTTCCGACGCGACCTCAGGGTGACCGACAACGCCGCGCTCGCGGCAGCGCTCGCCGTTGGTCGGCAGGTATGGTGTGTCTTCGTGTTCGATCGGGCGATCCTGGACCCGCTGCAGTCCCGGGCCGACCGGCGGGTCGAGTTCATCCATGACAGCCTGGTGGAGCTCGACCGCCGCCTCGTCGAATCCGGCGGTGGAGTGATCGTGCGCCACCAGGACGCCCGTAGCGCACTGCCTGAACTGGCTTGCGCGCTCGCGGTGCAGGCGGTGTTCGCCAATGCCGACTATGAGCCGCAGGCACTCGCCCGGGATGCTGCAGTACGCGAGGCACTGGCCGGGCACGGCATCGGCTTGCGGACGTTCAAGGATCAGGTGGTGTTCGAGCGCGAGGAGATCCTGACCGGCAGTGGCACGGTATATGGGGTGTTCACGCCGTACAAGAACGCCTGGTTGAAGCGGGTGTCGGCCGCCGATCTGGCAGCCCGGGCGTTTACGCCGACGGCCGGGCAGCTGCGTCCCCCGCCGCCGGGCGAGGCCGGACCGGAAGCCTTTCCGCTGCAGGCGATCGGCTTCGCCAGAACCAATTTGTCTGAACTCGATATCCCGACTGGCGAAACCGGTGCACGGCGGCTGCTCGAGGCGTTTCTGCCGCGGCTGGACAGCTACCACCAGCGGCGCGACTTCCCGGCGGTGAAGGGCCCGTCCTACCTGTCGGTGCATCTTCGCTTCGGCACCATTTCGATCAGGGAACTGGCGCGCACCGCGCACGCCGTGGCGGCCAGCAGCGAAGGCGCCCGCGTCTGGCTGTCGGAGCTGGTGTGGCGCGATTTCTATTTCATGATCCTGGCCCAGCATCCGCATGTGACGGATGGCGCCTGGAAGCGTGAGTACGACCGGCTGGCCTTCGACAATGACGCGTCGCTGTTCGCCGCCTGGTGCGCGGCGCGCACCGGCTACCCGATCGTCGACGCGGCGATGCGCCAGATCAACCAGACCGGCTACATGCACAACCGCCTGCGCATGATCGTCGCTTCGTTCCTGGTGAAGGATCTGCTGATCGACTGGCGGCGCGGCGAGCGCTACTTCGCCGACCACCTGAACGACTTCGACCTGTCGGCGAACAACGGAGGCTGGCAGTGGGCGGCATCCACCGGCTGCGATGCACAGCCTTACTTCCGCATCTTCAATCCGGTGACCCAGTCGGAACGCTTCGATGCAGAGGGGAAGTTCATCCGGCGTTACCTGCCTGAACTGGCGAGCGTGCCGGTGAACTACATCCATGCGCCGTGGACCATGCCGGCGCTGGCGCAACAGATGGCCGGCTGCGTCATCGGGACCGATTATCCTGCGCCGGTGGTCGACCATGCTGTGCAACGCGACCGGGCGCTGGCCATGTACAAGGCGGTCAAGAGCGGATAGCGCGCCGAGTGCTGCCGGCTCTGAGACGGCTGACCGCATTCGGTGTCGTTTTCAAGATTCGGTTATAGCCTCCAGCTCAGCCGTGACATACACCAGGGACTCCACATCGCCGAACTTCATGTCGATGTCGAACAGGTTGGCGCGGTGCGCGCTGCGGCTACGGTCACCGCAAGCCTCCTCGATCAGCGTGACGCGGAAGTTGTGCGAGAACGCATCGACCGCCGCGGCGCGCACGCAGCCGCTGGTGGACAGGCCGATCACGATGACGGTGTCGACCTGGTCGTAGCGCAGCCAGGCTTCCAGCATGGTTCCGAAGAAGGCCGACGGCTTGTTCTTGTAGACGATCACGTCCTCCTTGCGGGGGGCGTATTCCTCCGGCCACTCGTCGCCGCGCGGGTCCCCGTTGTAGATGAAGGTGTCCGCGTTGCCAAGCTTGAGGTTCCACATCCCGCGGCGAGTCGGGTGGCGGCGGTCGTCACGAGTGCTGTAGTAGATGGGCAGGTTCAGCCGGCGGAAAGTGTTCGTGATATCGGTGATGGCCTGCATCATCTCCGGCAGCGCCCCGCCGCACTGCGGGAACTCCGGGTCGACGAACATGCGCGTGCTGTCGATGTTCAGCAGGGCCGGGCGCTTCCCGATGCCCAGTCGATTGGCGAAGGCGCCCTTCGCGTAGGCGGCAAGCTCGTCGTCGGGGACGTAACCGCGCCATTTTTCCAGCTTGTTCAAGGTGTGCTCCTGTCGAGCGGCGGCCGGCACGGGTGCCGGCCGACCGGTTGTCATTGGAATTGGGCTTCGATGCCGGCGGCCTTCAAGAGCTTGGCGTACATCTCGATGTCGGCCTTGATCTCGGCGGCCATCTCCGCGGGCGTGCTCGGTGTCGCCTCCAGACCCTGCTTGAGCAGCAGTGCCTGGACTTCAGGATTCTTCAGGATCTTGACGATCTCGGTGTTCAGCCGCTGCACGATCGCAGGCGGGGTGCCGGCCGGCGCGACCACGCCATACCATGCACTGAGGTTGAAGTTCGGGTAGCCCTCCTCGATCATCGTCGGCAGGCCGGGCAGGCCGGAGAAGCGCTTCTCACTGGTCGTTGCGAAGCCGCGGATCTTGCCGGTGGCGATGTGCGGCATCACGCTGGTCGGATTGGAGAACGAGATGTCCACGTGGCCGCCCAGCAGGTCGGTCATCGCAGGAGCGCCACCCTTGTACGGCACATGCACCATCTTGATGCCCGCGAGCATGGACAGCAGTTCGGCGGCCATGTGCGGGCTGCTGCCGGCGCCGGTCGTCGCGTACGTCACCTTGCCGGGGTTGGCCTTGGCGTGCGCGACCAGTTCCTTGACGTTTTTGGCGGGCACCGAGGGGTGCGAGACCAGCACGTTGGTCGCGTAGATGGCACGCGAGATCGGGGCGAAGCTGTTCAGCGGGTGGTAGCCGAGGTTCTTCACCAGGCTCAGGCTCACCGTCGTGATCGACGTCGACATGAACAGCGTGTAGCCGTCGGGAGCCGCACGTGCCGCAGCATCGGCCGCGATGTTGCCGGTGGCACCGGCCCGGTTCTCCACGACGACGGTCGTTCCCAGCGCGGGCCCGAGACGCTCGGCAATGGCACGCGCCGTGGCATCCACCGCCCCGCCGGCCGAATAGCCAACCAGCATCCGGATCGGCCGGTTCGGATAGTCCCCCTGGGCATGTGCGTGCAGGGGCAGCGCGCAGGCGGCGACAAAGAGCACTGCAACGAGAATCCGCATGTTGAAGTCCTGTAAAGGGCCGAGGCACGGGCGAACAGATCAGGTACGTCCGAAGCCCGTTCGCCGTTCGGGGCCTCGGCCGTCTGGCATCGAGCACGCTTTAGCTGTAAATCTGAAAGAAGGACAGGAATCTTAACGCTACATTCTGAAGCATCCAGTCCGTTTTCGTGGAATTTTGCGCCGAGAGTTCCTGATAGCCCCTGCAAAACCCGCTTCGGCACTCCCGTTGTCTGTGCCGGTAGCCACCGGGGTTGCGGAAGTTTGCCGCTCAGGTGGCCACCGGCACGAGTCGCCCTCGACGAGCAAGTCTGTTTGTCTTCCTACCACGCGATACGCTGATCGAACTCGTAGTCCGGTTCTGGTTGCGCTTGCGGATCGATGGCGTCCGATCCACTGCCCTGCATCTCTCACAGTGGCGGACCGCGCGCTGGCATCAGACGCGGCGGCGAAGTCGGCTCGCCCAAGTGTCGGAGAATCTCCCGGATCACCGTCCCCTCGGTGATGAAGGCGGTGATCCGCATTTCACCACCGCACTTGGGACACAGTAGGGGCAGCACTTCGTAGATGCGCGCCAGCAGAAGCGGCCAGACGTAGCGAGTTGCCTGGCGATGTGCCGACTCTGTCGGGGTCGCGTCCGATGGACTCCCGCCAATCATCGCCGGACTGCGCCGGCCATATCGCGCGCGGCATGGGTTTGCCGATCCGCAAGCTGATGCGCATTGCGTCGTAGGGCAAAAGACGACAAGACTCGCTCGTCGGGGGCGACTTGTGCCTGTGGCCACCCGAGCGGCAAACTACCGCCGCCAAGGTGGCCACAGGCACACACAATGGACATGCCGGGGCGGGGTTTCAGCGGCGCTCAGGCGTCTTCGGCGCCAAATCAATGATTGACGCAACGTATATGGCCGGATTACTCCAACAATGGGGTTGAAATTCCTATCCTTGATTGCCGTGGCGCCGCTATCCTGGGCGATCGACTGCGCGAGGCGGTTCAGAGCATCGAAGCGCTGGGTGCGGGTGTCGGCGGTGCCAGTGAGCGGGCCGTCGATCGAGGTGAGATTGCCCCGGTTGTCGTAGCTGTACTGGGTGGTCTGGCCGGCGGCGCCGATATCCTGGACGATGCGGTTCAGGGTGCCCTGGCAATGCTGGACGAGATGCCCCTGAACGAGCTGCGGCAGGCGCGCGGCCTGTCGCAAAAGATGCTGGCAGACATATTGCAAGTTCAGCAGCCCTCGATCGCCAAGATGGAGAAACGCACGGACATGTACGTGTCCACGCTACGCAGCCACATAGAGCCCGTGGGCGGTCAGTTGGAGGTGGTCGCGCGGTTTCCCGATGGAGCGGTCAAGATCAGCAACTTCTCCGACATTGGCGATAGCGCGGCTGCGTAGCTCGCCGCAGTCCTCGCCCGGAAAGCGCTACCGCCAGGTGCTTTTCCTGATCCAACTTTCGACCTACTGTCGAAGATCAACGCCCTGCGCCCAGTAATTCCTGCGGCGATAGCCCACATCTACGCGCAGTTGGGTCGCAACGTTCAAACCTCGGTGCTCGGGCAGGTCGCGAAGGATGCGGCGCCCTCAGTGGCAAACCAGCCGTGCACCGCTTCGTGCTGAACGTGCGCGAGACCGACCAACGCCACCAGCATGTTCACATCGAGCAGACATGGGCCGGAATCGTGTACCGGCATGGACCGGAACACGCATTGGGGGTCGCGCGCGGGTCAGTCAGGCTCGGGAGCTGGTCGAGTGCGTTCAGTGTGACCTGGGTCTGGCCGGTATCCGGGGCGGTGGGTTGTCGACTGCTTCATCCAGTCGGGCTTGGACACCGGCTTGGTCAGCACGATCAGATGATCGCGTTCACCCAGCCGCTTGCCGCGCCGGAAATCGGTCTTGAGGCGCCACGCACCATGCTGCTCGAACAGCGCATAGCAGCCGCGCTCGATCAGGGTAGCGAGCAGAAAATACGTGCAGAAGTAGGCATCACGGAGCAACACGTCGCCGTATTCCACGCCGTCGAGAATCGAGCGCAGCAACGTGCCTTCATCAGCGCCCTTGCCTCGAAAGGCGCCCACCGCTGCATCGAGCAGCGCGCCGCTGCCCAAGCACAACACCCCCACCACCCGACAAAGCGGAAAGCCCAGGCCCGGTTTCTGGCTGCGCAACTGCGGGAAGCGCTTCTGGTTGCTTGCCGTGTCGGGCAACGTCACCGTCGTGCCGTCCACCAGCCGCACCGCCCGGCCGCGCCAGTGCCACGGCTGTTTGCAATGCGCGCTCAGACCCGCCTGCCCGCGCAGGTGGCGCGTGATTACGCGGTGCACCACCTGCAGCACGGGCGTCAGCAGCTTGGGTTGTGCGGCCAGTAACAAGCGCAGGGGGATCGGCATTGACAGCACCCACTGGCGCACCGGCACGTGCGGGATGACGTGGTCGACCAGGTGGGCCGCCTTCTGGGCTGTGCGCCCGGCCCCGCACGACGGGCAAAAGCCGCGCCGCTTGCAGCTGAAGGTAACCAGCTTGTCGTGCCCGCAGTCGTCGCAGCGCAGCCGCAGGAAGCCGTGGGCCAGGATGCCGCATTCGAGAAAGGCGTCGAACTCGTCCTTGACGAACTGCGGCAGGTCGGTGGGGCGCCGGCTGCGGATTCAGCCTGCTCGAAGAAGGTGGCGGCGTGCTGCTGCACCAGGCGGTACAGCGTGGTCTGCTCCCGGTCGGTGGCGCTCGTAATGGACCGGGGCGCCGTCCAGCGCCCGCTGGGGCTGCCGGTTGATGGCTTGCACGCGAGGCTCCCGAGGGGTACGGTCACCTTATCGCGAATCAACGCTGCAGGAAGTATCGGAATGATCCACTGTTCCCAAAACGATCTGGCTACGTAGAAACAGGACGACTTCGGTAGCGAAACCAGAGAATGCTATTTTGCAAGACCTGACCCCGTGGGTGACAGGTTTGCAGGTTCGTGACCCCGCGGGTTAGGCCGGACCGTTCTGCACGATGACCATGTCCGACATGGGCGCCGAAGCGCTCAAGGTCGGCTGTATTCACTGTGAATGATGTCAAGATCAATCGAGTTTTGCTGGGCTGTGTTTGTGTAGTTGCAGTCACTACGACGCACGCTACTTGACCGAGGACCTTTATGACACTGACGATCATCCGCACGATTACAATCACCGCGTGCGCGCTGACCGCCGCGCCCGCGGTCGCGCAATCTCCTGCCCAGAACTATCCCGTCAAGACGATCCGCTGGGTGCTTCCCTTCGGCGCGCCGGGCGGCGCCCCGGACACCATCGCGCGGACACTCGGCCCAAAGCTCACTGAGGCTTGGGGCCAGCAGGTGCTGGTCGATCCGCGCCCGGGCGCCGGCGGCACGATCGCCACCGACATCGTCGCCAAGGCCCCGCCTGACGGCTACACGCTGCTGCTGGCGAGCCCCAGTCACGCGATCAACGCCACGCTCTACGGCAAGCTGCCCTACGACTCGCTGACGGACTTCGCCGCGGTCACGTTGGTCGCGGAATTGCCCAACATCCTCGTCGTGCACCCGTCGCTGCCGGTGCGCTCGGTGAAGGAACTGATCGCGCTCGCGCGCGCGAAGCCCGGCGCGCTCAACTACGGCTCGGCAGGCAGCGGTTCCTCGCAGCACCTCGCGGGCGAACTGTTCAACAAGATGGCCGGCGTGAAGACCGTGCATATCCCGTACAAGGGCGGCGGCGCGGTGATGGTGGACCTGATCGCGGGGCAAGTGCAGCTCACGTTCGGCTCGGCGACGGCGTTACCGCACATCCGCTCCGGCCGGGCCGTGGCCCTGGCCGTAACGACCGCGAAACGCGCGAGCACGCTGCCGGAACTACCGACGATTGCGGAGTCCGGCCTGCCGGGCTACGAGGCGTCCGCTTGGTACATCGTGCTCGCGCCGGCGAAAACTCCACCCGCCATCATCGACAAGCTGCACGCCGAGATCGTGCGGGCGATGAAGCAGCCGGACGTGCGCGAGCGCTTCGCCTTCCACACCATCGAGCCGGTCGGTCTGCCACCCGCAGAGAGCGCTGCCTACCTCGCGCGCGAAGTCACGAAGTGGGCGGCCGTGGTCCGGGAATCCGGCGCCAAGGTGGAGTAACGCGCGGTCAGACACTTTCGCGCCGGAGGTCTTCACGACCTTCGCGTAGCGCTCGGATTCCTCGCGCAGGAAGCGCCCGAACTCTGCGGGACTGTTGCCGACGGGGTCATGGCCCTGGGTTTCCAGCCGGGACTTGACCTCGGCCGTGTTCAGCACCTTGACGATGGCCTCGTGGAGCTTGGTGACGATGGGCTTGGGGGTCGCCGCCGGCACCAGCAGGCCGAACCAGTTAATCACGTCGTAGCCGGGCACGCCGGCCTCGCTGACCGTCGGCACGCCCGGCAATTTGGCGGAACGTTTCGCGCTGGAAATTCCCAGCACCCGGATGCGGCCCACCTTGACGTGCTGGATCACCGGCGGACTCGAGCCGGAGAGGGTGTTCGCTGAGCGGGTGTTCGCTGAGCCGGCCGGCTCAGGGACGCGGCCGCTTCCTGCCCGGGTGCAGCCGGTCGAGCCACCGGTCCTGCCACCGGTCCAGCGTGCCGCCAATGAACTCCAGCGCGCGCTCGCGCCAGGCTCGGCGCTCCCAGACGGCATAGTCGTACTCTGCGCTGTTCTGGAAGTCGCGCTCGAACATGGCGGCGACCTCTTGCGCGAACTGCGCATCGTCGACCTCCTGGTTGGCCTCGAGATTCCAGCGCAGGTTCCAGCGGTCGAGGTTGCTCGAGCCGATCGACGCCCAGTCGTCGCACAGCACGGTCTTGGCATGCAGGAAGCGGGGTTGATATTCCAGTATCCGGATGCCGTCGCGCAGCAGGCGGCTGTAGAACCTGCGCCCCGCATGGCGCACGCCCGGGTGATCGGTCCACGGCCCGGGCAGCAGCAGCCGCACGTCTACGCCCCGGAGCGCAGCGTGCCGCAGCGCCCGGCGCAGCCGCCACGAGGGGACGAAATAGGCGGTGGCGATCCAGATTCGGGAGTGGGCGCCGGCCACGCGGTCGATCACCGAGCGCGTGATCTCTGCGCGGTGCAGCCCTTCGCTCGCGACGATCCTTCCCCGCTGTCCGCCCGGGCTCGACGGGGAAACCGACTCCCGGAGATCGAGCGACCGGTGCGTGCAGTCGTGCCAGGTCACGGCGAACAGATCCTGCCAGTCAGCGACCACCGGGCCGCGGATATCGACCATCGTCTCGCGCCATCGCGTGTCGTGCTCGAGCCGGGGATCGAACGCATCGGTGAGGCCTGCACCGCCGACGAAGGCGGCCTCGCCGTCGACCACCAGCAGCTTGCGATGGTTACGGAACAAATTGCGCAGCCATTTTCTCCAGCCCAGCGCGTTGTAGAAAACGACCGTGGCGCCGCCCTCGGAAAGGCGCCGACGATCCTTCCAGCCGAGACCGCGGCCGCCGAAATCGTCCAGCAGCACCCGGACCTGAACGCCACGCTGAGCAGCCTGCACGAGCGCGTCGACAAAGCGATCGGCGACCGCGCCCGATTCGATCAGGTACATCTCGAGCAGCACATAGTGACGCGCGCTTTCGATTGCTTCGATCATCCGCGTGAAGAAGGCGGGGCCGTCGATCAGCAACTCGAACCGGTTGCCCGAACGCCAGGGAAAGCGCATGCCGCCGCGCAGCCCCCCCATCCGCGCCCGTTCCGGCCCCGCCGGGGATGGGCTCACCCGACCGGACGATTCGTTTTGATGCCGTCTGCCCATCGTAGATCGAGTGCGATCAGATCAGCCTGCTGCGCTGCCATCCCCCTTGGGGCAAATGCGTGTCCGGCGCCTGCTGCCCGATACGGTTCCAACGGCCGATCTACCATGGTCGTCTTCAGTCTAGCTGAAGTTTTCGGCTCTTGATCAGGCGCGCCCACTTCTCGTTCTCGGCGCGCACGAAGGCACCGAACTCCTCGGCGCCGAGCGGGTTCGCTTCCGCGCCCACGCCGGCGAACTTCGCGCGCACGTCGGGCTGACTGACCGCGCGCACGAGTGCTGCGGAGAGCACGGCCACCACGTCCTTCGGAATGCCGGCCGGCCCGACCAGCCCCTGGAAGCCGACCGATTCCATCGCGCCCAGGCCGAGTTCGCTCACCGACGGTACATCGGGAAGCTGCGAATCGCGCTTCGGGCCGGTCACTGCGAGCGCGCGCAGCTTGCCGGCGCGGATCATCGGCAGCAGCGCGGTGCCCGAATCGATCAGCAAGTGGGTCTGACCTCCGAGCAGTTCGACGATCGCCGGGGCGCTGCCCTTGTAAGGCACATGTGTCAGGTCCAGGCCAGTCGCCGCATTCATCAACTCACCGTTCAGGTGAGTCGAGGTGCCGGCGCCGCCAGAGGCGAAGTTCGCCTTGCCCGGGTTCGCCTTCGCCCAGGCGACGAACTCGCGCAGGTCCTTTGCCGGGTGATCGGTACGGGTGGCCGCGATGTAGCTGCCCTGGCTGATCTGCCCGATGTAGGTGAACTGCCGCACCGGGTCATAGGGCATCTTCGCCTGCAGGTAGGGCGCGATCGCGAACGGGCCGGTGTTGGCGATCAGCAGCGTGTAGCCGTCCGCGCTGGCGCGGGTGAGTTCGGCCGCGGCGATCGTGCCGCCCGCACCGGGCCTGTAGTCGATGATCAGAGGCTGCTTCAGCGCGTCCTGCAGAGGTGCCTGAATCACGCGCGCGGTGAAGTCGATGCCGCCGCCCGGCGGGTAGCCGACGATCAGCCGGATCGGCTTGGACGGGAAGCTCTGGGCGAGCGCATGCGTGGCGGTAGTGGCACCGGCGGCAGCGGCCAGCAGGCCGCAGGCAAGCGCCAACAGGTGCAGGGTTCGGGTCATGACTGATAACTCCTCGGGAGTGGCTGCAGGTGATGCCGGATGGTTACCGTTGCGGTGGCTGTTGTCGAGGTTGAACAAGGTGCGGTTGAACAAAGCGCGGTTGCAGGTGAAGGTCTACCGATAAAAGGCTGCACGCAACGGGATGCTGGTCCAGAACGCTGCTGCATAGCGCAGCGTACCAATATTCGGCGTGATCCGGAATGGAGCGTACGCGCGCTGGTCTGGGCGCCACGGCCATCGACTGCGTTTCGCCTCGCTCCGGCTGAATCGGGCAGTCGCTTGCGGGGGCCGGCGCTGGCGCGCAATACTCGCCTCTTCGCTTCGCCTGAATGGACGCCTGCGTTGAACCGACAAGTTGGGTACCCGCCTTGCAAGGCGACACTTTTGGGGTGGTCGTGCGCGGCTTGCCTTGCCCTGATCGCCGTGGGCGGGGCGTACGCGCAGGCGCCGGCCTGGCCGGATCGACCGATCCGCATGGTCGTGCCGTTCGCCGCCGGCGGCAGTTCCGACGTGATCGCCCGAATCGTCGGCGCGCGGATGACCGACAGTTTCCGCCAGCCGGTGATCATCGACACCCGTCCCGGCGCCGGCACCTCGATCGGCAACGCGGTCGTCGCGCGTGCGAACGCCGATGGCTATACGCTGCTGCTCGCGGACACGGCGTTCGCCGCTTCCTCCAGTGTGCTGCCCAACCTGCCTTATGACCCGATCAAGGACTTCTCGCCAGTGAGCCTGCTGGGCACCTCGGCGCAGTATCTGTATTCCGCGATCGGGCGCTTCAAGAGCGCGCCGCAGTTTCTCGCCGCGGCACGCGCGAAGCCCGGCACGCTGTCGGTCGCCTCGGGCGGCACCGGTACCACGACCCACTTCATGGTGGAACTGCTCAAGCGCGCTACCTCGATCGACGTGGTCCACGTGCCGTACAAGGGCTCGGCGCCGGCGCTGGCCGAGGCTGCCGGAGGGCAGGTCGATGCGGTGTTCGCCAGCTTCGCTTCAGCGGCCGCGCTGGTCAACGCGGGCAAGCTGCAGGTGCTGGCGATCGCCGCCGTGCGCCGGCATCCGTCGCAGCCCGAGGTACCGACGCTCACCGAACTCGGCGCGAAGGACCTGATTGCCGATCACTGGTGGGGTGTCATCGCCCCGGCGGGTACGCCACTGCCGATCATCTCGAAGCTCAACGCTGAACTGGTGCGCGCGGTGGCGACCAATGAAGTGAAGGAGCGTTTTCCGACCCTCGCGGTCGATCCGCGATCGAGCGCGCCATCCGAGTTCGCACGGCTGGTGGCCAACGACATCCAGCGCTTCGGCCGTATCGCGCGCGAGGCCAACATCAAGGCGGAGTAAACCGTGGCCAATACCCCCACACTCGAGGACCTGTGCAGCGGCCCGAACACCTTCATGGGTGTGCCCCATGCCACCGAGATCGGGACTGCGCATGCGGCGGTGCTCGGCATTCCATTCGATGTCGGCACCCATGCGTTCCGGGTGGGCTCGCGCCAGGGGCCAGCGTCCATCCGCGAGCAGTCGCGGCTGATACGCCACTGGAATCCGGAATTCGCCGACTTCCCGGTGGCCGAGAAGCTGGGCCTGATCGATGTCGGGGATGTGCGGCTCACCCCGGCCAGGACCCAACAAGCGTTCGCGCAGATCGAGGCGGCCGTGGAGGTGATCGTCGATGGTGGTGCGGTACCGATCACCATGGGTGCGGACGGCAGTATCTCGCTGCCGGTGATCCGTGCGGTCGGCAAACGCCATCGCGGCATGGCGGTGCTGCATATCGACTCGCATACCGACAGTGCGCTGCCGCCCGGCCCGGACGAACACAACGCAGGTACCCAGTTCCACTATGCCGCCGTCGAGGAGTGGGTCGACACCACAGCGAGCTGGCATGTGGGCATCCGCGGCACGGTCTTCCGCGCGGGCGGCTTCACCCACACCGGCGAGCTCGGCTACAACATCATC
>JBBRCD010000073.1:0-20853 GCA_038205245.1 Burkholderiales bacterium
ACTCTTGACCGTCTTGTTCACTAATCACTTTCTTCGAGTCATATCTCTCATCACTATTCAGTCTTTCTTCTTATTCATCAAAACATAAACAAAACATATTTCCACAAACAGACCAATGAAGAGAGGAAACTCATGTTCAGGGTCGTGCGCCAGCACCGCGCGGTAGCTCACCAGCGCCGCCTCCAGCCGCCCGGTCATCCGCTGCAGATTGGCCAGGTTGTAGCGCGCCTCGATCCATGCCTCGCCCAGCGCGGCTGCCCGTTCGAACGACGACTCCGCGCCGTCGTAGTCGCGTGCAGCCATCTGGGTGTTGCCCAGGTTGATCAGCGCTGGCCCGTGCTGCGGATCGATCGCCAGCGCGGCCCGATAGCTTTGCGCCGCCTCGTCGCGCCGATCCAGCGCACGCTGCGCATTGCCCAGGTTGTACAGCACGTCGACCCGGGCAGGGTCGATCGCCAGCGCCTCCCGGTACATCGCTTCTGCCGCCGCAGGCTCACCACTCCTGAACAGCAGGTTGGCGCAGTGAAGGCGCGCGTCCACGTCGCCCAGCGCGAGCGCGCAGGCACGACGGGCGCTGGCCAAAGCCAGCTTGTGTTCGCCCTGAGCCGACAGCGCCAGCGCCAGATTCAGGTGCGCGGCCGACAGTTGCGGGCCGAGCGCGACCGCCCGCCGCAGGCTGGCCACCGCCTCTGCATGAAGGCCGGTGGCGGTCTGCACCAGACCGAGATTGACCAGGATGCCCGGGTTGCGCCGGTCGAGTTTCGCCGCCGCGGACAGCGACTCGAGCGCGTCGTCGAGTTCGCCCATCATGTAGCAGACCAGGCCGAGCCGGTGCTGTAGCTCGGCATTGCGCGGCATCGCCGTGGCGAGTTCCCTGTAGGCGGCAGCCGCGCGCGGCAGGTCCCCGGCCTGCTCGGCGGCGCTGGCGACTTCGGTGAGATGCTGCAGGGCCTGTGAGTTCATCGCGACGGGGAAGTCAGCCGTGCCAGCTGCCGTGCCAGCGGGGCGCGACCTCGGGCTTGGGACCCGGCGCCGGACTTGAAGCGGGCCCGGGGCTTGGACGCAGTCTCATTGCGTGAAATCTTACCGCCTGGAAGCCTGGGGTAACCTGGGGTAACCTTCGGCAAGGGGTATTTCCCGGCAGCGTGCCAAGTGTGAAACCAGGGCAGGATGGAGGCGACTCATGTTCACAGGGATGACCGACACGATGACCAGCGAGATGACCAATCTGGTCCTCGAACACCTGCGCGCCATACGAAGCGATGTTCAGTCCGTTCATTTCAGACTGGACGCCCTGACAGCACGGGTGTCGTCGCTGGAAAACAGCGTGGCTTCGCTGCATGGCGACATGGCCGCAATCAGGGTCGACCTGGCCAATATGGGGGCCCGTATCGACCGTGTCGAACTGCGCCTGGATCGCATAGAGCGCCGGCTCGAACTGGCCGACGCGCCGATCTGACCCGCCCTCGCGCACCGGCCTGAATCGCTTCGCGACCAGCGCCTCCGGATCGAGCACGAACGCGTTGTCGAGCGGGATGTGGATCGACAGCCCGTCCGACTGCGAGCAATGCCTGGAATCTCAGTCCCTGGAAGCCTCGGGTAACCTGGGGTAACCTTCGGCAAGGGGTATTTCCCGGCAGCGTGCCAAGTGCGAAACCAGGGCAGGATGGAGGCGACTCATGTTCACAGGGATGACCGACACGATGACCAGCGAGATGACCAATCTGGTCCTCGAACACCTGCGCGCCATACGAAGCGATGTTCAGTCCGTTCATTTCAGACTGGACGCCTTGACAGCGCGGGTGTCGTTACTGGAAATCGGTGTGGCTTCATTGCATGGCGACATGGCCAACATGGGGGCCCGTATCGACCGTGTCGAGCAGCGACTGGATCGCATAGAGCGCCGGCTTGAACTGGTCGACGCGCCCATCTGACCAGACCCTCGCGCACCGGCCTGAATCACTTCGCGACCAGCGCCTCCGGATTGAGCACGTTCTGCGGCTTGCCACCGGCGAAGGCGACCAGATTGTCGAACGCAGCACTGAAGTACATCTCGTAGGTGCGCTCTTCGACGTAGCCCAGGTGCGGCGTCGCAGTCACGTTGTCCATCTTCAGCAACGGATGGGCGGCGCCGTACACTGGCTCGTCCTCGAACACGTCCACCGCAGCAAAGCCGGGACGGCCCGCGGTCAGCGCCGACTCCAGCGCCCCGGTAACCACCAGCGGCGCGCGGCTGGTGTTGACGAACAGCGCCCTCGGCTTCATCAGCGCGAGGTCGGCGGCGGTGACGATGCCGCGGGTCTCCTTGTTGAGCGGGATGTGGATCGACAGCACATCCGACTGCGAGAACAGCGCCTCGCGCGAAGCGGCCGCCTCGAAGCCCTCGGCCTTCGCCTTCGCCAGCGAGGCACCGCGGCCCCAGCAGATCACGTTCATGCCAAACGCCTTGCCGACCTTGGCCACCAGACTGCCGATCTTGCCGTAGGCATAGATACCCAGCGTCTTGCCATGCAGTCCGACACCGACGGTCGACTGCCAGTGACCGGCACGTAGCGCCGCCACTTCCTGCGGGATGCTGCGCACCGAGGCGAGGATCAGCCCCCAGGTCAGCTCGGCCGGCGCATAGGGCGAGCCGGTACCGGCACCGACCACGGCCACGCCGCGCCGGGTGCAGGCGTCCAGATCGATATGAGCCACGTTCTTGCCAGTCTGCGCGATCACCTTGAGGCTGGGCATGCGGTCCAGGTGCGCCTGGGTGAACGGCGCGCGCTGCTGGATCAATAGCAGCGCTTCGATCGTGTCCACGCCGGCCGGCAGGTTGGCCGGATCTTTCACGGTGCTGGTGTAGACCGTGACCTCGTGGCCGGCCAGCTTCGAGAAGCAGGCGAGCGAGCGGCTGGCGGACTGGTAATCATCGGCGATGGCGATCTTCATCTTTGCTCCGGGCACTGGCGGTGCGTGGACTGCGTGGGTCGGCTGCGTGGGTCGGCTGCGCGGGTCGGCTGCGCGGGTCGACCGCGGAGGTCGACTGCGGAGGTCGACCGCGAGGGTCGACTGCAACGTGCGCGGATTATGCCAGCGCCGGACCGGGCGACGCCGACCGGCTATGATCGCGGCCATGCAGATCGCCATTCCCCATGATCATCAGGATCTGGTGCGCAAGCTCGCCTGCTTCTCGAAGCTGGCGGGTCATGACGTGCGGGTGTTCACCCAGTCGCCGTTCGACACCATCGAACTGGCCGAACAGCTCGCCGGCGCGCAAGCGCTGGTGCTGATCCGCGAGCGCACGCCGGTCACCCGCGCGCTGATCGAACGTATGCCCCGATTGCGCCTGGTCAGCCAGCTCGCGCGCACCACTGGCCATATCGATATTGCTGCGTGTACCGGGCACGGCATCGCAGTGGCGACCGGCAACAGCAAGTCACCGGTGTCGCCGGCCGAACACACCTTCGCGCTGATCCTCGCCGCCGCGCGCTCGATCCCGCTGGAAGCCGGGCGCATGCAGCGTGGCGAGGAACCGACCACGCTCGGCTTCACCCTGCGCGGCAAGACCCTCGCCTTGCTCGGCTTCGGCACCATCGGCGAGCTGGTCGCCCAGATGGGACGCGGCTTCGCCATGCGGGTGGTCACCCATGGTCGGGAAGGATCGCGCGCACGTGCGTCCCTGGCCGGCGTCGAGTTCATCGAGGACCGGGCCCGCTTCTTCCGCGAGGCCGATGTGCTGTCGCTGCACCTGCGACTCACCCCCGATACCCGCGGCTCGGTCACCGCTGCCGATCTCGCGCTGATGAAGCCGACGGCGCTGCTGGCCAATACGGCGCGCGCCGAGCTGATCGCTCCGAACGCGCTGGTGGAGGCGCTGGAAGCCGGGCGCCCCGGGTACGCCGGCCTCGACGTATTCGAGCAGGAGCCGGTGCCGACCGATCACCCGTTGCTGCAGATGCCCAACGTGGTGTGCACGCCGCACTACGGCTGGGCCACCCACGAGACCTACGAACAGTACTTCGGCGAGGCATTCGACAATGTGCTGGCGTTTGACGGCGGGCATCCGGCGAACATCGTCAATCCCGAGGCGCTCGCTGCACGGGCCGAGGCGCCCGGCGCACCTGAGCAGCGCAGTTGAACAGCTGGGACCCGTCCCAGTACCTGCGCTTCGCGGACCACCGGCTGCGCCCGGCGATCGACCTGCTCGCACGTGTACCGCTGGAGCAGCCCAGAGCGCTGGTCGATCTGGGCTGCGGCCCGGGCACCTCGACGCGCCTGCTGCGTGACCGCTGGCCGGGCGCGACCCTGACCGGTGTCGACGACTCGGCCGAGATGCTCACCCGCGCCGCCAGCCGCTGGGGCGGCGCGGCGCCGGCGCATTGGGTACAGGCCGATCTGGCCAGCTGGAAGCCACCGTCTGCACTCGATCTGGTGTTCTCCAACGCAGCACTGCAGTGGCTGCCGGATCACGCAGTGCTGCTGCCGCGGCTGGTCTCGTTCCTGAACACAGGCGGCGTGCTGGCCATCCAGATGCCGCGCAACGGCATGGCGGTGTCGCACAGCGCGCAGCGAACGGTGGCCGAAAGCGGCCCGTGGCGTGAACGAGTGCTGGCGACCCTGCGCGATCAGCCGGTGGCGGCGCCGACCTTCTACTACGACCTGCTCGCGCCCCATTGCGTGTCGATCGACCTGTGGGAGAGCGAGTTCACCCATGTGCTGCAGGGCGACGATGCCGTGCTCGAATGGACCCGCGGCAGCTCCCTGCGACCGTTACTGAACGTGCTCGAGCCGTCAGAGCAGGTCGAGTTCGAAGCGCAGTACCGGGCGATATTGGCGAAGGCCTATCCACGCAGGGCAGACGGCAGCACGTTGTACAGCTTCCGCCGGCTGTTCATGGTCGCCGTGCGCGGCTGAACCGGAGGCCCGGCGACAGACCTTTAGGATCTGTCCCCAATTTGCCCGCGGCTGAGTCCCCGCCCCTGCAAACCCGAAGGGACAGACCCTGAGGGTCTGTCCCCAAGTTGGCCCATCTGGACATTGAGCGCACCGCTGAATCGGAGGCCCGGGGACAGACCCTCAGGGTCTGTCCCCAAGTTGGCCCATCTTGCCAACTGCGTGCGGTGGGGACAGACCCTCGGGGTCTGTCCCCGTACAACGTTCGCCGCAGCAGCGCGAAACCGGTATCGTTCGCACCTCGATTCCACCGCGCCCGCCGAAGTCATCAGAGGCGCTCCCGGAATCTGCACTGGAGGAGACAGTCCGATGTCGTGGTATCGATCGCCTTCGGGGAGCGCGCTCGCAGCTGGCCTGCTGACCCTCCTGTTCGCCAGCCAGGCATGGGGACAGGCGCAGTTTCCGTCCCGCCCGATACGCATCATCGTGCCGTTCGCCGCCGGCGGGCCGACCGATGTCAATGCGCGGCTGGTGAGCCAGCGGCTGAACGAGGCCTGGGGACAACCGGTGCTGGTCGAGAACCGTCCAGCCGCAGGTGGCGTGCCAGCCACCGAGTTCGTCGCCCGGGCGGCGCCGGACGGCTACACACTGCTCGGCGCCAATCCCGGGCCATTGACCGTGGCGCCGCACATGGGCGGCAAGCTCGGCTATGACCCGCTGAAAGACCTGATACCGGTCGTGCTGGTCACCACCACCACCAGCGCCGTCGTGGTTCACCCGAGCGTGCCGGCGAAAGACGTGCGCGCACTGATCGCGCTGGCGAAGAAGAACCCGGGCAAGCTGAGCTTCGGTTCACCCGGCGTGGGTACGGTCGGTCATCTCACCATGGAGCTGTTCAATTCCATGGCCGGCGTGACCATGACCCATGTGCCCTACAAGGGCGTGTCCCCGGCGCAGGTCGATCTGCTGGCTGGACACATCGATGTGCTGACCATGTCGATCCCCAATGCACTCGCGTTCATGAAGCAAGGCCGGATCCGGGTGCTCGCGGTCAACGGTCTTGCCCGCTCGCCCAGCCTGCCGGACATGCCGACGGTAGCCGAAGGCGGCCTCGCCGGCTTCGAGTCGCAGAACTTCAACGGCATCATGGCGCCAGCGGGTACGCCGCGCGAGATCGTCCTGCGCATCAACACCGAGGTGAACCGACGGGTGCTGTCACCGGAAGGCCGTGAGCAGTTGATGGCGCAGGGTTATGACATCGCGGGCGGATCGCCGGACTACTTCGGCGCCTTTCTCAAGCGCGAGTACGAGAAATGGGGCCGCGTGGTGCGCGCGGCGAATTTGAAAGCGGATTTCTGAACAGACGAGGACGCGACGATGAGCGAGCCGCAGGCGAAAAAGGATCCGCAGTACTTCATGTATTTCCCGGGCAACTACCGCTGGTCATCGGCCTTCATCAACATGATCGGCAGCGGGTCGTACGGCGGCTCGGACATCGGCGAGATGGACCGGATCGGCCGCATGCTCAAGGACAAGGCGCCCGATGACGACCAGGCCTGGTTCGATGCCTGCAATCAGGTCGCCGACACCGTGGCTGCCTTCGCCGATGAACGCACCCGTTCGAATCACCGCTTCTCGGCGGCGGCCGCCTATCTGCGCGCGACCAACTACTATCAGATGGCCGAGCGGTTCCGCACGCCGAAGGATGCCCATGCGCTCGCCTCCTATCGCAAGGGCGTGGACTGTTTTCACCGCTTCGTCGGCCAGACCGATCTGAAGATAGAGATCGTCGAGATCCCGTTCGAGGGCGTGACGCTACCCGGCTACTTCGTG
This sequence comes from Burkholderiales bacterium, assembly GCA_038205245.1. Taxonomy (GTDB): domain Bacteria; phylum Pseudomonadota; class Gammaproteobacteria; order Burkholderiales; family CAIKXV01; genus CAIKXV01. The sequence continues at coordinate 6,712 of JBBRCD010000073.1, forward strand.
CATGCGCAGAACTCGACCGAGGCGAAAAAGCCCTGTGTCGTCTACTTCGACGGACTGGATGTCACCAAGGAGATTCAGTACATGCGCGGCGTGCCCGAGCTGATCAAGCGCGGCATCTCGTGCCTGGTGATGGACGGGCCGGGCACCGGCGAGGCGATCCGCTTTCGCAACATGGTGCTGCGCCACGACTACGAGAAGGCCGGCTCGGCCTGCATGGACTGGCTGGAGACGCGTACCGATGTCGACGCGAAACGGGTCGGTGTCGTCGCGATCAGCCTGGGCGGCTACTACGCCCCGCGCATCGCTTCACTGGAGCCGCGCTTTGCCGCCTGCATCGCCTGGGGCGCGATCTGGGACTACCACGCGACCTGGAAGAAGCGGATCGACGCCGCGTTCAACACCTCGCTGTCGGTGCCGGGGCATCACATCATGTGGATTCTCGGCGTCGACTCGCTCGATGAGGCACTGAAAAAGCTCGAGCCATTCCGTCTGGACGGCGTGGTGCAGAAGATGCGCTGCCCGTTCCTGATCGTGCATGGGGCAGACGACGAGCAGGTGCCGCTGGTCGATGCCCAGTCGCTGTACGCCGCCAGCGGCTCGTCGGACAAGACGCTGCGCGTGTTTACGGCCGAAGAAGGTGGCGCCCAGCACTGCCAGCGTGACTACCTGACCAAGGTGAACGCAGTGATGTGGGACTGGTTCGAGGACAAGCTGGTCCGCTGCTGACCCCGGAGCCAGGAGCCTGTCCCCGCGACCCCGGGGACAGACCCTCAGGGTCTGTCCCCCCCGCCGCCCGCTGCTAACCCCGGGGACAGACCCTGAGGGTCTGTCCCCTCACTGCGCGTCATGCACCGTTCTGAGAAGTTTCGATCAGCCGCACCCAAACCTTGCGATCAGCCGCGTTGCCACGCAACTGGTTTTAGGAACCTCCTCGATGGGCGGCCCCGGGGACAGACCCTGAAGCTCTGCCCCCCTTCGCTCTGCCCCCCTTCGCCCTCCCCCGCTGCCCCGCTGGCCTGGCCCCGGGGACAGACCCTCAGGGTCTGTCCTCCAGCCACCTGCCCCGGCACCAAGCCCTTACTTGACTAAATTAGTCGACTTCTCGTATCGTTAGCCCCTGTCCGGCTGCACGGATTGCCGCCGGAACGTCATCTGACGAGGTCAAAAACATGAGCGCGCACGACACCATCCACGAGCAGGTCACCAGCCACCCGGTCGTCCTTTACATGAAGGGCAACCCGAGCTTTCCGCAATGCGGCTTCAGCGCCAATGTGGTGCGCATCCTGTCTGCCTGCGGCGTCGATCAGCCGTTCACGGTGAACGTGCTGGAAGAGCCGGAGATCCGCCAGGGTATCAAGGGCTACGCCAACTGGCCGACGATTCCGCAGCTCTATGTCAACGGCGAGTTTGTCGGTGGCTCGGACATCCTCACCGAGATGTTCGAGTCGGGCGAACTGAAGACGCTGCTGTCGACGGTCAAGGCCTGAGCGACAGGGCCTGAGCGATCGGGCCTGAGCCGACCGGGCCTGAGCCGACCGGGCCTGAGCGACAGAGGTTGAGCAGGAGGGCCTGAACGACGGGGCGGGCACACCACAGGCAGCCTGAATCAGGCCGGCGTCGAACCGAACAGAGTCTGCGCCAGGATCATCACCGCCATCGCGACCACGCACCAGCGCAGCCAGCGTCGATAGGTCGCGGCGTCCACCCGGTTGCGTGCCCTGATCCCGACCAGTTGCGTCGCCGACGCTATCGCCACCAGCGGCAGCGTCGCCAGCCATTGCACCAAAGGCACGCCACCGATGGTCGACAGGGTCACGAGCTGGGTCAGCTTGCCCGGGGCGAAGCTCAGGTTCATCGCCTGAATCATTGCCCCCGGCGCCATCCCGAGCCCGGTGTAGTAGATCAGCAGCGGCGGGGCAGCCACATTGGCGGTGGCCTCGGTGATGCCGGCGAGCAGGCCGAAACACACGCCCGCCGTTGCCGGCGAGCGCTGCATCCAGGGCGACTCGGACCGGCCGCGCCAGTCGAGCCAGGCCCAGGCCAGCATCACGGTCACCAGCAGGAGCGAGTACGGCAGATGCGGCGCGCGCACGAACAGCTGGGCGCCGACACCGGCACCGATCAGCGACAGGATCGGCATGTACCAGAAGCGGCGCAATGCGCCGCGCAGGTCGGGCACGCTGGCGATGCTGATCGCGATGGCCGCCAGACAGGGCAACAGGATCAGCACGAACGCATCGCGCACCGGCATCACCATCACGAACAGTGGTGTGGCGATCAGCGGCAGACCCAGACCGAGCAAGCCGTAAACATAGCCGCTCACCGCGATCACCACCACCGCCCAGACGATGATCGCCGGGCTGAGCGACTCGAAGCCGGGGATCAACGCCTCGCGCCGTCGTCCAGCGCGCGCGCAATAAGCTCCGCAATATGGATTGCCGGCTGCGGTCCGAGCTGAGCGATCTGCTCGCGGCAACTGTAGCCGTTGCTTATAACGACCGTGTCGGCGCTGCAGGCGCGAAGTGCCGGCAGCAGCGTGAGTTCGGCTGCCTTCACCGACAGGTCATAGTGCCGCGGGCTGAAGCCGAACGAGCCGGACATGCCGCAGCAGCTCGACTCGATCGCCTTGTGCTGCACGCCCATCGCGTCCAGCAACTTCGTATCGGCAGCCATGCCGATCACCGACTTCTGATGGCAATGCCCGTGGACCACCGCCTGCACATTGAGCTTCGGCAGATCGACGCCCTCGGCGATCAGGAACTCGGTGAAGAAGCGCATCTGCAACGACAACTTTGCCGCCCGGGCGTCGTCCGGAAACAGCTTGAGCAGTTCATCGCGGAACACCGCGACGCAGGCTGGCTCCAGTCCGATGATCGGCGTGCCGGCGTCGATGTCCGAAGCCATCGCCTGCATGATCTCGCGCAACTGGCGCTCGGCCTGATCGAGCAGGCCGAAGTCATAGAGCGGGCGTCCGCAGCAAAGCTGCGCTCGCGGCACGCTCACCTCGTAACCGGCATGTTCCAGCACCTTCACCGCGGCCATCGCAGTCTCGGGATGGAAGTGGTTGTTGAAGGTGTCGGCCCAGAGGATCACGCGCTTGCGTGGCGGGCTGGTGGTAGTACCACCACCAGCGCCACTGGCACCAACCCCCTTGCGTGCAAAGAACCACTGCCTGAACGTGCGTTCGGCGAACTTCGGCACATCGCGCTGAAGGGCGATGCCGGCCAGCTGCTTGGCGATCACGTTCAGTCCTGGGGTCTGGGTGAACCAGTTGACCAGCCGCGGCATGCGAGAGGCGATCCGCGCCCAGCGATGGATGAAGCCCATGCTCCAGGCCTGCACCGGCCGCCGATGGCGCTCGTGATAGTGATAGAGGAACTCGGCCTTGTAGCTCGCCATATCGGTGTGCGTCGGGCAGTCACTCTTGCAGCCCTTGCAGGCCAGGCACAGGTCGAGCGCTTCCTTCACCGCCTCGGACTGCCAGCCGCCGGTGACCACCTCGCCGCGCAGCATCTCGCCGAACAGCCGGGCGCGACCCCGGGTCGAGTGCTTCTCCTCGCCGGTGATGCGATAGCTTGGACACATCACCCCGCCGCTTTGCGAGCGGCACTTGCCCATGCCGACACAGTGTTCGATGGAGCGCGCGAAGCCGTCGCCCTCGGGCGTGCTGAAGTTCATCTTCGTCTCGAAGCGGATCGGGCTGTACCCCGGCCCGTAGCGCAGGTTCTCGTCGATGCGATAGGCGTCGATCAGCTTGCCCGGGTTCATCCGCCCGTCCGGATCCCAGATCGCCTTGAACTCGCGAAACGCCTGCATCAGCTCCGGCCCGTACATCACCGGCAGGAACTCGGCCTTGGCCTGACCGTCGCCATGCTCGCCCGAGAGCGAGCCGCCATAACGCACGACCAGATGCGCGGCCTCTTCAGTGAAGCCCCGCCATTTCGCCACGCCCTCGGTGCTGCGCAGATCGAAGGTGATGCGCGCATGGATGCAGCCATCTCCGAAGTGACCGTAGAGCGAGGTCTCGTAGCCGTGGCGATCAACGAGCGCCTGGAACTCGCGCAGGTAGTCGCCCAGGCGCAACGGATCGACCGCGGCATCTTCCCAGCCCACCTGCGGGTCGCGACTGCCGGCCAGCCCGAGTGCACTGGCCGAGGCAGCGGTCTCGCGAATGGTCCAGATCGCCTCGGCCACCGCCGGGTCATCGATCAGCCAGTGCGATGGCGCATCGGCACGTCCAGCGTAGTGATCGACCAGTGCCTGGGCCTGGGCGCTCGCCGCAGCGCGGGTGTCGGCGCCGAACTCGATCATGATCCAGGCATCGCCTGCCGGCAGCTTTGCGATATCGGCAAGACGCAACCCGCGCACGCGCAGGCCGCCGATGATCTTCTGGTCCAGCCCCTCGGTGGCAATCGGTCCGAACGGCAGGATCTGCGGCACGGCATCGCCGGCAAGATAGATGTCCGGATAGCCCAGCACCAGGAGCACCCGTTGCTGAGGGCTCTCGACCAGCCGGGTCTTCGCCTGCAGGGTGATCGCACACGAGCCTTCGGTGCCGACCAGCGCACGAGCGATGTTGAAGCCGTTCTCGGGCAGCAGCTGATCGAGGTTGTAGCCGGATACCCGCCGCTTGATCTTCGGATACTTTGTCCGGATGAGCTCGCCGTAATTCTGCGCCAGCGCCTTCAGTTTCGAGTAGATCTCGCCGCGTCGCCCGCCCTCGGCGACGATGCGCGCGTACGCCTCATCCGACGTGGGGCCGACCCACAGACGCAGGCCGTCATAGGTCAGCACCTCGAGCGACTCGACGTTCTCGACCGTCTTGCCGGCCATCATCGAGTGCGCACCGCAGGAGTTGTTGCCGATCATCCCGCCCAGCGTGCAGCGGCTGTGGGTTGCCGGATCCGGCCCGAAGGTGAGCGCATGCACTTCGGCGGCATCGCGCAGGGCGTCGCAGACCACGCCGGGCTCGACTCGCGCGGTACGCGCTCCAGCATCGACCTCGAGCACCTGATTGAGGTACTTCGAGCAATCGATCACCACCGCCACATTGACCGTCTGGCCATTCTGCGCGGTGCCGCCACCGCGCGGCAGGATCGGCGCGCCGAACTCGCGGCATACTGCGACCGCCGCCACGACATCATCCACCGACTTGGGGATCACCACCCCGATCGGCACCTGCCGGTAGTTCGAGGCGTCATGCGCATACACCGCACGGGTGCCTTCGTCGAAGCGGACTTCGCCGGAGACTGCACCGGACAACGCCGCCTGCAATGCCGGGATATCGACCTGCAACGGCGGGCGAAGCGAAGGATTCAGGGGGAGGTCGAGAGGCGGCATGAACAATCAAAACCCCGGCCCGGGGTTCGCGCTGTGTGGGCTGCAAGTGTAGCAGCGGCGCAGTCGCCGACCAGAATCACCGGTCCGTTCGGGGCGCCGACGACAGTCCATTGAATCTCAGGAAACAGGTCGTCGCGCTGAACCAAACCACCGTATTGAACTGCGCGAAGGAAAAGGGGCCAGGTTCCTTTTGCCTCGCGAGGGCGTCGACGAGTGCACGCAGGTGACGGCAAAAGGAGCCTGGCCCCTTTTTGCTCTTCTGACGGAATCACCGGTCCAGTCGGGCGGCTGTCGCTCGCACGCCCCGGCTCAGGCCGGGGCAAGCGCCTCGCCCATCGCTGTCGCCGCAGCGCGCAGCTGCGGCACCAGCGAGAGCGCACGCGCGAGCGACAGTCGTCCGACCGGACCATGCATTGCCAGCGCGGCAATCACCTGGCCTTGGCTGTCCAGCACCGGCACCGCGGTGGCCACCAGACCTTCCAGGAACTCCTGGTTGTCGGTTCCGACGCGCGCCTCGCGAATCCGGGTGAGCTCGGCGTCGAGCGCCACCGGGTCGGTCAAGGTCCCGGGGGTATGCCGCTGCAGCTTCAATGTCCGCAGCAGCCGCTGGCGGGTGCGCGCCGGCAGCAGCGCGAACAACAGCTTGCCGCTGGCGGTGCAGTGGATCGGCACCCGCGAGCCGGCTTGCAGCGTCATCTGCAGCGGCCAGTGAGACTCGACCCGGTCGACGTAGACCACCTCGGTGCCATCCAGTAGGGTCAGGTTACAGGTCTCGCCGACCTCGGCCACCAGCCGCTCCAGGATCGCGTGGCGGTCGGCATGGACGGCGCCCCGCTGCATCGTGGCCAGCGCGAGCCGCGACAGGCGGCGCGACACCATGTAGCGGCGATCGCCGGGTGCCTGCGCGACAAAACCGTGGGCGCTCAACTGGCGCAGCATGCGATGCACCGTCGGCTTGGGCAGATCGACCGCCTGCACCAGCTCGGCCAGCGACAGCGCATGGTCGGACTGTGCTATCCGCTCCAGCAGCAGCAGTCCGCGCAGCAGCGCGGAGCCGGAGTCGGGGTTCAATTTCGCCTCCACCGAGCCGGACGCTCAGGCGTGGCCGGCCACCACATTGGGCACTTCGGACAGATCGAACTCGTCATGAATCAGGTCGCGGATACGCGCCTTGAGTGCGACGAACTCCGGATCTTCCTCGCGCCTGGGCCGGGGCATCTTCACTTCGATGTTCGACCCGTGGATCCACATCCCGATCGGGTATGCGAAGACGATGTTCAACCCGACCTGGAACTGGATGTTCAAGACCGAGCCCGAGCCGACGATGAACGGCCGGCAGATCTACTGGCCGCGCGGCAAGGGGCTCGGCGGATCGAGCTCGATCAACGGTCTGATCTTCATCCGCGGCCAGCGCGAGGACTATGACCAGTGGGCGAGCCTGGGCAACCCGGGCTGGCGCTGGGACGAGGTGCTGCCCTACTTCAAGCGCTGCGAGGGCAATCAGCGCGGCGCCGATGACTATCACGGCGCAGATGGGCCGCTGGCGGCATCCGACATCGGGCGTCCGCATGAACTGGTCGAGGCCTTCATCGCCGGGGCCGGGGAAGCCGGCATCCCGCGTAACGACGACTTCAACGGTCCGACTCAGGAAGGTGCGGGCTACTATCAGCTCACCACTAAGAACGGCTTGCGCTGCTCCACCGCGGTGGGCTATCTGAAGCCTGCGCGCGGCCGCGCCAATCTTCGCATCGAGACCGGCGCAATGACCCGACGGGTGTTGTTCGACGGCCGGCGCGCCACCGGTGTCGAATACAGCCAGGGCGGCGTGGAGCGCAGTGCGCTCGCGCGGCGAGAAGTCGTGCTCTCGGCCGGTGGACTGCAGTCGCCGCAGTTGCTGCAACTGTCCGGCGTGGGGGACCCCGCCCTGCTTGCGGCGCGCGGCGTGCCGCTGGTGCATGCGCTCGCCGGCGTCGGCGAGAACCTGCAGGACCATCTCCAGGTACGTGCAATCTTCCGCTGCGCCAAGCCGGTGACCACCAACGACGACCTCAAAAGCATCTATCGCAAGTTCAAGATGGGCCTGGAGTGGATGGTCAAACGCAGCGGGCCCCTTGCGGTCGGCATCAACCAGGGCGGCCTGTTCGCCCGCGCCATGCCGCACTCGACGACACCTGATGTGCAGTTCCACTTCGCCACGCTGTCGGCCGAGATGGCTGGTGCCAAACCGCATGACTGGTCCGGCTTCACCATGTCGGTCTGCCAGCTGCGGCCAACCTCGCGCGGCCATGTACGGATCAAGAGCGCCGACCCGATGCAGGCGCCAGCGATGCAGCCGAACTATCTGTCGACCGAACTCGACTGCGAGACGACGGTGGCCGGCCTGCGCATGGCGCGCACCATCGCGTCCACCCAGGCGATGCGCGACTACACGCTGGCCGAGTACCGGCCCGGGCCCGAGGCGCGCAGCGACGACGACCTGCTCGACTTCGCGCGTAACCATGGCGCGACCATCTTCCATCCGGTAGGCACCTGCAAGATGGGCACCGATCCGCTAGCGGTGGTCGATGCCCGGCTGCGGGTGCACGGGTTGTTGAACCTGCGGGTAGTCGACGCCTCGATCATGCCGACGCTGGTTTCAGGCAACACGAACTGGCCAGTAGTGATGATCGCGGAGAAGGCAGCGCAGATGATGCTGGACGACGCGCGCGCGACGGTCTGACCCGGCAGCGCACGCCGAGACTCAGCGCGCAGTCAGCGCCTGGCCACCTGACTACCGGGCCACCCGGCCGAGACCGGCAACGGCGCTGACCCGGGTCGCCCGGCCAGTCAAAGCCCCAGCTTCCCCCACAGCTGATCGATGCGCGCCTTGACCTCGACGCTCATCTCGATCGGCCGCCCCCATTCACGCGTCGTCTCGCCCGGCCATTTGTTGGTGGCGTCGATGCCCATCTTCGACCCCAACCCGGAGACTGGGCTGGCGAAATCGAGATAGTCGATCGGGGTGTTCTCGATCAGCACCGTATCGCGCGCCGGATCGACCCGGGTGGTCATCGCCCAGATCACTTCCTTCCAGTCGCGCACATTGATATCGTCATCGGTGACCACGATGAACTTGGTGTACATGAACTGGCGCAGGAAACTCCAGATGCCGAACATCACCCGCTTGGCGTGACCCGGGTACTGCTTGCGCATGCTGACCACCGCCATCCGGTACGAGCACCCTTCGGGCGGCAAGTAGAAGTCGACGATCTCGGGGAACTGGCGGACGAGCAGCGGCACGAACACCTCGTTGAGCGCCACCCCGAGGATCGCCGGTTCATCCGGCGGCTTGCCGGTGTAGGTCGAGTGATAGATCGGGTTGTCGCGATGGGTGATGCGCTCGACGGTGAACACCGGAAAGCGGTCCTGCTCGTTGTAGTAGCCGGTGTGATCGCCGAACGGGCCTTCCAGCGCGCTCTCCCAGCCGGTGGGCGAAGAGGCGTCCGGATGGATCGCCCCTTCGAGCACGATCTCGGCAGTTGCCGGCACCTTGAGGGTCGAGCCCAGGCACTTTGCCAGCTCGGTGCGCCCGCCGCGCAGCAGACCCGCGAACTGGTATTCGGACAGCGTGTCCGGCACCGGGGTCACCGCACCCAGCGTGGTCGCCGGATCGCAGCCCAGGGCGACCGCGATCGGGAACGGTTGTCCCGGATTCGCCTTCGCATGGTCGCGGAAGTCGAGCGCGCCGCCACGGTGGGCCAGCCAGCGCATGATCAGCTTGTTGCGGCCGATCACCTGCTGCCGATAGATGCCCAGGTTCTGCCGCTCGCGCGCCGGGCCGCGGGTGACGGTCAGGCCCCAGGTGATCAGCGGCCCGGCATCGTCCGGCCAGCAGGTCTGGATCGGCAGCCGTGCCAGATCCACATCCGGGCCTTCGATTCGCTGCTGCTGGCAGACCGGGCGCGACACCTCCTTCGGCGCCATGTTCAGCACCTGCTTCAGGATCGGCCACTTGTCCCAGGCGTCACGCAGCCCCTTGGGCGGCTCGGGCTCTTTTAGATACGAGAGCAGCTTGCCGATCTCGCGCAGCGCGGCCGGATCGTCCTGCCCCATGCCCAGCGCCACCCGCCGGGTCGTGCCGAACAGGTTGCCCAGCACCGGCATCGTGTGCCCGACCGGATGCTCGAACAGCACCGCCGGACCGCCAGCGCGCAACAGACGGTCGCAGACCTCGGTCATTTCCAGATTCGGCGAGACCGGCGCAGCAACACGCTTCAACTCGCCCAGCGCTTCCAGTTGCGCGATGAAGTCGCGCAGGTCGTGATACTTCAAGTCCGGGCTCCGGGTTCTCGGGGCGATGGCGATCGCCGTGCATTCAGCGAGTCTGCTTCAGCGACAGTGCGTCAGCGACGATGCTTCAGCGAATCTGCAACAGTGTCTTGACCCTGGCGCGTACTTCGATCAGAACATTGGCGGACGCAACCGCTTTCCTCTTCGCTTTGCGCGCTCGCCAGTCGAGCGAGCGCACCTGATCCGACAGCACTGCGCAATCAACGCCTTCCACCGAAGTCAGCACTTCGAACGGATAGCCCTTGATTCGGGTGCTGATCGGGCAGCACACCATCAGTCCCGCACGGGCGTTATAGATCGCCGGGCTGAGCACCAGCGCAGGTCGGTGCCCTGCCCGCTCATGACCGGCTTGCGGATCGAACTGCAGCCAGACGATATCGCCCGCATCGGGAACAAACTGGCTGGCCATCAGCCACGCTCACGACCCGCCGGCGCACCGAAATCCGCCTCAGGATGCGAGTTTCCGCGCGTGATGCCCTTGACCAGACGCTCCAGCGAGTAATCCACCGTCGCCACTGGCTCGATGATAATCCGACCCTCTTCCACCGAGATCTGCACGTCCTGCTCGAGTTCGATACAGGCAGCGTTCATCACCGCCACCGGCAGCCTCACTGCCGGACTGTTACCCCATTTGCGCACGATCGTGCGACTTGAACCCACCGAAGACGTCGTAGCCATCGAATACTCCTGCGTTGTGTCTACAATGTAGATACGCCAGTGTAGGTACACGTGTGCCAGGAGTCAATCACGGCACGGCCTGTCGAGTTAGCGAGGCAATCGGTCTGCTGCATCGTAAGTCGTCCGAAAGTCACTCAGCAGTACCGATGCAAAATCAACCACCCATAGTGCGTGACTTCAGAGGCATGGCTGGCGCGATGGCGCACGCTGGTTGGGCGGTAAACTTTACGCCCAGAGCGCGGGCTACCTTCATGATGGTATCGAATCTCGGCTTGGCGCCCGGCGCCAAAGCCTTGTACAAGCTCTCGCGCCCAAGGCCCGCGTCCCTGGCAACCTGGGCCATTCCCTTGGCGCGCGCCACGTCCGCCAACGCCAGTAGAAGCAGGTCTGAGTCGTTCTCCTCCAGAACAGCAGTCATGTACTCTGCAATGGCTTCGTCATCATCGAGGTACCGAGCGGCATCGAAGGCGACAAGCTTGGGCGGTGTCCTGGTCCTGGTCCTGGTCATAGATCGTCTCCAAGTTCAGCGGATAGCTTCAAAGCACGACGGATGTCGCGTTTCTGAGATGACTTGTCCCCCGCATTCAAGATCACCACGATGATCGAACCGCGCCGGGTGAAGTACAGACGGTATCCAGGTCCGTAATCGACTCTCAGTTCGGAAACGTTACCCTCGATCGGCTGCCAGTCGCCAAGGTTGCCTGCCTCCACCCGGCGCAGGCGAGCCGCGATGCGAACTCTAGCTCGCTTGTCCTTGACCGCATCAAGCCAGTCGACGAACTCTTCAGTCTGGCGAACGCTGAACATCGATCTACTGTATCCGACTGGCTACAGAAGGTCAATATGGAATTCTGCGCGCCGACTGAGTACGGCGCGGGAATCTGCCGGACTAGACGTGCTCGACTACATCGAAGTGTGTCCGACTTTCGCACGCTCAACGAGTAGTTGACGCGGGGTCGCGCGCACGCAGCCTACAGCGCCACCCGGAAGTAGCTGTCGACCATGATCCCGAGGAAGATGATGCCACCCACGGCGATGTTGTTCATGAACGCCTTGAAGCACTGCTGCGGCTCGCGGCTCTCGCACAGGACGACCTGGTAGCGGGCCATCGCCGCCGCCACGATCAGCGCGCCGTAGTACAGCCAGCCGCGCTGGGTCATAACCCCGACCACGATCATGGTGAGCAGGAAGGCCCCGTGCGCCGCCGCGATGCCGACCAGATCGAAGCGGCCGAAGGTGATCGCCGAGGTCTTGATGCCGATCTTCAGGTCATCCTCGCGGTCGACCATCGCATACGCAGTGTCGTAGGCGATTGCCCAGAACACGTTGGCGAGAAGCATGACCCAGGCCACCGCTGGCACCTGACCGAGCGCGGCGGCATAGGCCATCGGAATGCCGAAGCCGAAGGCAACCCCAAGGTAGGCCTGCGGCATGGCAAAGAACCGCTTGGTAAACGGATAGGTGAACGCGAACACCAGCGCGAGCAGCGACAGGCCGACGGTCAGCCAGTTGAGCATCATCACCAGGCCGCCGGCGAGTACGGTCAGGGTGGCGGCCAGCCACAGTGCTTCGCGCACGCTGACCAGTCCGGCGGTGATCGGCCGGTCGCGGGTGCGCGCGACATGGCGGTCGATGTTGCGGTCGGCGATGTCGTTGACCACACAGCCGGCCGAGCGCATCAGCGCGGCACCGAGCACGAACACCCAGACCAGCACCATGTCCGGCCGACCGTTCGATGACAGCCAGAGCGCCCACAGCGCCGGCCAGAGCAGCAACAGGATGCCGACCGGGCGGTCCAGCCGCATCAGCTTTTCGTAGTAGGACAGCCGGGTACCGATCGAGATCGGCGCTCCGGGCACGCTATCGGCCATCGGCGGAGTCATCGCAGGTTCGCTCCGGTCGGCCCGACCGGAAAGGCACGGACGCCGGCACGGGCGCCGGTTCCGACGTGGTTGCCAGCGCGGGTGCCAACGCAGGGGTTGACGTATCTCTCAGCGCCGGCGCCAACGCTTCTGCCAACGAATTTTCCAAGCATGCCACGGCAGGCAGAAACACTTCGGTGACCAGCAACAGATGGCCGCACACGCTGAACTTCGACCGGCGCGCCCAGAGCGCGGACGGCACCGGCTGGCCGCGCGCGGCCAGTTGCGAGGCGGCGCGCAGGTAGCGCCTGTCCGGCGCGCGCAACCGCCGGAACGCGAGCGGCCCCCGGCGTACCCGCGGATCGCCGAACAGCGCCTCGCCGAGCGGACGCGAACCCAGCCCGGCCAGCCAGCGCAACGGGCCGTGCAGCGCCTGAGCGGCGATCACGCTGTGGGCAAACACCGTTGGACGTCCGTCGCATTCGAGCAACACCTCTCGCACAATGAAGTTCCGCCCTCGGGGGCGGGCGTCCCCGAGGCAGGCCGCCTCGTCGACGCACACGCCCGCCCGCCCTTGGGCAAGCCGCACCACCCGGAACCGTCGCGATGCCTGTTTCAACCGCCGGGTCAGTGACCCGCGGTCGGTCAACCAGCCGCGCAACGCCCCGGACTCCAGAGCCATTCCCCGCCAGCGATCGGTGGACCCGCGTGCGGACAGATTCACATTAACGGCAGGATTGCGCATGACTTCAGTCCGAATTGGAAGAGCCCGGCGCCCGGTGCATTCGCCCAGGCGCCGAGATAGATGGTGCCATATGCCAGTAATCGCGGCCTATATTCGGTAAGCAAGCGCTCACCCATTGAGCCATTCCAGGGCATTCGGCAACCAGCGCGCCAGGTGCCTGCGCGCCGCCTCCTGGTCGGTGGCGAGCAGGGTTTCAGCGACTTCGCAGGCCGCCTCGAGCAGGGCGCTGTCCTGCACCGGGTCGGCGAAACGCAGCATCGGCAAGCCGCTCTGCCGCGCCCCCATCAACTCGCCCGGCCCACGCAACTCCAGGTCGCGCCGGGCGATCTCGAAGCCGTCGTTGCTCTCATAGACCACCTTCAATCGCTCGCGGGCCAGCGCCGAGAGCGGTGACTGATAGAGCAGGATGCAGGCCGATTTCGCACTGCCCCGCCCGACCCGGCCGCGCAACTGATGCAGCTGGGCGAGGCCCATCCGCTCGGCATGCTCGATCACCATCAGCGAAGCGTTCGGGACATCGACGCCGACCTCGATCACCGTGGTTGCGACCAGCAGCTTGAGTTCGCCGCGCTGAAACGCGGCCATCGTCGCCGCCTTCTCCACCGACTTTAACCGGCCGTGCACCAGACCGACCGCCAGCTCAGGAAACGTCGCGCACAACGAGGCATGGGTATCGACCGCGGTCTGCAACTGCAGCGCTTCGGACTCCTCGATCAGCGGACAGACCCAGTAGGCCTGACTGCCCTGCATGCAGGCGTCGCGTACCCGCTGGATCACCTCGTCCCGGCGGGCGTCGGCGACCAGCCGCGTGGCGATCGGCGTGCGGCCAGGCGGTAATTCGTCGATGGTGGACACATCCAGATCGGCATAGTGCGACATCGCCAGCGTGCGCGGGATCGGAGTCGCGGACATCATCAGCAGGTGCGCTTCCGGGGCGAACTGTCGGGCCGTCTCGCCTGGCGCAATGCCTTCCACCGTGCCCTCCAGCGTGCCCGCTGGCGTGCCGTCTGGCGTGCAATCTGGCGGTGAGCGGCTCCCCTGCACCGTCACCCCTGCCTCGGCCTTGGCCGCCTTCACCGCCTTGCCCCGCAACGCCAGCCGCTGATTGACGCCGAAGCGGTGCTGCTCGTCGACGATCGCCAGCGCGAGACTGGCAAAGTCCACGCCCTGCTGGAACAGCGCATGGGT
>JBBRCD010000074.1:0-20660 GCA_038205245.1 Burkholderiales bacterium
CCGGGCGACACCCTGCCCGGGTTGGGCTGCGCGCGGTGAGGGCAGGCGGAATGTTCCGCATACTGGGTGCGCTGCTCATGCTGGCTATCCTGGCTGGTGGCGCCGTCTGGTTCTATGTGTACGAGTGGCGGCCGGCGCTGCCATCCGGCCTGGTCGAGTTCACCATCGAGGAGGGCAAGGGCCTGCGCGCCGCCGCCGGGGCGATGCGCAGGGCGGGCGTGCCGGTATCGACAGAGCCGCTCGTCGTGCTGGGGCGCCTGACCGGATCAGATACCCGGGTGCGCGCCGGACACTATGAACTGCAGGCAGGGGTCTCGCTCTGGGAACTGCTTCAGAAGGTCACCCGCGGCGACGTGACGTTGAGCGAGATCACCTTCATCGAGGGCTGGACGCTGCGTGAGTGGCGGGCGGCGCTGGCCGCTCACCCCGATCTGCGTCATGACAGCGGCAACCTGTCCGATCGCGACCTGGCACTGGCGCTGGGCATCGAGTCGGGCGCGCTTGAAGGCTGGCTGTTTCCGGATACCTATCTTTTCACCCGCGGCAGCAGCGAGCGGGCGCTGATCGCACGCACCCACCGCGCGATGGTCGACCATGTCGAGCGCGAATGGGCGGCCCGGGCCGATGGCCTCGCCGTCAAGACACCCTACGAGTTCCTGATACTGGCATCGATCATCGAGAAGGAGACCGGGCGGGCGGCCGACCGCGGACGGATCTCCGCGGTGTTCCATAATCGGCTGCGGCTGGGCATGCGGCTGCAGACGGATCCGACCGTGATCTATGGGCTGGGCGCCGCGTTCGATGGCAACCTGCGTCGGCGCGACCTGCAGGCCGATACGCCGTTCAATACCTATCTACGGGGCGGGTTGCCACCGACGCCGATCGCCATGCCCGGGCTGGGCTCGCTGCGCGCCGCGCTGCGTCCGGAGCCGTCGCGCGCGCTGTTCTTCGTCGCCCGAGGCGACGGCACCTCCGAATTCTCGGAGACCCTCGCGGATCACAACCGCGCCGTGAGAAAATATCAGTTGGGTGGGGCGCCTGCCCGCTGAGTCGACGGTGCGATCCGCAGACGGCATCGCGATCGTTTTATCGGATGGAAGATGACAGGACATTTCATCACGCTGGAAGGTATCGACGGGGCGGGCAAGAGCACGCATCTGTCGTTCATTGCCGAGCACCTGAGGGCCGCAGGCGACGAGGTGCTGATCACCCGCGAACCGGGCGGGACCGCGCTCGGTGAGTCGCTGCGCGAGTTGATCCTCGCCCGGTCGATGGACAGCCTGACCGAGACGCTGATGATCTTTGCCGCGCGCAGCGAGCACCTGCAGCAGGTCGTGCGCCCGGCGCTCGCCGCTGGCCTCACCGTGCTCTGTGACCGGTTCACCGATGCGACCTTCGCCTATCAGTGCGGCGGGCGTGGCGTGCCGGAGTCCGCGGTGGACGCGCTGGCCGAACTGGTGCATGCCGATCTGCAGCCCGACCTCACCCTGCTGTTCGACACCGACGCTGCGATCGCGCGGGCGAGGGTGCATGCGCGCCGGCCGACCGACCGATTCGAACAGGAGGATGCCGATTTCTTCGTCCGGGTGCGCGCCCGGTACCTTGCGCAGGCGCGGCGCGAGCCAACCCGGTTCTGCGTGCTCGATGGGGCACGCCGCATCGATGAAGTGCAGGTGGCGATTGCCCAGGCCCTGGATGCCAGGCTGCAGTCTGACCGGCGATGAACGGGATGTCGTGGCATGACCAGGCATGGGACATCGCGGTGAGCGCTGCGGCGCCCTCGCTGCTGCTGCATGGGCCGGCAGGGATCGGCGAACGGGCGTTCGCGGTCGCGCTTGCCGAAGCCTGGCTGTGCGAGAAGCCGGATCGCAACAGCCGGCAGCCGTGCACGATCTGCCCAAGCTGCCGCCTGCTCGCCGCTGGAAACCATCCGGACTTGCGCATCATCGAACCCGAGGCGATTGCGGTCTCGGCCGCGTCAACCGCAGGATCGGCTGACGGGGACGACGAGGACGAAGCTGTCGCAGACGACAAGCCGCGATCGGATCGAAAGCTTAGCCAGGAGATCCGGGTCGTTCAGCTGCGCCAGTTGGTCGAGCTTGCGCACTTGAGCAGCCATCGTGGTGGTGCGCGCGTGGTCATCATCTACCCAGTCGACGCAATGAACCTTGCCGCATCGAACGCCCTGCTCAAGCTGCTCGAGGAGCCGCCGGACGGCATGCGCTTCGTGCTGGTTGCGCACCGCCTGCGCCGGGTGAGTGCGACTGTGCTCAGCCGGTGCATGCGAGTGGCATTAACGGTGCCGGCGCCCGAGCTGGCGATCGAATGGCTGATCGGGCAGGGCGTTCAGGACGCAACACAGGCGCTCGCGCTCGCCGGAGGCTCACCGCAGGTCGCGCTGGCCAACGCGGATCCGCTGCGTGCCACGATCTATCGCGCCTGGCTGCAATGCGTGTCCGAGCCGTCGGCGTCAGCCGTCGCCGCTGCGCGTGACACCAAGGACGCAGGCCCGGCGCAGGTGCTCGCCTGGCTGCTGCAGTGGACGCACGATCTTGCGCTGGTGAAAGCCGGCGCCCGGCCCCGCTACCATCCTCAGCAGGCGGCCGTGCTGCAGCGGCACTCGGCAGCGCTCGAGATGATGGCGATCGCACGTTTGCATCGTACACTCCTGCTGAAACAGCGCTGGATCCGGCATCCACTCAACCCGCAGTTGTCGCTTGAAGCGCTCTGGCACGACTACCTGCAGCATTCGGAGATCCGTTGATCGGGTTCGCCGAACAACATCCATGTACATCGATTCTCACTGCCACCTCGATTTTCCGGACCTGCAAGGCGATCTGACAGGCGTGCTCGCGCGGATGCGCGAGTCCAGGGTCACCCATGCCCTGTGCGTCTCGGTGAACCTGCAGGACTTTCCGCGTGTTCACTCGCTCGCGCTCGCGCATGAACACTTGTACGCCTCGGTAGGCGTTCATCCGGATCAGCCTGCGGACGACACGACGAGCACCGTGCGGCTGGTCGAACTGGCCGCGCTGCCTAAGGTCATTGCAATCGGCGAGACCGGTCTCGACTATTTCCGGCTAGACGGTCCGGCACCGTGGCAGCAGGAGCGGTTCCGTCGGCATATCCGCGCTGCACGCGAGACCGGCAAGCCGCTGATCGTGCATACCCGATCCGCAGCCGAGGATACTTTGCGCATCATGCGGGAGGAGGGTGCTGGCGAAGTCGGCGGGGTCATGCACTGCTTCACCGAAACCCTGGAGGTCGCCCTCGCGGCGATCGACCTGGGCTTCTACATTTCGTTCTCGGGCATCGTCACCTTCAAGAACGCGGTTGAGCTCAAGACGGTGGCGCAGCAGGTACCACTGGCGCGTCTGCTGATCGAGACTGATTCGCCTTACCTCGCGCCAGTGCCGCATCGCGGCCGGACCAACGAACCCTCGTATGTCGCGCTGGTGGCGGCAGAGATTGCCCGGCTCCGGGCATTGCCGGTCGAGGCAGTAGCGGATGCTTCGACGCGGAACTTCCAACAACTATTCAAGGTGAACTGATGATGCACTCACAACACAGAGGTGCGGAGCCGGGTTGCGCAATGGCGTGCACGCTGGCGCTCTGTCTCATGCTCGGCGCGCTGATGCAAAGCGGCACGGCAGTCGCCCAATCGGCATTCGACGAGGCGTTCCGGGCGGTCGAGGTGAACGCGGTGAATGACTTGAAGCGCCTGCTCGCGCGCGGCATCGACCCGAACACCGCCGATCGTGATGGCATGACGCTTCTGGCGAGAGCTGCCGAGGCAGGCAGCCGTGACGTGGCCAACGTACTGCTCGCGTCCGGCGCACGGGCCGACGCACGCAACCGGTTTGGCGAGTCGCCCTTGATGTATGCGGCGCTGCGTGGCCATGAAGGCATCGTCCGCGACATGCTCACGCGGCAGGCCCAGGTGAATCCCGAGGCGCCGGCGTGGTCGGCTTTGCACTATGCGGCGCTGCGCGGGCATGTGGGCATCATCGACGTGCTGCTGGAGCGTGGCGCCAACGTCAACAGCGTCTCCGAGAACGGGACCACCCCGCTGATGCTGGCGGCATCCGAGGGCAGGCTGGAAGCGGTGCAGCGTTTGCTCAAGCGCGGCGCCGACGCGCGGCTCGAAAGCGATGGCGGACGCACCGCCAACTGGTGGGCGCTCCAGGGCGACCATCGCAAGGTGGCAGAACTGCTGGTGGTCAGCGGGGCGCCTTGATCGGACCAGGGCATGGGTGATCGTTTCGATGCGATCCAGGCCATGCTCGGCTGGGCTTGGCTGACCCCGAAGCAAGGCGAAGGCGGGTCCGCACATTCAGACCAAAAGCGATATTCTCTGACGCGTGTCGGCGGGCGCGCCGACCCGGTTTCGAATGGAGACGTGCGCACCATGATGGCAGTTGGACGAACAGCATTGCGCGCGCCCTGGCGCGGGGTAGTTGTCTCAGCACTGGCAATCTTTGCACTCACGGTACATGGGCTTGCCAGCCCGCCGCTGGCGCTCGGCCAAGCGTCATCAGCCGGGAAGGACGCGAAGGAGGGCAAGGCGTTCGCGCCGGTCGTCGGACAGGAAGGCCGGGATGTGATCTGGGTGCCCACCCGCGATCAAACGGTTGAGCGAATGCTCGATTTTGCCAATGTCCTGCCCAGGGAAGTCGTGGTCGATCTGGGGTCCGGTGATGGACGCATCGTCATTGCAGCCGCAAAGCGTGGGGCCATCGCGCGTGGCATCGAATACAACCCGAACATGGTGGAGTTGTCCGAGCGCAACGCGTCCAAGGCCGGCTTATCCGACCGTGCGCGCTTCGTGCGCACCAGTTTCTTCGAGCATGACTTCACCGACGCGAACGTCGTCACCATGTACCTGCTGCCGGGGTTGAACATCAAGTTGCGTCCGCAGGTACTCGACATGCGTCCAGGTACCCGCATCGTCTCTCACGCGTTCACGATGGGCGACTGGGAGGCTGATCGCACCGAGATGGTCGAGGGCAGCAGCCAGACCATCTATCTCTGGATCGTGCCGGCGAAGGTGGCAGGCACCTGGACGATATCGCCGAAGGGGGGCGCCCCGATGCAGTTGTCGGTGACCCAGCAGTACCAACGATTCGAGGGAAACGCGCGGCTCGGTGAACGCACGTCGCGCGTATCCCAGGGCACGCTGCGCGGGGACCAGATCGCCTTCATGCTGGTCGACGACAGCGGTGTGTCGCGGGACTACAGCGGACGTGTTGTCGGTGACCGCATCGAAGGCAGCAACGGATGGACGGCGGTTCGCGCCGGTAAGTAGGGGACGGCATGCCTGCGGTTCGATGGACCGTGTCAGAGCATTGTTACCGGGTGTCAATCAGATCAGGGAGACCAAGAAATCATGAGGTACAGCATTCGAGGCGCGGTCGGCGTGTTCGCGGTGGGGTTGAGTCTGGTGGGGGCAGGGCCAGCAACCGCACAGATCTATACCGAGGATCAACGGCCCTCGGCGTGCCACAAGAAGTTCGACGACACCGGGCCGGGCAAAGACGTCATTTATGTGCCGACCCGATTGCAGACGGTCGAGCGGATGCTCGACTATGTCGAGTTGAAGCCAGGCGAAACCCTGGTCGACCTGGGCTCGGGTGATGGCCGTATCGTGCTGGCCGCGGCCAAGCGCGGCGCCAATGCGCGCGGTATCGAGCTCGACGAAGGCCGCTACAAGATCGCGGTGTGCTGGGCAGAAGAGATGGGTCTGACCGGCAAGGCGCGGTTCCTGCAGGCAAACATCTTCGAACACAATTTCACCGATGCACAGGTGGTGACGATGTATCTGCTGCCTGGCTTGAATCTCAAGCTGCGCCCGCAGGTGCTGGACATGCGTCCGGGCACGCGCGTCGTGTCGCATGCGTTCACGATGGGTGACTGGGAAGCCGATCGCACCGAATCGGTTGCCGGATCGAACCAGACGATCTACCTGTGGATCGTGCCGGCCAAGGTGGGTGGTAACTGGACGATCACCCCGAAGGGCGGCGCGCCGGTTAACGTGTCATTCAAGCAGGAGTACCAGAAGGTCGAGGGCACGGCTCGGGTTGGGGAGCGTGCCGGCAAGGTGACCAAGGGGAGCCTGCGCGGAGAGCAGATCACCTTCTCGATCGTCGAGGATGGCGGTGCCACTCGCGAGTTCACCGGCAAAGTCTCCGGCGACAAGATCGAGGGCAGCAACGGCTGGACAGCGACCCGTACCGGCATGTAACGCCGGGCTGGCGGGTTGGTTCAGGATTGGGCCCGGAGTTCGGGCCCAATCCTTTTCCGGGCCAAAGCGGTGAGTGCCCGGGGTACGGCAGCAATTGGTCGGCTCTTGGCGGCCAATGTACACAATCAACATCCGCAGTTGTAACTAACCGAAACCGGCAGCGCCGTGCGGCCGCTGAACCGACCGCATGTCTAACCGGCCGTCACTCGGCGCCCGAGAAAGCGCTCCGCGCCGAACGGGCTGACATCGATATCCGGTGTTTCCCCTGCAATCATTGCCGAGACCAGCTTTCCCATCACGGGTCCGGCAGTCATGCCGAAGTGGGAATTGCCGAAGGCAAACCATGCGTTCTCGATCCCTGGTGCTGCGCCGAGCACTGGCAGGCCATCGGGCAGGCTCGGCCGACTGCCCATCCAGCGAGTGGTCTGGGCAAGGCGGACGCCGGGGAACATCCGTTGCGCCTGGAGCTTCAGCATCTCGGCACGTTTCCAGTTCGGTGGCGCATTCAGGCCGGCGAACTCTGCTGTACCGGCCAGGCGCAGCCCCACGTTCATTGGGGCGGCGACGAACTTCAAATCGCAGTGCATGACTGGAATGCGCGGTGCAACCTCGGCGTCAGCGATCGTGATGTGATAGCCGCGCTCGGCCTCGAGCGGCAACCGGGTGCCCAGCATCGCAGAAAGCTCGCCTGACGCCGCGCCGGCAGCAACGACGACCCGTTCGACTGCATGGCGCGTCCCGTCGATGATGACGCCGGTGAGGCGACCCCCGTCCAGATCGAAGGCGCTGACCGATCCGCGATGAATTGTCGTTCCCAGACGCTGGGCTTGAGCTGCGAGCGCCGCCACCATCTGGTGTGGGTTCTTCAAACGCGCGTTGTCCGGTAGCAGCAAGCCGCTTTTGAAGATCGGAGCAAGCGCGGGTTCAAGTTCGCGGATCTCCATCCAGTCCAGTGCGACCGTACGCACGCCGGCCTCGGCCCGCAGCCGTTGCACGAGTTCCGAGCCATGAGCTACGTGGGGCAGCTCCGACACATAGAGCTGCCCGCTTCGCTCGAGCAGTCCAGCCGCCGGCGTGTCGCGCGTCAGTTCCTCGTAGGCCGCGATCGTCCCGCCGTGCAGGGCATGCATCGCACGCGCAACTTCAAAAACGCGCGAGCGCTCGCTCGACCGGGCTGCAGCGAGCAGCCATGGCAGGGCCTTGATCAGGTGTCCCGGGCGGACGCTCACTGGCCCCTGCGCGTTGAGCAACCAGCCAGGCAGCGCCCGCAGCACTTCGGGAATGAGGTGCGGCACGACCGAACCCGGGCTGATGTTGCCCGCGTTACCGGAAGACGCGCCTTCGCCCGGACCCAGCGCGTCGACCAGGGTGACCGAAAAGCCACGCCGCTGCAGCCACAGTGCGGAACACACGCCGACGATCCCGGCGCCAATCACGCATACCTGCGGAGCACTCATTGAATCATCCGCTCACTCCACCGTGATGTTGCGCTCTTTGACTACCCGGCCCCATTTGAACCGCTCTGCACGGATGAACTGTGCCGACTCTGCGGGCGTGCGCGTGGCATCGGGTTCGAAGCCCAGTGCCACCATCTTCTGGCGCAGTTCGCTGCCCGCGATCACCTCGCGGATCGCCGTGTTCAGCCGCGCGATGATCTCGCCCGGGGTGCCGGTCGGCACCTGTACCGATTCCCAGGTCGCCACATCGAAGCCCGGGATGCCGGACTCCGCGATGGTGGGAATGTCCGGTGCGCCGGGGACGCGCTTTGCGGTCGATACGGCCAGGGCGCGCAGCTTGCCCTCGCGCGCGAGGTGAATGGCAGAACCGATACCTGGCAGCATCATCGTGATCCGCCCACCGAGCACATCCTGGATGGCCGGCGCGCTGCCCTTGTACGGCACATGGATCATGTCCGTGCCGGTGGCAAGCAGCAGCATCTCCGCGGCGAGGTGCGCGGAGCTGCCCTGGCCGAACGAGGCATAGCTGAGCTTGCCTGGCTGGGCGCGTGCGAGTGCAAACAACTCCATCACGTTCTTCGCGGGCACGCTGTTGGGGGTCACCAGCAGCAGCGGCACGATGGCGACGATGCTCACTGGCGAGAAGTCACGTTCGGCGTCGTAGCTCAGCTTGTAGAGACTCGGATTGATTGCGACCGAGGCCGATACGAACAACAGCGTGTAGCCGTCGGCGGGCTGCGTGCGCACGTACTCGGTCGCCACGATCGTGTTCGCGCCAGGACGGTTTTCGACCAGGAAGGACTGCCCGAAGCGCTCGGTGAGCGCTCCCGAGAGCAGCCGCGCGAGCGCATCGGAGCCGCCCCCGGCGGGAAACCCGACGATCACGCGAACCGGCTTTATCGGGTAGGTCGCGCTCGCTGGTGACTGCGCGTTGGCCAGCGAGCCCCCCAGCAATCCAATCAGTCCGATCGTCGTGGGAAGACCGCGCCATGCGAATCGAGGGAGGCTGCGAAGCATTTGAGCGTTCTCCTTGCGTCCGCCAAGACGCGATGTTTAAGCCAGTGCACTTTCCAAGCCATTGTGGGTCAACCCGGACTGTGGCGCAAGGCGCGCGGACGGGCGTGCGACCCGGCGCGCGACCCGGCGTGCGATCAGGCGTGGAACCGAGATGCGGCCGCGTCGCGCGTCGCTATAATCGGGCAGTTACCCTATGGAATCGCAATGCCGTGGCCACGATACCCAGCCAGAGCATCACCATCATCGGGGCAGGCATCGTTGGTGTCGCCTGCGCGATCTACCTGCAGCGCGAAGGCCACAAGGTGACGCTGGTCGAACGCGGCGAGCCGGGCGAGGGTACGTCGTATGGCAACGCCGGCTCGCTCGCGCCGGGGTCCATCGTCCCACTTGCTCAGCCAGGAACCTTCCGGCAGGTGCCGAGCTGGATCCTCGATCCGCTGGGACCGCTGTCTCTGGCCTGGACGGCGTTGCCGGCGCTGCTGCCCTGGCTGTGGCATTTCCGCCGAGCCTGCACCACGGAGCGTGTGCTGCGCTCGGCGGCCGCGATGCGCTCGCTCAACCGCGAGTCGGTCGACACCTTTACTGATCTGCTTTTCGCCGCCGGCGCGCCTGAACTTCTGAGCCGGACCGGAATGCTGCAGGTCTATCGGAGCCAAGGCACGTTCGATGCAAGTGCAGGCTCGCGCCGGCTGCGGATCGACAACGGCGCGCGCGTAGACGTTCTTGGCGAGTCGGACATCCGCGCTGCTGCCCCCGCCCTCGCACCTCAGTACCGGTGGGGCTTTTCGCTGCCCGACGGCGGTCATGTACGTAGCCCGCTGCGCGTCACGCAGACGCTGCTCGCGCATTTCCGCGAACAGGGCGGAAGCGTCGTTCAGGCCGAGGTGACCGGGCTCGTCCTGGAGCGAGGCCGCGTCGGTGCGATTGCCACCAGCGCCGGGACGCTGCCCGTCGAGCGCCTCGTGCTGAGCGCCGGCATCTGGTCGCGCTCGCTCGCCCGATCGCTGGATGTACGGGTGCCGCTTGCCTCCGAGCGCGGGTATCACATCCATGTCCCGCGGCCGGGACTGACACTCGACGTTCCGGTCACTGACGGCGAACGGCGTTTCGTTGCCACGCCAATGGAGGGTGGACTGCGCTTTGCCGGCACCTCCGAGTTCTGCAGCCTGGACACCGCGCCGGACTGGAACCGCGCCCAGGCGCTGGTGAAGCTCGCCGGGGGCATGCTGCCCGGTGTCAATACCGAAGGACATGCGCGCTGGTGCGGTCACCGACCCTCGACGCCCGACGGCCTGCCGGTGATCGGTCCGGCACCCAGGTACCCGAACGTGCTGCTCGCTTACGGGCACGGCCACTGGGGCCTGATGGCCGCACCCGCGACTGGGCAGGTGATCAGCGATCTGGTGGCCGGGCGCGAGCCGCGTCTTGATCTGTCCCCGTTTCGTCCCGACCGGTTCGCCTGATCAGTTGGCAGAGGGGGCCGGCACGAGGAATCCGGCGCCTGCGGTTGCTGCGATCAAAATCCTTCGATTACACTTGATCGATGATGCTGGAGTCATGCTGGCGTTCACCTGCGGTGCCGCTGCCCCGGTGAACCGCGAATCGACCGTATTGCCACGGGAGCACCATGCCTGAGCTGAGCGCACGCGCACGCGACATACTGAACGAGGCCATCGTGATCGATGGCATGGGCGGATCGATCGTGCACCCCACACCCTATGTGGCTGAGGGTACCTACGAAGAGCAGCTCGTCGGGTACGGATGGACGGCGATGAATTCGACGCTGGTGTCCGAGCCCACCTACACACCGACCTATGAGGAAGTGCTCAAGGCGGTCAACGAGAACCTGCTCTACTTCGACATCAGTCCCAAGGCACGGCTGGTGGAGACCAGTGCCGACATCGTCGAGGCCAAACGCAGCGGGCAGCTCGCGGTGATCCTCGGCCTGCAGAGCCCGAGTTTCATCGACCAGGACAGAAGCCGGGTACGCATCCTGCACAAACTCGGCCTGCGCGTGCTGCCGTTGCCGGCCGATGCGTAATTCGAGACGCCAGGGCGCGCCTTGGCATCGGCTATGAAGTCGGCAACCCACTTGTAGGCGCTGCCCGCATTCACCATCATCACCAGCGGCAGGTCGATGATCCGTGCAATGGGCGTGAAGTCCTTTACCGGGTAGTAGCGCAGGTTGCCCTACAGCACAGGGTTGGTTGCGACCGCGCCAGTTGCCGAAAAGAGCAAGGTATAGCCGTCCGGCGTTGCCCGTGCTCCTTGGGTCGCCGCCACACTGCCACCTTGCCCGGGTCGATTCTCGACGACCAGGGTCCAAGCTGCCGTGTCACCCAGTTTCTGATTGATCTGGCGAATAATCGTTTGAGGTCCCGTGCCAGGCGGAGAATCGATCAGGAGGCGCATCGGCTTCGCTGGAAAGGCTTGCGCCAGCGCCGCTGGCGCGGTACCGGCCACGACAAAGAGTGCAGCCAGAGCCGCGACTCGATACGACATCCCATTGCAAGTGATCATGCCCGCCCCTTTTGTCCAGCAGTCGACAATCTCCGCGGTAGCGGCCACCTCCCCGTAGAAGCGATGCACAAGACGCAGTGTGCGTTCATGCGCTTCTGCGGAGTACGTGGTCGTGCAATCAGAGGTGAGCGCAGCATAGTAGGCCTTGACGAAAGCGGAGCGCACCGTGCTCTCCATGCAGATGTCCCGCCATACCGGTCGTCGCAACCGTTCGTATGGCCCTGAATCGCAATCACATGGACGCCGGCAGCCCCCACCCGCTCCAGGAAACGCTTGACCCGCGGGGCCAGCGCGCGTGCAGAGGAAAGGTCGTCGCCCTCCCGGCCGCGAAGGCCACCCGCCTCAATGAACTGGTTGTGCATGTCGATGGCAAGTATGGCCGCATGCTGCGGCGCGACTTTCTTGGCGAGTGAATCGAGCATGTCATGCCCTCGTTCGATACATGCCGCCGGGCAGGGATGCGCAGGAACTGCTCCAGGGGACCCGCGTCGCCGTCACGGCTCATCGCTTGCCGAGTACCGACAGGTAGGCGATGTCGTCGGTCTTGACGAAGCGCGTCCGCAGTTCGACCGGCGCATCGCGATACGACAATGCGGTGCGCGTTACCTTGAGCACGGGGCTGCCCGGTGCCACTTCGAGCAATGCGGCGGTGCGCGCGTCGGCTGCCACCGCAACCAGTCGTTCCACGGTCTTCAGTACGCTGACCGCGAAGTGCTGCTGATACAGACCGAAGAAAGTGCCGTCGCGCTGTTCGATGCGGTGGCGGTCAAGCCCTGCGAAACGGACGACCGGCAGCCGGATACGGTCGAAGATCACCGGGTCGCCGGCGAAGCTCATCAGGTGATCGATCGAATACACTGGCGCTGCCGTAGGCAGCGCCAGTGCGAGTGCCACCTCGCGCGTAGCCGGGACCTTGCGGAAGTCGAGCATCCGACTCTCGGGCAGGCGCTTCATGTCGTTTCGGTCGACGAACGGGAAGAACACGTTCAGCAGGTAGTCGCGCGTGTAGGTCGCGACGAACGTGCCCCGGCCCTGCTGACGCACCAGCACATGCTCGGCTACGAGTTCGCCCATGGCCTGGCGGATCGTACCGACACTGACGCTGAACCGGCGTGCGAGCGAGGGTTCGCTGGGGATGCGTTCGCCCCGCTTCCATCGGGCATGGCGAACGTCCTCGATCAATGCATGCTTGACCGCCTGGTAGCGCTTGGTTGAATCAGGCATTCGGGTGTCATCGATGTGTTGAGGAGGGCTTGCCGCACCGTACGAACAGTCGTCCGCTCGGCTCCCCTCCAGATGCGGCCGCAGGCTTCAGCCAAGGTGTGGACGCCCCGAGCCGTTGCGGTCATCTGAACAATGCCGCAAGTTATACATATGACTTTATCGTAGTTGCAGGCCGCGGTGCACACTTGCATTGCCGCATTGCGCGGCATACTTCGCAACCCTACCGAAGGCGAATCGAGACAGCACACGAGACCTCCGCACGCGCCGAGGCATCGGCAGGCGCTTGGATCATATGGAGGACTGGAGTCAGATGATATCGGACTACCCGACGGCGGACCCGACGCCCGCGACAGCCTGTGCCGTCGACGTCCGCGCGATCACGCGCCTTGATCTCAGGCGCCTGCGGGTGCCGCTGGTCACGCCGTACCGGCTTGCGTTCGGCCCCGTCGTAGCGTTCGACACGATCATCGCCGAGGTCGAGCTCGACGACGGGGCCCGCGGGCTCGGCGAGGCAACCGTATTGACCGGCTATACCGAAGAGACGATCGAAGGCAGTTGGGCTTGGCTGTGCGCGATCGCGCCCCGTCTGTGCGGTCTGTCGGTCGCGACCGCGCAGCTCCAGCTGGACGCTCACCTGAAGCAGTATCCGTTTGGCGTAACCGCCATCGCCAGCGCGCTCGAGTGGGCCGCGGGGTCGTCATGGCTGATGGACCCGCCAACCCGTACCGACAGCGGCGGCGTCGAGCACGCGCCGGTGCGTGTGCCCATTCTCGGCCTGCTCGATGCGAGCGAGCCCGCCGCCATCGAGCGGGCGGCCGAGGCACTGATCGAGGATGGGTATCGCACGCTCAAGATCAAGGTCGGATTCGACCCCGATCGCGATGCGCGCTTCGTGCGCGCAGTGCAACATGCGGTGCGTGGACGGGCGCGCATCCGCGTCGATGCGAACCAGGGCTTCGACGCCGCACAGGGATGCCGCTTCGTGCGCGCACTCGCGCCCGACGACATCGAGCTGTTCGAGCAACCGTGCGCGGCGGGCGATTGGGACGCCCATCTGGCCGTCGCGCGGGTGTCCCCGGTGCCAATGATGCTCGACGAGTCGATCTTCGGGATCGACGACATCGATCGCGCCGCCGACCTTCGCGCTGCGCAGTTTATCAAGGTCAAGCTAATGAAGCTGGGGCGCCTCGACCGACTCGCCTCGGCCATCGAGCGCATCAAGACGCGCGGCATGACCGCAGTGCTCGGCAACGGGGTCGCCTGCGACATCGGATGCTGGATGGAGGCGGCGATCGCCTCGCGACTGATCGGAACCGCCGGCGAGATGAACGGCTTTCTGAAGGTGCGCCAGTCGTTGCTGGCCCGGCCAATGAAGGTCGAGCGCGGCAGCATCGTGATGCAACCCGGCACCCGGCCCGAGCTTGACCGTGCCGGCGTGGACCGGGTGACCGTCGAAGCCCGATGCTTCGGAGTCGCGTCCGGCCTCGCATGATTCGACGACCCCGACGCGTTCAGCCACGCCAATAGAAGACTCAGCGCAACAACCGGAGGAGAGCACACCATGGACCGTTTCCAGATCACGCTTGCGAGTCTTATCACGACCGTCGCGCTCGGTGCGACGATCGCGCCTGCGCTTGCGCAGGACAAGTACCCGACCCGTGCCGTCGACATGATCGTGCCGTGGGGGCCAGGGGGCGGCGCGGACATCCTCGGTCGTCTGATCGGGCAGCGCCTCGAAAACGAGTTGATGAATCCGTTTCCGGTCATCAATCTTCCCGGCGCGTCGGGCACCATCGGTATCGCGAAGATCGTCGGGGCCAACCCCGATGGACACTCCATGGCGGTGCTGACCGCTGACACTGTGATGGCCGTAGCCTCTGGCAGCGCGCAGTGGAAGATGGAGCAGTTGCTCCCGCTCGGGGTGATGATTCGCCAGCCGTCCGGGCTGTTCGTGCGCAACGACAGTCGATTCAAGACCTGGCAGGACGTGATCGCAGAGGCGAAGCTCAAGCCAGGAACGATCACCGTTGCGATCACCGGTGCGGGCAGCCCCGATGAATTCACTGTCGCTTATCTGGCGAAGCTCGGCGTGCCGTTGCTCGGCATTCCGTATCCGCGACCGGCGGAGCGCTACACTGCGGTACTAGGCACGCACGCCGACATCCTGTATGAACAGGCAGGCGACGTGCGCGGGTTTCTCGAAGCGAGGCAGATGCGTCCGCTGCTGTTTTTCGCGAACGAGCGTATCGCCGCGCAGTTTCCCGACACGCCGGTGTCGCGTGAGTTCGGCTACGACATCCTGCTCCCGCAGTTTCGCGCGATCGTCACGCGCGCGGGTGTCGATCCCAAGCGGGCCGCACTGCTGTCGTCTATGCTCGAGAAGTTCGCTGCGTCACCGGAGTTCGCCAAGTATCTCGGTGAACAGTTCGCACTGCCCGACAGTTTCATCGGCGGCAAGGCCGCGCAGACGTTCATCGCCACCGAGTTCGAAGCGATGCGCAAGCTCGCCGCGACATTCGTGGCGCCGCCGGCATCGTCGCCGCAGAAATGAACAACGGGTCGGTACGATCGACGCACTCGTGGACGCAGCCATGAACAGGGCGAGCTGATCATGAGAGCAATCCAGGTCGACCGCTTCGGTGGCGCAGCAGAACTCGTTCTGCACGATGTGCCTGCGCCGCGTCCGGCGGTTGGCGAACTGCTGGTAGAAGTCGGCGTGGCCGGCGTCAACTTCATCGACGTCTACATGCGCTCGGGTTTCTACGCCAAGTCGCAGACCTACCAGACGCCGTTGCCGATGACGCTCGGCATGGAAGCCGGGGGCATCGTCGCAGCGCTCGGCGACGGTGTCATTGGTTTCGAAGTAGGCGACCGTGTAGCCTACGCGCCGTTTCGAGGGGCGTATGCCGAACGCGCGGTCGTGCCCGCATGGCGCGCGGTCAAGGTACCGGCTCAGCTCACGCTCGATACGGCGACCGCCCTGATGCTGCAGGGCTATACCGCGCACTACCTGACGCACTCGGCGTTCCGGCTCGAGCCGGGCCAAACTTGCCTGGTGCATGCGGGGGCCGGTGGGGTCGGACAGTTACTCGTGCAACTCGCCAAGATCCGCGGCGCGACCGTGATCGCGACGGTGGGCAGCACTGAGAAGGCGGCGATCGCACGCGCTCGCGGCGCCGACCACACCGTGCTTTATCGCGAGACCGATTTTCGTGAGGCGGTGCTGAGACTAACCGACGGCCTCGGCGTAGACGTCGCGTACGATTCGGTCGGTCGCGACACGATCGCGAAGAGCATCCTCTCACTGCGGCGGCGCGGCACCTGCATCAACTTCGGTGGCGCCTCGGGGTTGGTCGAAGCCGTCAGCCCGCTCGAACTCGCCGAGGCCGGGTCGGTCTTCTTCACCCGGCCGCACCTTGCCGACTATCTTTCGAGCGTCGACGAGATCGGCATGCGTGCCGCCGATCTGTTCGCCTATGCGGCGAGCGGCCAGCTGCAGGTAACGATCGATCGGGTGCTGCCGCTCGCCCAGGCCGCCGAGGCGCACACCATCCTCGAAAACAGACAGACCCGCGGCAAGCTGTTGCTGCGGGTGAACGACGCAGTGCGTTGACCGGTATGCGGGCAGCGATCGAACGGGAGAAGGAGCCGACCATGTCGATGATCGAAAAAACGAGTGCAGCGTTCGCACAATCACCCACACACTCGCCAACGCAACCGGGATCGGAGCCGCGCGCGAGGTTTTCCCCGGTGCACGGCGTCCACCCCATCACTGAGGTGGTCGGCGCTGAGGTGACCGGCGTCGATCTGGCGCAGGTAACCGATGAGGCGTTCGAGGACATCCAGCGTGCGTGGCTCGCGCATTCGGCATTGCTGTTTCGAGATCAGGTGCTGAGCGACGCCGATCTGGTCGCGTTCAGTCGCCGCTTCGGAACGCTCGACCAGGCCCCGATGAACGAGAACGGACGCATGACTGCCGCCGAGTTTCCCGAGATCTATGTGGTCTCCAACATCAAGGGCGCAGACGGCAAGCCGATCGGCAGCCTCGGAGCCGGGGAGGCAGTGTGGCACACCGACATGTCGTACCTGCCAGTGCCGCCCGACGCGTCGTTGTTGTACTCGAAGGAGGTGCCGCCCGAAGGCGGGGACACCTGGGTCGTCAGCATGGAAGCCGTACTCGCCGCGTTGCCGACCGACCTGCGCGCGGCGATCGTCGGGCGCAGCATCAAACACGACGGTACCTACAACTCGGGCGGGTACCTGCGCGAGGGACTGCGCGCCAGCGACAATCCGATGGACTCCGTCGGCACGCCGCACCCGATCGTCTGCACGCACCCTGAGACCGGGCGTCTCACGCTCTATCTGGGGCGCCGCCGCAACGCATACGTGATGGGGTTGTCGGTCGCCGAGTCCGAAGCCTTGCTAGATCGTCTGTGGGCGTTCATAGACCAGCCGGGCTTGTCGTTTGCGCATCGCTGGCGTGTCGGTGACGTGTTGATGTGGGACAACCGCAGCACGATGCACCGGCGCGACCCGTTCGACCCAGAGTCACGGCGGCTGATGCATCGCACCCAGATCGGCGGCAAAGTGGCGCCGCAGGTGGGCGCATAAGCATGTTGAATCGATGAAGAGGCCGCCATGATTGACGACAGGTCGGAGCCGACTGGGGACAATATCGTGCACCGCATGGCGGCGCGCGGGATCGTGCTGCCGGGCGCTGCGAGTCCCGCGGCCAATTACGTTCCGTGGGTCACCAGTCTGGGGCACGTGTTCATCGCCGGCCAGGCGCCGATCGTCGACGGTCGCTATCCTTGGACCGGACGCGTCGGTGCCGATGTGTCGCTGATCGATGCGCAGCACGCCGCACGCGTCTGCGGACTCAACCTCCTCGCGCAAGTCCACGCGGCGATCGACGGTGACTGGGGCCGGTTCGTACGCTGTGTGCGGTTGTGCGGTTACGTGAGCGGCGCCCCCGGTTTCTTCGACTTTCCCAAGGTCGTCGACGGGTGTTCCGACTTGATGGTCGAGGCTCTCGGCGATGCAGGCCGTCATGCGCGCAGCGCGATCGGGGCGGCGGGGCTGCGTTTCAACGTACCGGTGATCGTCGACGCGGTGTTCGAGGTGCGCTGAACGCTCGGCATTCGTGACCGCTGCGAACGGCTGCGTCGGTAAGATGTGCCAGGTGCCGGTGCAGCGCTGCACACTAATTGCTGAACATCGGCCAGTTCATTTACTGCCCACAGTGCCGACAACGTTGGTGTCGACTACGTCGGTTGACGCTGGTAAACGCCGTAGGCTAGTATCAAAAAATAATAGAGGCCGGCCGACCAATGCGCGCGTGTCTGCTCCACACCTCAGGGCGTGTGGGCGCGCGAGGCCGGTCCAAGTCGCCTGACCTACGCTGGTCAAATCGAGGAGGATCGATTGAACGCGTCATTCATGTGTGCGGGTTCCACATTGCGCGCGCTGGTTGCCACGTTCTCCTTTCTCGGCATGTTCGCCGCATCGCTGTCAACGTCGGTATTTGCCCAGGAGTTTCCGGCGCGGCCGGTGCGCTTTTTGATTCCGCTCGCGCCCGGTGGCGGCGTGGACATTGCTGTTCGCGCCATTGCCCCGCGACTCAGCGCGCTGTGGGGGCAAGTCGTGGTCGTCGACAACCGTCCCGGTGGCACCGGCGCGATTGCATTGGATACCGCTGCGCGCGCGCAGCCTGATGGCTACACGATTGCGCTGATCACGGGTACCCACACCGCACGAGAGGCCACTCACGCGGGCAGGCTACCCTATGACTTGGTGAAGGATTTTTCCCCGGTCACACAACTGACCCGGCAATCGTATGTTCTCGTGGTGCACCCTTCGGTATCGGCAAAATCGATACCTGAGTTGATTGCGCTGGCGAAGTCCAGGCCGGGCAGCCTGACGTACGGCTCGGCCGGGCAGGGCAGCCTGCAGCACCTGTCCGGGGCTCTTCTCGGTGTGCTGGCCGGAGCCGATCTGCTGCACGTGGCCTACAAGGGCGGTGGCCCGGCGCTGGCTGATCTGCTGGGTGGACAGATCAGCATGGTGTTCGCAACCCCGCTTGAATCCGTGCCCTACATCAAGGCAAATCGGCTACGTCCGCTCGGCGTGACCAGCTCGAAGCGGTCGCCAGCGATGCCTGATCTGCCGTCGATCGCGGAGGCCGGTGTCACAGGCTACGAAGTGATCAATTGGTATGGCGTGGTCGCGCCGGCAGCGACGCCGAAGGCAGTCGTCGACAAGCTGTTTCGGGGGATGGTGGAAGTCTTGCGCATGCCCGACATTGTCGAGCGTTTCAAAGGGGACGGCGTCGAGCTCGTCGGGTCGGCGCCTGGGGAATTCCGGGAGCATATCCAAGCCGAGATCGCGAAATGGAGACGGGTTGTGAAAGTAGCAGGCATAGAGGGCAATTGATCCTTGCAGTACTCCACCGTTGAAGGAACAGATGATGCGCGTCGGATTCATAGGGTTGGGAACGATGGGCGGTCCAATTGCGCTCAACGCGATGAAGGGTGGTTTCGCGTTGACAGTACACGACGTGCGCAAGGCAGCAGCCGAAGTGCATCTGAAGCAGGGCGCGAACTGGGCCGACACCGTTGAGGATGCAGCGCGCGAGGCGGACGTGGTGTTGACGTCACTGCCCGGGCCGAAGGAAGTACGGGCAGTGGCGGAGGGGCTGATCACCGTAATGCGCCCGGGCACCGTATGGTTCGACCTGTCCACAAACTCCCCGACGGTCGTGCGCGAACTCCATGCGCGGTTTGCGCAGAAGAATATTTCCTTGATCGACGCGCCGGTCAGCGGTGGCCCCGCCGGCGCCAAGTCCGGGAAGATGGCGCTGTGGGTGGGCGGCGACAAAGCGGAATTCGAGCGCTGCCGCAAGGTGCTCGATGCCTTGGGCGATCAGGTCATCTATATCGGCGCGATCGGTGCAGGATCAGTCGCGAAGCTGGTCCATAACTGTGCAGGTTATGCAATGCAACTCGCGCTGGTCGAACTGTTCACGATGGGGGTCAAGGCCGGCGTCGAGCCGCTGCCGCTATGGGCCGCCATCCGGCAGGGCGCGCTCGGCCGCAAACGTTCGTTCGATCGCATCGGCGACCAGTTCCTGCAGGGCAAGTTCGACCCGCCGAATTTCGCGCTGGCGCTGGCGCACAAGGACGTCACGCTGGCCACAGAACTCGCCCGCGAAATCGGTGTGCCGATGCGGCTCGCCAATCTGACCTATGCCGAAATGACCGAGGCACTCAACCGCGGCTGGAGCCAGCGCGACTCGCGTTCGTACCTGATCCTGCAGCAGGAAAGGGCCGGCATCGACATCAAGGTGCCAGTCGAGGAGATCGAAGCGGTACTCAGACGCGACGGGTGATCTCGCAAAGCCACCCTTTCGCGGCACTTGCGTTCGCTGATTCCCAGCTACCGTAGGCTACGAATACATGATCAAGCTGCTCATAGGCGCACGCTCGAGATGCGAAGCCCGCCTCATCGATGCGCCAGATGCACCTCAGTAGCGGCGCTGCCGGCAGGCTTCTTTGGTAACGATCCGGTGAGCTTGGTTGGCCTGGCGCAACTGGTGGGGATCAAGCCGCCGCGCATGCAACTCGTCGATGCGCAGTACTTCACGGGCAAGCGGGTCGAAGCGGTAAACACCTTCCGCCAGACCCTGAGCGACCTCTCGAGTGGTTTTCTGGACGCGGAACCGCTCGTTGACGATGCTACTGCGGTTCCTCTACGAAACGCTGTGGCTGCTACATTCAATACATCGACTCCTTCGCTTGTGCATGAGCGAAGTTTTGATTTCTGTACCACGTTATGTACTCTATATAGGTGATGGGGTCGTAGCGGACCGGGCTCTGCGCTGAAACGCAGCTTTCGAGCGGCGTCATGACGTAGTCGGTGGCGCAGTCGAAGAAGAACGGAATGGCATACCGCTCCTGGCCGCTGCGGTTCACGACCCGGTGGGGTGTCGCCATGAATCGGTCGTTGGTCCATCTGCGAAGCAGATCGCCTCCGTTGACAAGGAAGGCACCTTCGATCGCCGGCGCATCGATCCAACTACCCGAAGGCAAGCGAATCGCCAAGCCGGGAATCCGGTTCTGGGCGAGCAGGGTCATGAACGAGGTGTCCGTATGAGGCGCAAGGCCGAACTCACCTTCGACCTCGGCCTCCTGCTGCGGATAATG
>JBBRCD010000075.1:0-20388 GCA_038205245.1 Burkholderiales bacterium
GCTCATGCTGCCGGGCGGTGTGATGAATCCGGACAAGCTGCGCGTCAATGCTCATTCGCTGCCGGACATCGGCGGCGCATTCGGCGGGCGCGACCACACAACCGTTCTCCATGCCTGCCGCCAGATCGCCCGGCTGCGCTCGATCGATGGCGAGCTCGATCGAGACTATCAAACCCTGCTCCAACTCCTGCGCAACTGAAGTGTGCAACCGTTCTTTGATAACGCGACCGGATTCCTGTGCACAAGTATCGTCAGCAATGACCACGCATTCAGTTATCCACTTTCATCAACATGTTGTCCGACTTCCCTCAACAGCCGTTCGATGACCGTACAACCGCGACTGGCCTGACTCCTGGCCGGTTATCCCCCGTTGGCGCGCGCCTTATCTATCAGTTCTATTCAAATACAACATGAAACTTCTTAACCTAGCACGCGATACCCTGTTGAAACCTCTGCAGGCGGTCACCGGTATCGTCGAAAGACGAAACACGTTGCCCATCCTGTCCAACGTGCTGCTCGAAGTCGATGGCGACAAATTGAGCCTGCTGGCGACCGACCTCGAGATTCAGGTGTCAACCAGCGTCAAGGTCGAGGGCAAGGGCAAGGCGGCGAAGACGGGGGTCACCGTATCGGCGCGCAAACTGCTCGACATCCTGCGTGCACTGCCGGACACCGCACAGGTTGAACTCGAAGTGAAGGACAGCCGGCTTCAGGTCATCGCAGGCAAGAGCCGGTTCAACCTGCAGACTCTGCCTGCCGATGACTTTCCCAAACTGGCAGCGTTCGAGGCGATACACCCGGCCATCACCCTGGAACAGGGTGCGCTGCGCAGCCTGCTCAACCGGGTGCAATACGCGATGGCGCAGCAGGATATTCGCTACTACCTGAACGGCCTGCTTCTGGAGACCGATGGCACCATGCTCAAGGCGGTAGCCACCGATGGTCACCGGCTCGCCTTTGCCAGTCTCGCCCTGCCCGAGTCGCTGGAGAAGCGCGAGTCGATCCTGCCGCGCAAAGCGGTGCTCGAACTCACCCGCCAGCTCGAAGCCGGCGACTCGCCGCTCACGCTGGAGTTGGGCAACAACCAAGTGCGTTTCCGATTCGGCGATATCGAACTCATCAGCAAGGTGATCGACGGGCGCTTCCCGGACTACACCCGGGTCATTCCTACCCACTACCAGGACAATTTCAAGATCGAGCGCACGGTGCTTGGCAGTGCGCTGCAGCGCGCAGCGATCTTGTCAAACGAAAAGTTCCGCGGCGTTCGCTGGGTGCTTACCGGCAACAGCCTGCGCATCGTGTGCACCAACAATGAACAGGAAGAAGCCGAGGAAGAACTGGAGATCGAGTATGCGGGCGCTGCCCTCGATATCGGCTTCAATGTCACCTACCTGCTGGATGCACTGAACAACGTCGAATGCGATTCGATCGTGTGTTCTCTGGGTGACGCCAACAGCAGCGTTCTGATGACCCATGGTGAAGACGTCAGCTTTCGCTATGTCGTGATGCCGATGCGCATCTGACCGGCCGTATCCGGTCGGCAAGGACGTCTTCGCCGAGGGCTTCAAGCCCACCGGCTCCGCAGTCATTACCCGGAAGTCGTTACCCGGACGTCAGTACAGGAAACATCGATGAGCGATTCAGGATCGGACTACAACTCGGATAGCATCAAGGTGTTGAAGGGTCTGGATGCAGTACGCAAGCGTCCTGGCATGTACATCGGCGACACCAGCGATGGCACCGGCCTGCATCACATGGTGTTCGAGGTGGTGGACAACGCGGTAGATGAAGCGCTCGCCGGGTACTGCGATGACATCGTGGTCACCATCCATTCAGACAACTCGATCTCGGTCACCGACAACGGACGCGGCATTCCGACCGACATCAAGGAAGACGACGAGCTTCGTCGCTCGGCGGTCGAGATCGTGATGACCGAACTGCATGCGGGAGGCAAGTTCGACTCGAACTCCTACAAGGTCTCCGGCGGACTGCACGGTGTGGGTGTGTCCTGTGTCAACGGACTTTCGGAATGGCTTCGGGTATCGGTTCGCCGCAACAGCGAATTGCACCAGATCGAGTTCAAACGTGGCGTGCCGGTGGCACCTCTCAAGCTGATGGGTTCGAGCGACCGGCGTGGCACTGAGGTGCGCTTCCTGGCTGACCCGGATATCTTCGGACAGGTGGAGTACCACTACGACATCCTGGCGCGCCGGTTGCGCGAACTGTCCTTCCTCAACAACGGGGTGAAGATTCGCCTGGTCGATGAGCGAAACGACCGGGAAGAGAACTTCGCCTTTGTGGGTGGCGTCAGCGGGTTTGTCGAGTACATGAACCGGTCGAAGCAGACGCTTCACTCGCATGTATTCCATGCTGAAGGCGTCAAGGACGGGATCACGGTCGAGGTAGCGATGCAGTGGAACGATTCCTACCAGGAGTCGGTGCTCTGCTTCACCAACAACATCCCCCAGAAGGATGGTGGCACCCATCTGACCGGGCTTCGCGCGGCGATGACGCGTACGCTGAACGCATACATCGAGTCGCACGAATACGCCAAGAAGGCGAAGGTCGAGACCACTGGCGATGACATGCGCGAGGGGCTGTCCTGTGTCCTGTCGGTGAAGGTTCCCGAGCCGAAGTTCTCGTCACAGACCAAGGAGAAGCTGGTCTCCTCTGAAGTGCGTACTGTGGTCGAGGAAGTGGTGGCCCAGAAGCTGGCGGAGTTCCTCCTCGAGCGGCCGCTTGAGGCCAAGACCATCGTCGGCAAGATCGTCGAGGCAGCCCGGGCACGCGAGGCTGCGCGCAAGGCTCGTGAGATGACCCGGCGCAAGGGAGTGCTTGATGGGCTGGGCCTGCCTGGAAAGCTGGCCGACTGCCAGGAGCGCGACCCGGCCTTGTGCGAACTGTTCATCGTCGAGGGCGATTCAGCTGGCGGCTCAGCCAAGCAGGGCCGCGATAGAAAGTTTCAGGCGATTCTTCCCCTCAAGGGGAAGATCCTTAATGTCGAGAAATCCCGCTTCGACCGCGTGGTCGCTTCGCAGGAGATCGCCACACTGATCACCGCGCTGGGCACCGGCATCGGCAGCGAGGAATACAACGTCGGCAAGTTGCGCTATCACCGGGTAATCCTGATGACTGACGCGGATGTCGATGGCTCGCACATTCGCACCCTGCTGCTCACCCTGTTCTACCGGCAGATGCCTGAATTGGTCGAGCGAGGTCATGTCTACATTGCTCAGCCACCGCTGTACAAGGTCAAGCACGGCAAAGACGAGCGCTATCTGAAGGATGAGCATGAATTGAAGCAGTACCTGCTCAAGGTGGCGCTTGAAGGGGCCGTGCTGGAACCCGGCACCGGATTGAACAGCGTGGTTGCCGAGGCGATCTCCGGTGAGGCGCTAGATCAACTCGCCCGCGAGTATCTGCTGGCCGAAGCAGTGATCGTTCGACTGTCGCGGCGCTTCGATTCGATGTTCCTGCATGCGCTGCTTGCCGACCCGGCCTTCGATGTGAGTTCGTTCGACAAGGCTCGCGCCTCGGTCGACCGGGTCAATCGGGTGTTTCTCGCCGGTAGCCAGGTCGAGATCACGCTCGAGGCCCAGCCCGACAGCGAGTCCATCCGGCTCAAGGTGCGCCGGAACGAACATGGCAACTGGCGTACCACCGAGGTCGAGCCGTCTTTTTTCGAAGGCGGCGACTATCTGCAGTTGCGCAAAACCGGGCTGGTGCTGGAAGGTCTGCTCGGCGCTGGCGCCCGTATCAAGCGTGGCGAGCGTGAGCATCCGGTACGCGAGTTCAAGCAGGCCCTGGACTGGTTGCTGGAGCAGGCCAAGGGCGGCCTGACACTGCAGCGCTACAAGGGACTGGGCGAGATGAACCCGGAGCAGTTGTGGGAAACCACGATGGATCCGACCACCCGGCGTCTGCTGCGGGTGCAGATCGAGGATGGCATCACGGCGGATGAGGTGTTCACCAAGCTCATGGGCGAACTGGTCGAGCCACGGCGGGAGTTCATCGAGGCCAATGCGCTTGGCGTGAAGAACCTGGACGTCTAGCGAGTTTTCCAGCGGCCCAGGGTCGCCGCGCTGCGTAAAGATCAGCGCCGGGCCCGGCTTGCACCGCCGCTGCGTGCGGCGACGCCCAGTGCGAAGCCGACTGCCGCGAGGGGCCACAGCATCGCCGCCGTTCGGGTGACCATCGACACTGGCGCCAGTTCGGTCTGCCGCGTCGGCCGGGCCTTGGTCCACAGGTAGGGGTTGGGCGGCGACAGGTTGACGATCAGGGTCGAGGCGATCAGCAGCATGGCGGCGGTGATCGCGGCAGCCCGCGCCGGCAGATCGACCAGTGCGAGTGCGAGCAGGGTGCCGACCACCAGTCCGATGACCGCCCCCTGGGTCACCCAGTTGAAGGCGTTGCTCATCGTCCAGAACAGGCCGAAGCCGGTGGTACGCACCGCGAGCGACGCGGCGATCGCGAGCAGCAGCAGACCACGGATCGCCCATCGGCCGCTCGAGAAGGTCAGCCGCAGCAGCAGCGCAAATGCGAGCAGGCTCATCGAACTGATCAACGCCTCGAAGCCGGAGAACACCTGTTGCGAGTAGCCCTCCTGAGCCGGAATACTGAACAGCAGGCGCGCATCGCCGTTGCCGAACAGCAGTGTGCGTGGTGCGAACAGGGCCAGGGCCCAGAACCCGATCAAGGCGAGTCCGAGATCGCCCTGCCAGCCAGGCGCCAAGTGGCGCTGGCGCAGGCCGACCAGGCCGCCACTGGACAGCAGCCAGGGTGTAAGCACGGTCGCGATCAGGGCGCCGATCACGGTACCCGTGGAGTTGGTCACCACATCTGCCAGCGACGAGGTCCGTGCGGGCAGCGCCGACTGCAGGACTTCTACACAGAAGCTGAAGCCGATGCAGCCGATGATCGCGGCTACAAAAGTGATCAGCAGTGAGCGCCGCGATGAGGCCAGGGCGAGCACCGCGAGAAAACCGAGCGGCACATAGCCGAGCACGTTCAGGATTACGTCCCAATGCAGAAACCCCATCGGCTGATCGAGCAGTGCCAACCAGCCATTGCGTGGTATCTGCCAGCCGGTGAATGGCCGCAGACTGGCATAGGTCATCAGCCCGAGCAGCACGACCAGCAGGTAGCGGGCGGCCGGCAGTGAAGCGGAAACAGGCGGACGGGTGACCGGCGTCACACGGCGGGTTGCCATGGCCCCCAGCTGGCGCTAGGCCGCGGCTTTGCGCAACCGGGGCGCAGCCTTGGCTGGCGGTTTGCCTTTGTCGCTGCCCCCGATCGGCGTCGCTGCTGCCTTGGCCGCGGCGGCCGCCTTCACCAGTTTCGCGGCGGTTTTGGGCACCCGGGGTTCGAACTCGAAGCTGACTTTGCCGTCATTGCCACGCACCAGATACGCCGAGAACGGCCGGCCTTTCTTCGAAATGAACTTGTGCAGAAGGTCGGTCTTGCCAGTGGTCAGCAGTTTCACCATCTGTTCCGACTCGATCTCCCGTTGCAGGATGATCTTGCCGGAACGGAAGTCGCATTTTCGATCCGCGCCCACCGATTGCTCGCACTGATAGGCCAACCCGGTGTCGAATATCCGGTGACCGCACTTCGGACAGTCGCCCAGGGGTGTCTTGTCAGAGAAGTCGATGGGTTCGCCGCCATCGGCAGCGGACTGGCCGAAGTCGAACTCGGTGGCGAACTCTGCGTTCAGCTTGATCATTGCGGCGAACGGTCGGCCGAGCCGGCTGCGAAAACCTTGCAGCGGCCCGATCTTGCCGGCGACGATCAACTCCTCGATCTCGACCGGCTCGAACTGCCGACCAGCCAGGATGCGCCAGACCGAGAACTCGCACTTCTGGCACTGGAACTTCTTGTAGTTCTCCTTCACCACACCGCCGCATTTCGGACAGGGCGCGTCCAGGGTGACATAGTCGCCGGGCACCGTATCGTTCTCGTAGCTCTTCGCCCGCTCCACCAGATTGCGGGTCATCGCTGCGATCTCTTCCATGAAGGCTGGCCGGCCGAGCCGGCCGTGCTCCATTTCGGAAAGCTTGAACTCCCACTCACCGGTCAGCTCTGGCGAGCACAGCTCTGCGATCTCCAGGCCCTTGAGCAGGGTCATCAGCGAGGATGCCTTGGGCGTGGCCCGCAGATCACGGCCTTCTCGCAACATATACTCTTCGTAGATCAGCTTTTCGATGATGCCGGCGCGGGTCGCCGGTGTGCCCAGGCCACGCTCCTTCATCGCGTCGCGCAGGTCGTCATCCTCGATCTGCTTGCCTGCACCTTCCATCGCCGAGAGCAGGGTCGCTTCATTGAACCGGGCAGGCGGACGGGTCTGTTCGGCCCGGGCCTCGACCGTCAACGTCTCCACGGATTCATTGGGGCCGACTGCGGCGAGTGTCGGCGAGTCTTCATCCGCGGCTTCCTTGCCGTACACCGACAACCAGCCTGGTGCGACCAGAACCTTGCCCTCGGTCTTGAACGGCTCGCCTTCGACCCGGGTGATGCGGGTGGTCAGCAGATACTCTGCAGGCGGGAAGAACACCGCCATGAAGCGCTTGGACACCAGGTCATAGATCTTCTCCTCCGCCTCGGACAGCGCCTTGGGCGGAATCGGGGTCGGGATGATCGCGAAGTGGTCGCTGACCTTGGCATTGTTGAAGATGCGTTTGTTCGGCTTGACCCAGCCAGCTTTCAGGATCTGCCCGGCTGGTTTCTTGTATCGGCTGTCGGCCATCGACTCCAGGGTCGCCACCACGGTCCCGATGTAATCCTCGGGCAGCGCCTTCGAATCGGTTCGCGGATAAGTCAGCACTTTGTGCCGCTCATACAGCGACTGCGCAATCGACAGCGTGGTCTTGGCCGAGAATCCGAACCGGCCATTGGCATCGCGCTGCAGGCTGGTCAGGTCGTACAGGGCCGGCGACATCTGGGTCGACGGCTTGCTCTCCTCGGTGACGATGCCTGGCTTGCCGCGGCACTTGTCGGCGACGCTTGCGGCGTGCGCACCGTCCCATAGACGCTCGGCGCGCAATTCCGGATCGGCATCCTTGGCTTTCGAGAAGCCTTCATCGAACCAGCGGCCAGGATAGGCGCCCGCCTTGGCCTCGAACTCGCCATGAATCTCGAAGTACTGGCGCGAGACGAAGCGCTTGATCTTCTCTTCCCGGTCGACCAGGATCGCCAGCGTCGGCGACTGAACGCGACCGACCGTGGTCTTGTGGAAGCCGCCGGATTTCGAATTGAACGCGGTCATTGCGCGGGTGCCGTTGATGCCGACCAGCCAATCGGCCTCCGAACGGCAGACCGCCGCGTCGGCCAGCGGCAGCAACTCGCGGTCTTCCCGCAGGTTCGCGAAGCCTTCGCGAATCGCCGCCGGGGTCATCGACTGCAGCCAGAGCCGGCGAATCGGTTTGGCCACATTCGCGTGCTGCACGATATAGCGGAAGATCAGTTCGCCCTCGCGTCCGGCGTCACAGGCGTTGACCAGCGCGGTCACATCCTTGCGCTTGAGCAGACGCACCAGAAGCTTGAGTCGCTCCTCGTTCTTCTCGATCGGGCGCAGGCCGAAA
Organism: Burkholderiales bacterium; assembly: GCA_038205245.1. GTDB lineage: Bacteria > Pseudomonadota > Gammaproteobacteria > Burkholderiales > CAIKXV01 > CAIKXV01. The sequence continues at coordinate 7,578 of JBBRCD010000075.1, forward strand.
TGCGGCGGGATCACCGGTAACTGGGCGAATGACCACTTGCCGCGCTTGACCTCGAACTCTTCCGGTACCACCAGCTCGAGCAGGTGGCCAACCGCGGACGAAAGTACAAACTGGTCGCTCTCGAAGTAGTCGGCCTGCTTGACGAAGCCCCCGAGCACCCGGGCGATGTCGGTGGCGACCGACGGCTTCTCGGCAATGATCAGTGTCTTGCCGCCGCCAACGACCGCCACCGCCTTGGCTGACGCCTTGGCGACCGGCGTACTGGCCGCCGTTGCTTCTGCGCCACCCGCCTTCTTCCGAGCCGGCCGTTTGGCAGCCGGACGTACGGCGGTCGAATCGAGCGTCGGTTTCAGGGTCTTGGTAGCCACGGGGGGTCCGTTCGAAGCTGGGGATTTGCAGAGTCCCTGTGCGGGGGCTCGCCAAAGGGGTCGATTAGCGGCAGCGGGATCGCGAAAAAAAGAGCGGCTGATCATACGGGCAATCCGCTGACCACGGAAACCTTACCCCCAGTCGACCCACCCGCGATTCACTGGTGAGGGACTGAGAATGCCCACGCAGGATTCTGTGGGTCACCCGATCAAGATTCGTACCCGCCTGAGTATCCGGGATCAGCCAAGCGCTGATACATGCCGTGCCCGGCGCGAGCGATACGCCCGCCCAACTCCAGGGTCAGCAGGCCGGCGGCAAGACGCTGGAAGGGCCAGCCCAGTTGCTCGGCCAGTGTATCCACAGAGGTTGGATGGTAAGTGATCACTTCCAGCAAGAGGCTGAATTCATGGTCGAGCAGAGGCTGTTCCTTGGGATGCGACGAGGCTTTGCCTTCAACCTGAGCTGGCATCGACGAGTGGTGCCAGCCCAGTTCCTCGATGATGTCGGCAGCACTCTCTGTCAATTTCGCCCCCTGCTTGATCAGAGCATGGCAGCCCTTGGACAGCGGCGAATGGATCGATCCTGGAATGGCGAACACCTCCCTGCCCTGCTCGGCGGCGAGCCGGGCAGTGATCAGTGACCCGCTGCGCAGATTGGCCTCGACCACCAGGCAGCCGAGCGCGAGTCCGCTCAGGATCCGGTTGCGGCGCGGGAAGTGATCCGCTCGGGCGGCTGCGCCGAGCGGATATTCAGACACCAGCGCGCCTTCGGCCGCGATCTGCTGTGCCAGAGATCGATTCCTCGCCGGGTACACGATATCGAGCCCGGTGCCGACGACCCCAATGGTCCCGCCAGCGCCAGCCAGCGCGCCCCGGTGCGCCGCGGCGTCGATGCCCAGAGCAAGCCCGCTTATCACGGTCAGGCCTGCCCGGGAGAGTGCACGCGAGAACGCCTGGGCGGTCTGCTCGCCGAGTGCAGACGCGTTGCGGCTGCCGATCACCGCCAGTGACGGCTGCTCCAGCAACGCGCGGCGGCCCTTGATGTAGAGCGCCAGCGGCGGATCCGCGAGTTCGCGCAGCAGCGCCGGGTAGTCGGCGTCGTCCAGCGTCATCAGATGCTGGTCGTCAGCGCACAGCCAGTCGAGGGCGGCACTTACCCCAGGCTGTTGCGTGCCGCGGGCAAGTGCATGGCGGACATCAGCGCACTGCGCGAGCGCCGCGTCCGACTGCGCGCGTTGCGCCCAGCTGGCACCTGGCCCAGTCGAACCAATCATCGCGCGGCGCTGGCGGTCGGACAGCGCCGGCGCAAACATTACGCTCAGCCAGTCGGAGGCGTCGCGGCCTGCAGGCATCCTGGGTATCTCCGGCGGTGAAGGAAACGCGCCACCCGAAGGCGGCGCGGATCAGCGTCCGGATGACCGGCAACAACGGTCAACCCAGGCAGCGATCAGGGGTTGCGCACCGTATCGCCGACGTTAACCGGGCGCGAGGTGTCCATGATGATCGCGTAGCTCACATTGTCGAACGTGCGAAACACCATCAAGACGCCATAACGTTCCTCAGGCACCCCTTCCCCGGTGCGTCGCGGCTGGGCCACCTGGGTGGGCGCGCTCGACCCCTTCGACCGGTCCGAGCCGCTGGGTCCGACCCGGCCCCAGAGATTGCTGCCGCGAGGGTCACTCATGTTGAAATCCTCGCGCGGAATCGCCTGTATGCGCAGCGGATCGTCACTACCGGTCGGTCCGACCCGCCCCCACAGGGTGGTCGGGCGGTTGCTCTGTCGCTCGGCAAGCGGATTGCGGTACATCGCCAGCACGTTGCCGACTTCGAGCCCGTCCTTTGACCCGCGGTTCAGGGTGACCACATCGTACTGCGCAACCTCGACCACGTTGGCGCGGCCATAGACGCCGATGATCCGGCCCGAGACCGGCCGCTCCGGCGGACGCGGAATGTATTCCGGAAACCCGGACGGGGGTATCGGCAGCAACCGGTCGCCCAGCACGATTTCCTGGGTTGACCGTACGATTTCGATGGTTGACACGTCTGCAAAGCGGACCACCTTCGCGTCACCCAGGTAGAACGCCTCCCGGCCCAGCGGCCGCTTGGTGTCCGGATCGATCAGCAACGGGCCCGGGCGGAATACCTGAAAGTTACGACCCAGTTTCTCGTCCAGGCCGCGCACATAGGCGACATTGCCGGCGCCGATGACGACCCGGTTCTCCTGGGTTTCGACGATCGTGGCGGCACTCGTTATCTGCTCATCGGTGACGATGAACGGTCTGACCAGGAATGGCTCGATCTTCTGCGGCGGAATGGCCGGGATCGCCTTGGGCCCGATCGGCTCGATGCGCACGTTGGGCGACAGCCGTACTACCTGTTCAGCCTGAATCAGTTGCGCCACCGGCTCGCCAGGTGCGGCGCGTCGGTTGATCACCACCACGTCGCCCGGGAAGATCCTGTGCGGATTGCGGATCTGCTCTTTGTTCATGCTCCACAGCTCGCCCCAGCGCCACGGATCTTTCAGGAAACGGCCGGAAATCGCCCACAAGGTGTCGCCCGGCACCACCACATAGCGGTCTGGTGCATCGTCACGAAGCGCAGGGTTCGCGGTCGCGATCGCAGTCCCAGGCTTGGTGGTGCCGGGCGCGCGGGGCGCCTCAGACTGCGGCGGGGCTGGCATCGGCCACCTCGACTCCTGCTGGACAGGCTGCGCGACTGCCGAGTTGAGCATCGATGGCAGGGCGAACGCCAGCGCGACCGATATAATGGCGCTGCGCAGTGTCGGGTAGGGCATGGGCTGGGTCATAAGCTGGCTCACGGCAGTCGTCTCCCGCACCGCGTCGCGGTGGCGTTTGGACTCTGGCCTGCGGCGGGAGCTGCCTGCCGAAGGCTGCTATTTTCCCGGGGGGCTCCGGCTGAATGTTCCCGGCAGCATCTCCGGAGACACGCCCCGGAACCTTTCCGGAAGTTAAAACCTTGCATGAGATTGTGCGGGTAATCCATTAAATTGGCAAGCATTTATGGCCCTGCTCCCGATCCTCCACTATCCCGATCCCCGCCTGAACAAGATCGCTGCGCCGATCGCTGAAGTCGACGACGAGGTGCGCTGTGTGGCTGCCGAGATGGCTGAGACGATGTACGAAGCACCCGGTGTCGGTTTGGCCGCCACCCAGGTCGACGTCCACCGCCAACTGATCGTCATCGACGTGTCTGAAACCCGCGATCAGTTGCTCGTCCTGATCAATCCACGGATCGTCGAGGTTGCCACCGAGCAGGTCGGCAACGAAGAAGGCTGTTTGTCCGTCCCCGGCATCTTCGACGATGTCGAGCGGCCGGCCTGGGTAGTCGTTCAGGCCCTGGATCTGCAGGGCACGCCGTTCAGGTTGAGGGCGGAGGGTTTGCTCGCGGTCTGCGTTCAGCATGAAATGGATCATCTCAGGGGAATCGTGTTCGTGGAGCATCTGTCCCGGTTGAAGCGCAACCGGATCGCGAGCCGCATGCGCAAGCAGCAGCTGAAGACGCTCTAGCCTGGGTCCACTAGCGGCGCGATCCGGCCTGCGCTTGAGCGCCGCAGCACCGGAAAGCCTGCCTTGGAGCCCACACAGATGACCCTATGCGCCTGATTTTTGCCGGGACCCCGGCGTTTGCTGCGGCTGCCCTGGCCACCCTGACAGATGCCGGGCATGACATCGCCGTCGTGCTTACCCAGCCGGATCGACCGGCCGGGCGCGGCCTGCGCATGACCGCCAGCGCGGTCAAGCAGCTGGCGCATTTGCGAGGCCTGCAGGTGGCGCAGCCGCAGACGCTGCGCGATCCCGCGGCGCAGGCGATGCTGGCCGCGCTCGCCCCTGAGGCAATGGTGGTCGCCGCTTATGGTCTTCTGCTGCCGCCCGAAGTGCTGACGATTCCGTCGCGCGGCTGCCTGAACATTCATGCTTCCCTCCTGCCTCGCTGGCGCGGCGCGGCGCCGGTCCAGCGCGCGCTGCTCGCCGGCGATATCGAGACCGGTGTCAGCATCATGCAGATGGATGCCGGGTTGGATACCGGCCCGGTCTGGCGCCGCAGCGCACTGTTGATCGACCCGACCGACACTGCCGGCAGCCTGCTCGACCGTCTCGCGCGGCTGGGCGCCAGGATGATCGCTGACACCCTGGCGTCGCTGGATCAGCCTGGAGGGCCCGAGGCGCAGCCGGCTGGCGGGGTGACTTACGCGCACAAGATCAACAAGCGAGAGGCCGCGATCGACTTCAGCCAGAGCGCTTCGCAGATTGAACGCCAGATTCGCGCATTCGATCCTGTGCCTGGCGCGTTCTGCCTGATCGGCGGGCAGTTGCTCAAGGTGTGGTCCGCCAGATGTGAGGCGCTTAGTGAAGTGCGTGGTGGAGTGCGTAGTGAAGCGTGTGCTCACATTCACTCTCCCGGCCAAATTATAGAAATCGATGATCAGCGCGGAATCGGTGTCGCCTGCGGAGAAGGCGTCCTCTGGCTGCATTCACTGCAGCGCGCTGGTGGGCGGCGCCAGGACGCGCTCGCCTTCGCCCGCGCGCATCCAGCCCTGGCGATCGGCAGTCGACTCGATCCGGGTACCGGCGTCGTGGACGGAGCCACTGGTTGATGCAGGACGTCCAGGCGCGCGCCGCGCGGGCGATCGCAGGCGTTCTCGCCGGACGCAGCCTGACGGCCGAACTGGTGGTTGCTCTGGCGGCTGCCCCCCGGCTCGAGCCAGCTGACCGCGGTCAGCTGCAGGACCTGTGCTACGGCACGCTGCGATTCCTGGGCGAATTGCGCGCTATCGCTAGCGCGCTGCTCGATCGCCCGATCACCGAGCCGCTGTTACAGGCCCTGGTCTGGGTCGCGCTCTACCAGCTTCGCCATACCCGCGCAGCCCCCTACGCGGTCGTCGACGGGGCGGTCGAGACCTGTCCAGCACTGGGCAGCCCCCGTGCACGGGGGCTGGTCAATGCGGTATTGCGCGGTGCGCTTCGGCGCGTGGCCGAGATGGATGTCATCGCCCGATCCAGCGATGGCGCCCGCTACTCCTATCCGCCCTGGTGGATCGATCGGCTGCGCCGAGACTATCCCGAGCAGTGGCAGTCGGTGCTCGATGTCGGCAACACACATCCGCCCTTTACCGTCCGCGTCAACCGACGGTGCACGACCGTACAGGCGTTCATCGCGGCCTGCGCCGAGCGGGGAATCGAGGCCCGGCCGCTGACCTCAATCGCAGTCGGGCCGCCGACTGCGGCCGCGGGTGAGCCGGCAGGGCCCCTGGTCACAGCGCAGGCGCTGGACCACTGTGTTCGTCTTGCGCGTGCACAGCCGGTCGAATCCTTGCCCGGGTTCGCCGAGGGCTGGTTCAGCGTGCAGGACGCGGGCGCGCAACTGGCAGCACCGCTGCTCGCGCCACGCGACGGTGACCATGTACTGGATGCCTGTGCTGCGCCGGGAGGCAAGACCACCCACCTGCTCGAGTTGGCCGACATCGACCTGGTTGCTCTGGATAGCGATCGGGTTCGTCTGGCCCGGGTTGAATCGAACCTGGCGCGTATGGGACTGGACACTCCGCTGCAGGCCGGCCCGGGCTCAGCAGAAGCGGCCGCAGGACCGGGGCGGCGCACGACGCTGCGAGCGGTCGATGCTGCCCATGTCGCGGCATGGTGGGATGGTCGCGCCTTCGAGCGTATCCTGCTCGATGCGCCTTGTTCAGGCTCCGGCGTCGTACGCCGGCATCCGGACATCAAGTGGTTGCGGCGGGAAGATGACCTTGCGCGCTTCGCCGCACAGCAGGGCAGGCTGCTCGATGCCCTCTGGCCGCTGCTTGCGCCGGGCGGTCGGCTCCTCTATTGCACATGTTCGGTGTTTGCGGCGGAGAACGACCAGGTACTGGCGCGTTTTCTGACCGACCAGCCGAGCGCGCGTCGGGTATCCTGCACGCTGCAGGCAAACCGGTCCGCGGGCGACCAGGGTGCCGGCCCGGTCGGCGACCCCGACTCCGACTCCGACTCCGTCCTGCGCCTGCTGCCCGATGCCGATCATGATGGGTTCTACTACGCGCTACTCACCAAGCATTGACTGGCGCCGCTGCGTGCTCTGGCGCTTCGGCGTGCTCTGGCGCTTCGGTGTGCTCGGGCGACCGCTGGCCAGCGTCTTTGCCCTCGCGCTTGTGGCATGCATTGCATTGTCGACGGCTCCGGCTCGCGCCGACGCGATCCTCGCGCGCACCGCTTCGCTGGACGCGTCCGAGGAAGGCTGGCTGCTATCGGCTGATTTCGATGTCACCCTGCCCTCGCCGGTTGAAGAAGCCCTGTCCAAGGGCATCACGCTCTTCTTCGTGCTGGAACTCGAGGTCAATCGACCACGCTGGTACTGGTTCGATCAACGCAGCGGTGTTGTCACCCAGACCTACCGACTCGGCTACAACATCCTGACCCGCCAATACCGGTTGTCGGCAGGTACCCTGTTCCAGAACTTCGCCACTCTGGAAGAGGCGCTGTCCGTTCTTGGGCGGGTGAGACGCCGGCCAGTGCTGCCAGCCTCAGCGCTGACTCGTGGCAACACTTACAGCGCGACGGTGCGCCTGCGCCTGGATCTGTCGCAGCTGCCGCGACCGTTTCAGGCGGCGCCGTTCGGCTCGCGCGACTGGAACCTCGCCTCCGACTGGTTCCGGTTCACGGTAGCGCCCTGACCGTGAACAGCGATACAGCACAGTCCGCCGCCTGGTTCGCTTCACGCCGCTTCAAGTACGCAGTGGTGCTGCTGGTCGGGTTCGCGGCAGTCATGCTGTTCCTGTTGTCTACTGCCACTGCCAACAGCCAGCTGTTTGCCAGTCACTATCGTCTGCTGCTGGCGCTGAATGCCGGACTGGTGCTCGCCATGGTGGCGGTGATCTCTTTCCAGCTTTGGGGACTTCGCCGCAAGCTCAAGGCAGGCGTGTTCGGCTCCAAGCTGGCGCTCAAGCTGGCCATTTTCTTCTCGCTGGTAGCGGTGCTGCCGGGCGCGCTCGTCTACGCGGTGAGCGTGCAGTTCATGGCGCGCAGCATCGAGTCGTGGTTCGATGTGAAGATCGACAAGGCGCTTGAAGGTGGGGTTGCGCTTGGCCGCTCGACGCTCGACACCGCGCTGCGCGATCTGTCGTCCCGCGCCGAGGCGATGGCGGTTGCCCTGGCGGAGCGCCCACCCGCGCAGCAGCCGGGCGCGCTCAACGCGCTGCGCGACCGGAACCAGGTGGCGGAGGCGGCGCTGTTCAGCCCGCGCGGCAGCGTGCTTGCGGTGTCGGGCAGCGGGATCGCGGCGATCCCCGAGCTGTCGGTCAGTGCCCTGCTGCGCCAGGTGCGTGCTCAGCAGGCCTATTCCTCGATCGAATCGCTGCCGGACAAGGGCCTCTATCTGCGGGTGGTGGTGCCGGTGAACACGCTGTCCCTGACCGAAGACATCAGGGTGTTGCAAGTGCTGCAGCAGGTGCCGCCCCAAATGGCAGCCGCCGCCGAGGTGGTGCAGTCGGGCTATCGCGACTACCAGGAGCTGCTTCTGTCCCGGGTCGGTTTGAAACAGCTGTACGGGCTGACGCTCACGCTCACCCTGCTGCTCGGGTTGCTCGGCTCGTTTGCGCTGGCCATCTTCCTTTCCGAGCAGCTCGCTTCGCCGCTGTCTATCCTCGCCGAAGGTACGGCGGCCGTGGCGCGCGGCGACTTCAGCCAGCGCGCAACGGTAAGCAGTGGGGACGAACTGGGGGTACTTACCGGTTCGTTCAATGCAATGACCCGGCAGCTGGGCGACGCGCGCGCCGCCAATCAGCGCACCCAGACCGAGATCGAGACCGCCAAGGCCTACCTCGAGAGCGTTCTGGGTAACTTGTCCTCCGGCGTGATGTCCTTCGATGCGCAGTTCTGCCTGCGTGCGGCGAACCGAAGCGCAAGCGACATTCTCGGTGTCTCTCTGGGCGATTTCCTCGGGCGGGCGCTGACCAGCGATGACCCCGGCACCTCACCGCTGGCCAAGCTGGGTGCCGAGGTGCATGCCCGGTTCATCGAGCACGACCAGGAAGCCAGCGACCGTGCCTGGGAGGGGCAGGTCGAGTACACCGCCAAGGGCGCGCGCAGGATGTTGCTGCTGCGTGGCTCGGAACTGAAGGTCGATCGCGAGCGTAACGCCGATGCCGGTTATGTCGTGGTGTTCGATGACGTCACCGGCCTGATCCAGGCGCAGCGGGATGCGGCGTGGGGTGAGGTCGCCCGGCGGCTGGCCCACGAGATCAAGAACCCGCTTACGCCTATCCAGCTGTCGGCCGAGCGGCTGCATCACAAGCTTGCTTCCAAGCTTGAACCCAACGACGCGCAGATGCTGGAGCGATCGACCCAGACCATCGTCAACCAGGTGGCCGCGCTCAAGCGCATGGTCGATGCGTTCTCTGAGTACGCGCGCAGCAAGCCGGAGACCGAAACCAGCGAAATCGACCTGAACCAGCTCGCGCGCGAGGTGCTCGGCCTGTACGAGTCCGGACCTGCATCGACCACGATCGACGCCGAGCTCTCGCCCGGGCTGCCCAAGGTCATGGGCAGTCCGACCCAGTTGCGGCAAGTACTGCACAATCTGGTTCAGAATGCTCAGGATGCGCTGAGCGAGGCGGCAGCGCCTAGAATAACCATCCGGACTGAACTGGCCCCTGCTGCCAGCGGGCAACGGACCTGCGTGCGCCTGTCGGTCATCGACAACGGTTGCGGGTTTCAGCCATCGATGCTGGAGCGTGTGTTCGAACCCTATGTCACAAGCAAGCCCAAGGGCACCGGACTCGGTCTGGCCATCGTGAAGAAGATCATCGAGGAACATCGTGGAACGATCGAGGTGGGCAACGCCCAACCCCATGGGGCGCGGGTGAGTTTCACTGTGCCGGTGGCCGCTGTGCGCAGCGACCCGAATGGGCTGAGTGTCGCGGCATGAGCGACATTCTGGTGGTCGATGACGAGGTCGGCATCCGTGAGCTGCTTTCGGAGATCTTGCGCGACGAAGGTTATAGCGTCCGGCTCGCCGAGAATGGCGACCAGGCCCGGCGCGAGCGCGCCCGGGCGCGACCGGATCTGGTGTTGCTCGACATCTGGATGCCGGACACCGATGGCATATCGCTGCTGAAGGAGTGGGCGCGCGCCGGGCAGTTGACCATGCCGGTGGTGATGATGTCCGGCCACGCCACCATCGACACGGCGGTCGAGTCGACCAAGCTCGGCGCCTCGGATTTCCTCGAGAAGCCGATCGCGCTGCAAAAGCTGCTGTCGACGGTGGTGCGTGTGCTGCGCCGCGCGGAAGCAGCACCGCTGCCGGAACTGTCGCTGGACAGCCTGGGCCGCTCGCCGGTGATGGCCGAGCTCAAGCAGCGGCTTGCCCAGCTTCGCGCCTCGCGCAGCTCGCTGGTACTGGTGGCCGAGGCCGGTTGCCGGGCCGACCTGTGCGCGCAGTACCTGCATGTGCCGAACACGCCGTGGGTGACGGTCGAGGATTCGCGCCTGCTCACCAGCGCGCCGCTCGACCTCGCAGCGAGCGCGAATGAGGGTGTGCTGTTCGTGCCTTCACTGTCCCAGCTGTCGCGTGCCGAGCAGAAGGGTCTTGCGCTGGTGATCGGTCGGGCTGACCGCCACCGCGCGCGGGTGGTGATCACCAGTCACCGAGAATTGTCCGATCTGGTTGCCAGTGGCGCTGCCGAGCCCAAGCTCCTGGAGGCTGCATCGATCACACTGCAGGTGCCGCCATTGCGTGAGCACCGGGAAGATGTGCCGGAGCTGAGCAACCTGCTGCTGACCCGCATCATCGAGGCCAAGGAAAGTCCGGCGCGCAGCTTCGATACCGCGGCGCTCAATGCGCTGCGCAACTTCGACTGGCCGGGCAATCTGCTGCAACTGGAGCAGGTGGTGCGCTCGCTTGCCATCACCTCGCTTGGCAGCGAGATCACGGCACAGGATGTGGCACGACTGGTGGTCCAGCAGGAGCCCGAGGTCAGCGTCGTGGTTGCGCCCAACCCGGCGGCCTCGCTCAGGTTCGATGCGCCGTTGCGCGAAGCGCGCGATGCGTTCGAGAAGTCCTATCTGGAACACCATATTGCGCTCGAAGGCGGCAACATGAGCCGCGTGGCCGACAAGGTCGGCCTGGAACGCACCCACCTCTATCGCAAGATAAAGCAGCTGGGTATTCGCACCCGGCGGGCCGAAGAGTAGGCGGCAGCAGGCCGCTCGTCGCGCGCGGACCACGCTGAGCGCGCGCTGGCTCTCGATGCGGGATAATCAGGGACTTGTATCTGCTACTTCGCCACAGTCTCTTCGAGTCCTCCGCATGCCTACTCGCACCGAACTTGCCAACGCGATCCGCGCTCTGTCCATGGACGCGGTGCAGAAAGCCAATTCCGGCCATCCGGGCATGCCGATGGGCATGGCCGATATCGCCGAGGTGCTCTGGCGCCAGTACCTGAAGCATGATCCGGCTGACCCGCACTGGGCCGATCGTGACCGGTTTGTGCTGTCCAACGGCCACGGCTCGATGCTGCTTTATGCGTTGCTCAATCTGACGGGCTACGACCTGCCGATGGCAGAGCTGGCCGCATTCCGGCAACTGGGTTCGAAGACGCCCGGGCATCCTGAGTACGGCGTCACTCCCGGCGTGGAGACCACCACCGGGCCCCTCGGCCAGGGGCTGGCCAACGCGGTCGGCATGGCGCTGGCCGAGGCGCTGCTCGCCGCCGAGTTCAACCGGCCCGGGCATGCGATCGTGGATCACCATACCTACGTGTTCCTGGGCGATGGCTGCCTGATGGAAGGCATCTCGCACGAAGCCTGCTCGCTCGCCGGCACGCTGAAGCTGGGAAAACTGATCGCGTTCTACGATGACAATGGCATCTCGATCGATGGTGAGGTCACTGGCTGGTTCACCGACGACACGCCCGCACGCTTCGAAGCCTACGGCTGGCTGGTGATTCAGGCGGTTGACGGTCATGACCCGGTGGCGATCGAGCGCGCGATCAACTTGGCGCGCGAGCCATCGGGCCCAGGCGCCAGTCAGCCCACGCTCATCTGCTGTCGCACCGTGATTGGCAAGGGTGCGCCGACCAAGGAGGGCACGGCTGAAACACACGGTGCGGCACTGGGCGAGAAAGAGGTGGCGGCTGCGCGCCAGATGCTCGGCTGGAACTATCCGCCATTCGAGATTCCGGATGACATCAGGGCGGCCTGGGACGCTCGTGCGCACGGAGCGACCGCGCACCATGCCTGGCGAGAGCGCTATCAAGCCTATGCCAAGGCGCATCCTGAACTCGCTGGCGAGTTCGCCCGGCGGATGGCTGGCGATCTGCCCGCTGATTTCGCTGCGCGCAGCGAGGCTGCCATCGCTGCCGCACAGGCGAAACCCGAGGCCTTCGCCACCCGCAAGGCTTCACAGAACACCCTGAACCTGCTTGCACCGCACCTGCCGGAACTGCTCGGCGGCTCGGCCGACCTGATGGGCAGCGTGTTCACCGACTGGTCCGGCAGCCGGGTCGCACTGCCCCAGGCAGACGGTGCCCTGCGAGGCAACATCATCAATTTCGGTGTTCGCGAGTTCGCGATGGCTGCGATCACCAGTGGGGTTGCCCTGCATGGCGGCTACATTCCGGAGACCGGAACCTTTCTCACCTTCGCCGACTATTCGCGCAACGCGATCCGGATGGCGGCGCTCATGGGTCTGCGCAATCTGTTCGTGTTCACCCATGATTCGATCGGGCTGGGCGAGGACGGTCCGACCCATCAGCCAGTAGAGCATGTATCTGCGCTGCGGCTGATCCCGAACCTGCAGCTCTGGCGCCCATGCGACGGGGCGGAAACGGCGGTGGCCTGGCAGTCGGCACTGAGCCGCCGCAACGGCCCGACGGCATTCGCGCTGTCGCGCCAGGGCTTGCCGCCGCAGCCGCGCGACGCAGCGCAACTGGCGGCGATCGCCCGCGGGGGCTATGTGCTGGCTGACGCCGACACCGGCAAGCTGGCGGTGGTGCTGATTGCGACCGGGTCCGAGGTCGCCATCGCGATGGCCGCGCGCGCCCTGCTCGCTGCGGAAGGGGTTGCCGCCCGGGTGGTGTCGATGCCCTGCACTGCGCTGTTCGACGCCCAGGATGCCGCCTGGCGGACTGGCGTGCTGCCGCCCGGGGTGCCACGGGTCGCTCTGGAGGCCGGCGTTACCGACTACTGGCGCAAGTATGTCGGCGCGGTCGATGACCGCCGTGGCGCGGTACTCGGGCTGGACCGGTTCGGCGAATCGGCGCCCGGCGGCCAGTTGTTCAAGCATTTCGGCTTCACCGCCGAGGCGGCTGCAGCACTGGCCCGTAGCGTACTGCACGGCTGAATGCGGGGTTGAGGCGTTTTGCGGGGTCCGGGCCTCCCCGCTGGCGACGTTTGCTGCCGTCGCAATTGCTCTGGCCGCACGAAGTGTGCACC
>JBBRCD010000076.1:0-20198 GCA_038205245.1 Burkholderiales bacterium
CATTGCCGGCCGAGCCGTAAGCGAGCTGGCCGGGACGCTGTCGCGCCAGTGCGAACAGCTCTTTCACATTCTTCACCGGCAACGAAGGATGCACCAGCAGCACGTAGGCGTTGGTACCGAGCAGGGTCACTGGTTCGAAGTCGCGCACCGGGTCGTAGGGAAGTCGCTCATAGAGCGCCGGATTGATCGCGAGCTGGGCGGAGAGTGCCAGCACCAGCGTGTGACCGTCGGGTGCCGCCTTGGCGGCCAGTTCCATGCCGATGTTGCCATTGGCACCGCCGCGGTTGTCCACCACCACCGGTTGGTGCAGCTGATCGGACAGCCGCTGCGCGAGCGGGCGCGCGATAAAGTCGGTGCCACCACCTGGCGGATAGGGCAGGATAAGGCGCATCGGTTTGCTTGGAAACGCCGCGCTTTGGGGCTGCGCAATGGCGCAGCCCGCACCCGCCGCCAGCAGTGTCGACAGCGCAAGCAGGGGAACCGCGCGCCAGGTCATCATGAGCGCAGATCGACCGCGCGCGAGCGCAGCGTCACATCAGCCTTGAGCACCGCCTTGGCCACCTTGTGCGTCGGCGTGTGCGGCAACTCGGGCACGAACAGCACATAGCGCGGCACCTTCTGTGGCGCCAGCCGCTCGCGCGCCCATTGCGCGATATCACTTGCCAGCGCGGTGGCACCAGGCTTGAGTGCGATGGCGACCAGGATATCGTCCTCGCCCAGTTCCGCGGGCACTGCGATGGCGGCGGCCTCGTGCACCGCCGGATGCTCGCCGATCACCCGATCGAGTTCGGCTCCGGCGATGTTCTCGCCGCGGCGACGGATGATGTCCTTGATCCGGCAGACGAAGAAATAGAAGCCGTCGGCATCCCGGCGAACCATGTCGCCAGTGCGAAACCATCCATCGACAAACGCGTCGCGGGTCTGCGCTTCATCCCGGTAGTAGCCTTGCATGACGATTGGTGTCTTCACCCACAACTCGCCGCTGACTTCGCCACTGACCTCCCCCCCGAACTCACCGCGATCATCGGCCAGCGCATCCTCGCCATGCTCGTTGACCACCCGGCACTGTGCCCAAGGCAGGGCTGGGTCCGGATGCCGCCCGATCTGCCCCATGCTGCCGACCTTGCGCGGCCCGGTGATCGGGTTGCAGGTCACGCCCGGAATCTCGGTCATGCCGTAGCCACCGACCAGATGCGCTACCTTGAACTCGTTGCGAAACGCCGGCTCCACCGGGCCACGCACGCCGTACATCGCGCGCAGGCGGTGCTCGGGTCGAAACTCGGCGCGCGGACGGTTGACCAGAATGGTGCCGATGGCTTCGATGATGTTGACCTCGGTCGCTTCCACCTCACAGGCGGTCGACCAGAAGGTGGAGGCCGAGAACCGGGGCACGATGGCCATGCTGCAGCCGGCGGCCAGTGTGCCGGCAACCGAATAGAACGTGGCGTTGATGTGGAACAGCGGTAGTACGATCATCACCCGGTCGTCGGGCTGCAGATGAACCCTTTGCACGAACGCTTCACCACCGGTGACGAAGCTGCGCTGACTGTGCATCGCGCCCTTGGGAAATCCGGTGGTGCCGGAGGTGTAGACGATCAGGCAGGTATCGGCCGCGCCGGCGGGTGGTGGCAACGCGGTATCGACGTGTTGCGGGTCGGTCGCGCTGGCAATCCGGAGCAGGCCGTCGAGGTCGTCTCCCGGCTGCTCGAGCAGCAGGAACCAAGGCGGCTGGGTGAGTCCTTCGCTGGCCGCGCGCGCAACGGCGAGAGTTTCCTCGCTGCACACGACACCGCACACCTCGGCATGGTCCAGCACGTAGCGTGCTTCCCGCACGCTGAAATCCGGATTCACTGGTACGTCGATGGCGCCCAGCCGCGCCAGCGCAAACAGCATCAGCACATGGCCGTCACTGTTGCGGCCCACTACCGCGACCCGATCGCCGTGCCGCACGCCACGCGCGTGCAGCGCACAGGCGACCCGCTCGATCGCCGCGCCTGCCTGCTGCCAGGTCCAGCGGCGTTCGCCGCAGCGCATGAACAGGCGGTCCGGGTCAGCGCGCATCCGACTGGCAAAGGCGCTGGCAAGCGTGCCATCGTGCGCGGTATAGCGCTCGAGCACTGCAAGCGGCGACAGCAGTGGATTGCCGTTGCCGTCGGTGAGCCGGGAATCGCTGGCAGGTGAACTCATGTGGGCGGTCGGGACCAGGGGCTTTCAGTGCCGGCCGGGTGGCCGGCCTGTATTCAACAGCCTTCGATGATCGTGCTCGCCACCACCGCGCGGGCGTTGCTGCGATTGCTCCACGCGTAGCGAACACCCTTCAGCAAGGCGACTTGACCGGTGCGCATGGTCAGCGCGTGATCGTCCATCAGCAACGTGGCCTCCCCTTCCATCACCACGCAGTAATCGAAGGTGCGGGTGTGCTTCATGTAGGGGTGAGGTGCATCGGGGCGCCAGGCGCAGGCGGCGGGCGACCCAGACCGCTCGAACCAGCGACGGGCTTCTGACTCGCCCACGCCCGCCATCCAGGGTTGATCTGGCGGCAGGATATCGACCAGCAGCAGCGAGCCGCCGTTGCGAGGCTCCAACGTGCGCGGCAGGTGGAGGGTTTCATGGACGATCGGCGCCGGGCAGCGCTCGACCAGCCACATGCGCTGTGATGCAAAGCCGGGGCGCGCCGGGTCGAGCAACACGTCGGGGCAGGGCCCATCGCTCACGATTGCGCTGCAGCCATCGGGACGGTCGATGGTCACCACGCGGCGGGTCAGTGCGATGCCCGGTGGTTCACTGGCCAGCGCCATCGGCCGATTGTCGCCTACCGCATTGCCGTTGCCGTTCGGGAAGTTGGCACCGATCATCGCGAACGCCATGCGCGCATCAGTCGGGTAACCCCACTGATGCCAGGCACCGACCTGAATGACGACATCGCCTGTTCGCAGCAGCGTCGAACCTTCGTCGAGCAGCAGCTCGCGACTGCCCTCCACCATCAGCCCGAAGTCCACCGTCTGCGTCTTGTGCATCGACGACGAATACATCCCGTTGCCGCCGCGGTCCCATACGCCGGTACAGCCCGGGCGCACCCGCGGCGGATGCGCAGGTACGTTCTCCCGATCGGTCGCCCGGTCGTAGCTGGCGGGCCGGGCCACGCTCTGCACCACGCGCAGGTGCCCACCGCGCACGCTGCCGGGAAACACATAGCTGCGCTGGCCGTCGTCCGCAGTGCCGGCGAGCGTGATCGGCGTGTCGTCCCAGACCCAAAGGTCGGTGTGACCACGCGCGGCCGACATCGATGAGGGGTGCGCGTTCGGCGCCGACCCATTGAACAGGATACGACCGCGTCCGGTGGTATCGGTCCCTGCGACCAGTCGGTGAACCGGCTTCAGCAAAGACATCGTTTGTCCTTTCAGTGAACGCAGGGCATCGACAGCACGGTAACGGTCAGGCCGGGCGCGGGCAATCTTTGACGATGCTGCTGGCGCGGCGGGATCACTGCGATCAGCGAAGATGGCCCTTCAATGGCTCGAGGCAAGCGTCAGCCCATCGCTGTCGGGTGCCGCCAGGGTCGCCCAGCGAACCCTTGCAAACCGGCCATGCCGACGGGTCGAGCTCGCGCACATCGACGCCAATGATTTCGGCGCCAATCTTCGGCGACACCGGTCGCACCTCGATCATCGATAGCCTCCTCCCGCTTTTTTCGCCAGTATCGCACAGCGGGCCATCGGTGCAGAGGGGAAAGCATCATCTGCAGCTGACTACCGACCAGACCGCAGAGTGCTGCTGCATTGTCAATGTACGCCACACGCACGATGTCGATGTGCTCGTGCGAAGGTAGTGGTCGCTTAATTCATGCAGAGAACTTTAAAGACCTGTTGTTTATAGAGGTCGTGATGGGGCAGTCTCGTTGTGGATCGAGCGTGACTGCGCCCAAGGCTGACCAGTTTGGCTCAAGCCGTCTCGATCGAGCGCGCGTGCGTGCGTGCCCGATCACCTGCTCGGGATTGAGAAAATCGTTCGCGCCGACTTCGGGCTCGAGCAGCGCGATTCGCTCGAGGCAAGCGCGCGCGACCGCTTCGTGCGTGGTGGTTCCGGCTTTGACCGCGTGAGCGATTTCCGCCGCAGTCAGCTCGTTCAAGGCTTGCGACGACTTTTCAGCAGTCACATGATTCTCAGACTTCAGCCTGGTTCCAACCGTCCATTGCCCGGTGCAGCGCAGCGTTGACAATGCCACGAGCGGCAGGCTACGGTCGCTGCCTGCATCGACAACTGCCGGAGACATGCATGTCCTTCCATCGTTTCGAAAATCTGGAGTCTCACCACCTCAACCCGCACCTGTCCACAGCGGAGGGCCCGGTGATCGAGGGACGGTATCTGTACTTCCGCCTGGTGCACAAACGGGCCGGAACGGGGTCAGAACTGCACTACCATCCGAACGAGCTGATGGCGTTTCCGCTCAGGGGCAGCATCAACTGCATGGTAGGCCGTGATCGCCGGATCGTGCCGCCCGGAACCTTCGTGCACATTCCTCCTTTCGCACGGCATGGCTTCAAGGCGACTGAAGTTGCCGACCTGCACTACCTGTATATCAAGGACCGCACGTGGACACTGATCGGCGCCGCGGCCGACGAGGCGCTGCCTGACGAGGCGCTGTCCGCCGTCGAGGTCAGGCGCGAGTTCGCGGCTGGCAGGTACCCGGGTCGGGAGAAGGCACCGGAGCAGTCCAAGGCCATCCTCGACGGACTGGGCAATTGCTATTACCCGATGCTGGACGGCCTGGATGCGCCGCCGGCGTCAGGCCACGCCGAGCGCTGGGTCGAAGGCACCTATCTCGGGTTCGGGTTCATCGAATCGATTCCCGGGCACGAATCCGGAGAACGGCAGGCAGCGCATGAGCTGTTCGTCTACGTGATCTCGGGCCTGCTCGATACCGAAGTCGGCGGTGAGGCGCGGCAGGCGCGCCCTGGCGATGTCGTGCAGGTGCCCAAGGGCGAGGCTTACCGGTTCTGCGTCCCGGCGGGCGCCAACGTTCGCTACGCGGCCGTGCGCTCGCTGGCAAGCCTGGAAGCTTACGTCGACAAGCACGGCGCAGCGGACAACTGGCGAGGCTAGCAGCCCGCCCGCCGGCGGTCAGTTTTCCGCGCTGAGCCCCGCCACCTTCACCAGCCGGCCCATGCGTTCCAGGTCCTTCCGGATCAGCGCGGAGAACTCGTTTGCCGTCGTATAGGCCGGCTCTTCACCCTGGGCGAGATAGAGGGCGCGCAGTTCGGGCGATGCAAGCTGCTCGCGCATCGTCGCATTCAACCGCGCGATGATCGTCGCAGGCACGCCTCGCGGGGCGATTACACCGTTCCATCCAGTGAACAGGTAGCCGGGAACGCCGCTATCCGCGATGGTCGGAAGTTCCGGCATCGCGACCGAGCGCCGGTCGCCTCCAGTCGCGAGGCAACGCATCCGTCCGCTCTTCACGTGTGGGACTGCGGCACCCAGCGGCCCGAGCGACCACTGCGCCTCGCCCTGGGCGACGGCCACCATCGACGGGCCTCCGCCCTTGTAGGGCACGTGGTTGGTTTCCACCTTGGCCAGTGTGCTGAACAGCAATCCACCGAGGTGGCTGGTGGAGCCGATGCCTGCAGACGACATGTTCAGCTGGCCCGGCTTCGCCCGTGCCAGTTCGATGAACTCCGCCACCGTCTTCACCGGCAACTGGGCGTTGACACAGAGCGCCGTCTGCGTGTTGACGAAGATGGAAACCGGCGCGATGTCCTTGATCGGATCGAAACCGATCTTGCGATGAATGTGGGGCGTCACAGTCAGCGCCGCCGCAGTCACCGTCGTCAGTGTGGCGCCGTCGGGTGCGGCCCGCACCCCGAGCTCCACCCCGAGCATGCCGCCGGCGCCAGGGCGATTGTCGACTACGATGGTCTGGCCGAGCTGCTCGGCCATGCGTGCGAACAGGATGCGGCCGAACACGTCACTGATGCTGCCTGGCGCGTTCGCCACGATCATCCTAATCGGGCGTTGCTGCGCGTTCGGCTGCGCTTGCAAATCGCTGGCGAACGCTGCAGCCATCGCTAACGGTAGAACGCCACTCGTGCGCATCGAATCCCCTCCGTCATGTCGTTTCGCTGCGACAGCCCCTCATCCCAAGGGCTTTGGTCGCAACGTCCAATCTGCACCAGGCGCCTCAGCCGGTTTCGTCGGTGTTCCACGGCACGAACTCGTGGCCGCCGGACCCGGGGATTTCGCTTTGGGTCCGCTGCGCGCTGTCGGGTAACCTCAATCGAGAATCGACTTCGGCGTGCCCTTTCCCACGCTCCTGTCGCCAGTTGCGGTCATCGCACACCAGCTCGACAGTGACTCCATCGTATGTGCCGTCGATTGCGGCGGATGCCACCTTGCTCCTTCGGGCACTCTTGCGGAGGACGAGCTCATTTTGCACGACCTCTGCTTCAGGCCCCAGACGCGCGAGACGTAATCTCTTCAAGAATTCGATGCGGCTTCGGTTTTGGCACCCAGTCGGGCGGGTTCCAGAAGATGTGCGGGCCAATTTCGTCGACACTGTTCAACCCGAGCTGCGCCATGATGCGGTCCGTCTCCGTCTGGAAAATCTCAAGCGCACGGTAGGCGCCAGCTTCGCCTGCGACGGCAGAGCCATAGAGTGTAGGCCTTCCGGACATGACCATATCCGCCCCGACGGCGATAGCCTTGACGATATCCGAGCCGCGTCTCGCACCGCTGTCGATAATGATCTTCAGACGGTCGCCGACCGCGCGACGTACTTCCGGCACCAACTCGAGCGGCGCGGGCGCACTATCCAGATAGCGGCCGCCATGGTTCGACAAGACGACACCGTCCATACCGTACTTGACGGCGAGCACAGCATCTTCGAGGCTCTGCAGCCCCTTCACCAGCATGTTTCCTGGCCAGATGTCACGGATACGTTTGATATCGTCCCAGGATTGGCTGTCAGGCTTGGTATGTTCGTGATCGGTCAACTTATCCGTGAGCTTACTTGCGAGCTCGGGCGGATAGTTCGCCTTCCTGAAACCACCACGCTTCATATACTGTGGAGCGAGAACGCGCAAACACCAGCCGGGGTTGGCTAGAACTTGCGCAATCAGCTTTGGCGAATACCTGAGTGGCATGGAATATCCGTTCCTGCGGTCATGCTCGCGATTGGCCCCAACCGACCCGTCGACGGTGACAAGAAGGGTCTCGTATCCGACGGCCTTCACACGCTCGACAAAAGACATCCTTAGATTGACATCCACCCACATATATAGCTGGAACCAGAGATTACCTCCGGCAGCCTCATATATTTCCTCCATCGGCGTCAGCGCACTGGTTGCCGCGGTGCAGGGGACGCCCATTTTCGCTGCTGCTTTGGCGAGCGCCACTTCGCCGCGTTCACTTGTCAGTCCCGCCGATGCTGTTGGTGAGATTCCGTAGGGCATCGCAATTTTCTTGCCGAAGATTTCAGTCGCAGTCGAACGCTTGGCGACGTCGATCAGAACGCGGTTCTTGATCTTGAGCGACCTGTAGACCTCGCGGTTATGCTGAAGCGCTATTCCATCCTCCGCACCGCCGTCGATATACTCGAACACGCCTCTCGGCAGCCGACTCCTTGCCATTCGGCGCAGATCTTCAATGTTATAAGCACCTAAAGTGTCACTATTCATCGCGGGCTCCATTGATCACTGCGGTACATCGGTTTTGCGAAGCCAACAGCCATGTGGGATCTAACGCTTAAGCAGTCGGGGCGTCCTGGCGATGCGCTCTATGCCGACGCTTCTGAGGCAACCAGGATATCTTCTCGGGCCGCCAATCGAGTATGACGCGAGCCCTTGAAAGTCCTGTCGGCGAACTCATCGGAGTCACCAAACAAACACGCCAAGTCGTTGCCTTATTTGGCTGCCGTGACGACGATTTCCACAAGGGTCTTCGGACTACCGAGCTCGACCGCAACGCAGGCCCGCGTCGGCGGATTCTTATTGTCTATCCAGGCATTCCACGCTTCGTTCATCGCCGGTTTTTGCGCCATATCCGCAATATAGACCGTTGCCGACAATAGCTTTGACTTGTTCGTGCCGCATTTCGCGAGGTAGCCGTCGATTTTGGTGAGTACCTGATCGGTCTGTTCCTTCATCCCGACCGATCTATCTGTGGCGGTGGTACCAGCAACATAAACAATGCCGTTGTGTTCGACTACCCTGCTGAGGTGCTCGGTTACTTCGTGGCGCTCTATGCTCATCTCGGCAATCTCCTGTGATTGGCATGAAACAACTTGTACTGAACTCTGTGTCAGTCAGCTTCCAAAGGGCGTTGCATTCGGTGCCGTAAGCGGTTCCGCAAAGACAACGGGGTTCACCCAGATCGCTTTTATCGACCCCTGGGCCGTCGCCTAGATTCGAATGTTCGCCACTCGAACTACCTCGCGCCACTTTACAATTTCCGCGTGCAGGTGCTCGGCCAGTCGCTCCGGCGGTCCTCCGACAATATCCGCGCCGAGCGCTGCGACGCCGTCCCTGACTTCTTGCTGCATGAGAGCACGCGCAATTTTCTGATTGATCTCCGTGATAATGGCGGCCGGGGTACCCACGGGAGTCAGTATCCCCCACCAAGTACTCGCTTCGAATTTCGGAATCGTCGACTCAGCCAGCGTTGGAACGTCCGGCAGTATGGAGGACCGCTTATCACCCGTTACGGCCAATGCCCGTAGCCGCCCCGATCGCACATACGCTTGTGCTGCCGCAGGATTACTGAACGCCATGTCGACATTGCCTGCGACCAGATCCACCAAGGCCGGTCCCATACCCTTGTATGGGATAAGCGCGATATCTACTCTAGCCTCAGCCTTGAATAGCTCGGCCGCGAGATGTACTGAAGTCGCAATACTGGTCGCGTAGTTGAGCTTACCCGGGCTCGCTCTGGCAAGTGCGATCAACTCCTTCGCCGACTTCGCTGGCACAGAGGGATGCACCAAAAGAATATTCATCGACTTCGCCATCAGCGAAACAGGCGCGAAGTCCTTGATGGGATGGTAGTTCACCTTTGTCATATCAGGCAGCACCGTAAAGTTCGTGCTTCCCAGCAACAACGTGTAGCCATTCGGTTCCGAGCGCGCTGCCATTTCGAACGCGATCGCACCTCCCGCGCCCGGTCGATTGTCCACCACAACCTGTTTTCCCCAGGCTTCGGTTAGTTTCTGCCCCGCCAAACGCGCCATGATGTCATTGCCACCGCCGGGCGGCGAGGGCACGATGAGACGGACGGATCTTTCGGGATAAGCGGCCCATGCCGCGAAGGCGGGAAGGAACGCAGGCAGCACACATCCCAATGTGATTCCGGCTCGGAATGCATAAGAGTTGATTTTTGGCATCTCCAAAAAGTTAGACCGCAACGTCTTGGCACTGACCTGCGCCGCGCCTTCCAGGACAGCCGCTCACGCACTGTTTCGTGTGGCTACGTTTCCGATAGCGGAATACGCTATCACGACCGCATCCAGTGAGGCTCTCTCGCATTCCAGCTGTATCACGCACGAAAATACACCTCGCAGTGTTGTTCCCGCAACAACTACCTGTCCTTTCGCCAGCGTCGCAGGCCATTGAATCAGCCGCGCCATACGCCGCAGATTGTCGGGGGTGATGTTGTGCAGTCACGCCCGACCCCACCCGCTCGATCCCGCGAGCCTTCACCTGCCTGAGCGTGCTGTGTTGCTTCCCGTCGCCGAACAGCGTCTCGATCCCGGTGCGGATGGTCTGGCTGATCGGATGGCGGTCGACGTACGCCTGACCGTTGCCAGCGGCACAGCCGAGCGCGAGGCTCCGCTGCAAATGATGCTCTGATTGGTATGGCGCGTATTCCCCGTCCACTTGTAGTCGACCTCCGGATTCGATCTCGAAAGTAAAGTGCCATAAGATGCGCAGAGTTTTTAACCCGATGTCAAAGCAGGTGTGATTCCATATTCCTGCTTCATCGGACAGGTGAGCGCCACTATCCGTTCCAATGCGCCCATGCCACCGTTTCTACTGCGCCACGCCGCCAATCTTCTTGATTATCGCTCCCCACCTTTCCGATTCTTTCTGAATGTAGGCCGAAAACTGCTCTGGAGTGTCGCCGACTACAAACCTTCCTTGGGCAGAAACGCGCTCCATCACATCCGGCGACTTTATTGCTTTGACAAAATCGCCATTGAGTCGGGTGATTATTTCTCGTGGTGTCCCGGATGGGGCAAGGATTCCGTTCCAGCTGTAAATTTCGAAATCCTTAACGCCAGCCTGTCGCATCGTCGGGATGTCTGGCGTTACGAGGGAGCGCTCGCTGCTGGTGATCGCGAGGATGCGGAGACGCCCAGTTTTCGCGAATGCCAGATTCTCAATCGAGCTCGTGAAGGCCATGGCGACCTGACCGCCGATGAGGTCGGTTACTGCTGGTGCGGCACCCTTGTACGGGACATGCAGAATTCTCACGCCAGTGATGTTGTTAAAAAGCTCCCCCGTCAGGTGAGATTGCTGGCCGACGCCTGCTGACGCGTAGGTGAGGCTGTCAGGCTTCGAGCGCGCGAGCGAGATGAGTTCCTTGACGTTGCGGGCAGGAATAGAGGGGTGGATCACCAACCATTGCGGAGTTGTGACGAGGTTGGTGATGGGTGAAAAATCCTTCACCGGATCGTAGGGCACTTTGCCCAGATGCGGCGCGATACACAGCATGCCTACATTCGCGATCAGCAATGTGTGACCGTCCGGGGCGGATTTAGCCACGATTTCCGCACCCAGGCCCCCGGCCGCGCCAGAGCGGTTATCGTAGATGACAGGTTGACCGAGAAGTTCTGGCAAGCGGCTGCCCATTACGCGCGCAGCAAAATCCGAGGGGCCGCTGGCCGGGAACGGTATTACGATACGGATTGGCCTCGACGGGTAGGACTGCGCAAGCACCGCCCCAATAGGCATCAGTAGCAGAATCGCAAAGGACGACAGCCGCCACCCGGTCCTGTTTTTCTTTTTCAACATTTCTAGGACTCCTGGATGAAGTAGATTTCTGCGGCCTGGCCGGGAGAGACGTAACCGAGGGCAACATCACGAGCTGTTAACTCCCGTGGTCTTAGTTTCGGGTCTTCGTAACCACCGCCACCCGGGGTTTCGAGCTCTAGCAGCCCCTGCGGAGGGAGCATGAACTGAAGTTTGGCGTTCATGGCAGCGCCATTGACACGCACGCTGCCTGTCGCGCCAGCATTCCCATCGAACAATCCTAGCGCGCCATCCCGGGTGCGATCCGCGATCAGGGAAATAGTCATCGGAGTGTCTGCACACGACCGGTAGGACACTTTTTGGCCCAGGCCACCTCGGCGCCTACCGGAACCGCCGGAATCCATTCGCAACGCCTTGACTTCGAGCATCAATGGCACCGAATTCTCCAGCATTTCGATCGGCGTGTTGCAGACGTTCGACGGGAAACGGACGCAAGAGATGCCGTCATGGCGCGCCGACGCTCCTTGTCCGCCCGTGTTGTGAAAATTACCAGCGAAGTTACGTCCGTCAGCACTTCGCCCGCCCACAGTCAGGGTCCAACCTGGTCCGTAGCTGCTGGCCTGTACCTTGTCGGGCAATGCCTGTGCGAGGCAGCGGAAAATCGGATCATGCAGCATGTTGCCGGTCACGCTGCGACCGCCCACCGGCGCAGGCTTGCGCGGGTTAAGGATACTGTCCTCTGGTGCGACAACGGTGATGGGGCGGATGCTGCCGGCATTGTTGCGCGATTGTGGATCGATGACGCATTTGATCGGGTAGACCGAATAGGCGTAGGTGTAATTGAAGACAGAGTTCACACTCACCGGCTGACGCGGCGGGGAGCCGGTGTAGTCAATCTCGATCTCGTCCCCTCTTATGCGCAAAACGCAGCGAATAACAAGCGCTTCGTGAACCCCGTCAACCCGCGTTTCTGCACGGTACTCGCCGTCCGGAATGGCGGAAATCGCTTCACGCATGGACTTCTCTGAAATGGCCTGTATCGCGGGACCCAGATCAGAGAAATCATCAATCTCGTACTCCCGGAGCATTTCCGTTACCCGGTGTTGGCATACCGAGAGTGCTGAGGTGGCCGCTGTCAGGTCGCCTAGAACGTCTTGGGGTACACGAACGTTCTCGGAAATGAAGCTCAACACCAAGGCGTTCGGTTCGTGAGCTTCCAGCAATTTGCAGATCGGGATCTGCAAGCCTTCTTCGTATAGCTCCCGCGCGTCGGTCGATCGCTGGCGCCCGCCCATGTCCGTCATGTGCGCGCATACGCCCGCAAAGGCCACGATTCTATCGCCATGGAATATCGGCATGGCGACAGTGACGTCGGGCAGATGTCCGGAAGCAAGCCAGGGATCATTCGTCAGCATTACGTCACCGGGCTTGAGTGTGTCCAACGGAAAACGATCGATGAAGGCGCGAACGGTGATCGGAATCGTGTTCAGAAACGAGGGTGCGCTAAGGCCCGATTCGCCAAGGGAATAGCCCGCGGGATCCGTCAAGACGCATGCGAAGTCGTTGGCTTCACGAATGACCGGCGAGAACGCTGCTCTAACCAAAGTAGTTGCCGCTTCGTCGAGAAGGGAGATGAGCTTAGACCAGAGAATCTCGGTGGTGACAGGATCAAAGTCGCGCGCCATCACAATGTCTCCAATGTAACCAACAGTTCGCCGTTGTCCCGAACATCGGCGTGGGAAGCGGGACCGATGACAAATGTCGACTCGCGCTCCTCAATGAGGGCAGGCCCGTCAAAGCGGGTTCCAGGCGTCAGCGCGTAACGATCGTAAACCGGCGTTTCAATGTTGCCAAAACGCTTACCGTAATAGGCACTGCGACGGCTCTTGATTACCGAAGCCCCCGCGTTCGGTGTGACATGGGACAGGTTGACTTTCGGGTGGCTTCCCCGGACAGAAACGCGCCAGCTCAGGACTTCGCGGCCAACCGCGCGCATCGGCAATCGGCCGTAGCGTGACTTGAAGGCTTCATCGAAGTTTGCCGCGATCGTCCTGCTTGAAGTGTCGTCCAGATGGCCAGCCGGAACGTCGACCAGCATCTGATATCCCTGTCCGATAAATCGCACTTCGGCTGAGCGCACAACATGCAAATGATCGTGTTGACCGACGAGATCACGCAGCACGTTGATGATGGAAGCTTCCATGTCGGCGTACATCTCGTTGATGTTGTTCCACTGAACGTTGTCCAGACGCGTCCACTTGGATGTCACGCGCTCCAGGGCCGGCGGGGACGTCAACAATCCCAAGCTTGATGCGACGCCCGCACCCAAGGGGCAGATCAGGCGTGTTATGTGCAACTTTCGTGCGACATGAAAAGCATGAACAGGACCCGCACCGCCGGTGCACACCAGTGAAATCCGTCGCGGGTCCTCGCCGCGTTCGGCAAGATAGGTGCGAATGAGTGCTGACATGTTTTCGTTGACAAGGTCGTGTATACCCCAGGCGGCCTCGACTACATTGATGTCGAGCGGATCGGCAACGACCTTGCTGATCGCTACATGCGCGGCGCCAGGGTCAAGTTTCATCCGGCCACCAAGAAAGAACCCGGGGTCGAGGTAACCCAGAACGAGATCGGCATCGGTCACCGTGGGAGCTGTACCCCCCAGGCCGTAGCAAGCAGGCCCCGGCGCAGAGCCCGCACTTTCCGGCCCTACCTTCAACAGTCCGGAGCGGTCCAGCCGTGCGATGCTGCCTCCGCCTGCGCCCGCCTCGATCAGGTCGATCGTAGGAACCTGGAGCGGTATTCCGCTACCTTTCTTGAAACGGTGTTCCCTGGCGACCTCGGATTCATAGGTAATGATGGGGCGACCATCACGAACAAACCCGCCTTTGGCCGTTGTTCCGCCCATGTCAAACGCTAGCGCACGATCTTCGCCGAGCTGCTTTGCGAAATAGGCCGCGACCTGAACGCCTGCCGCTGGGCCGGACGCAACAAGTTGAATCGGGTATTTGCGTGCAGTCTCCAGGTTCGTGAATCCAGCATTGCTGAGCATGACGAAAATCTCGGGGGTAACGCCTATTTCTTGAAGCCCAACGGAAAGGCGATGCAGGTAATGCGAAACGATCGGCTTCACGTAAGCGTTGGCCAGCGTCGTACTTGTGCGTTCCACTTCACGAATCTCGCGGCCGACCTCGACTGAAATGCTGATCGGGATGTGCGGGTAGAGCCTCTCGAGGACCGCTTGGGCGCGCTCCTCATGGACCGGATTTCGGAAGCTATGCAGGAAGCAAACTGCCAGCGATTCGACCCCTTGGGTTTCAATCAGCAACCGCGCTTTCTCGATGAGGTCGCTTTCGTCAAGTGCCAGAAAAACGTTTCCGCTGGCCGCGATACGCTCGCGAACACCGAGTCGACGATTGCGCGCGGCAAGTGGTTCTGGAAAGCGCAGGAACAGATCGTAAAGATCGTATCGAAGCTCCCTGCCGATCTCGACAATGTCGGCGAAGCCCTCTGTCGTCAGTAGGCCGGTGACGGCACCCTTTCGCTCGATGAGGCAATTGGAAACCAAGGTGGTGGCATGGATGACCGCGTCGAGTTCGGCCGGGGCGATTCTGCACTCATCCAGAAAACTCTTCAGGCCTTCGACTACACCGCGTTCTGGCTCTTCCGTCGTCGTGAGAGTTTTGCCCGAATAAAGTCGACCCTCCATGCTATCGATGAGACTGAAATCAGTAAAAGTGCCACCAATATCTATTCCAACCCGATAACGGGATATCGCCTTGGGCGTTGATGTAGTGACCATCGTCGAGCTCTCCAAACCTTTCAATGTCGCTAGCGATTCAGCGGATAACGAATTACCACCCACTCACGGCTACGGCTCAGCTGCGGTGGTCGTTGGCAAAAATACTGGCTTTGCACGGCGGCCAAAGCCTTACCAAGAAGCGTGTTGTGTGCGCCGTTTCTGAATTCTTCGTTAAATTTCCGATTCAGTTCGAACAATGTATGTTGCGTCCCCATCTTGTTCGCTTTGAAATAAACGATTCTGCGCAATGTGTTGATCGGCGCGACCACGTTCGGCGCGCGAAAGGGTTGAATGCGTTGCCGGTTGCTTGTGCGACTCGCTTTGAACTTTACGCATGGCGGCTCCTAGTGAGGAACGGGCTTGCGGGAAGACTATTGTATACATTGTATACAGTGGATACACTATGCGCTCAGTTCCTTCAACAGGTTCTTTCATGGCTGAACCCGGTAGCACCGCCAGTTGCTACGCGCACATGGCATTTCCGATGATCGAAGTGCCGCGTATTCCGCCCAAGCCGCGGCGCCACAGCATGCTGCTGATGTCGGAAGTCGGCATCCCGCTGCGCGTCACCGAAGATCTGCTGGAGATTGCGGCGCCGCTCATCGATTACGCCAAGATCACCGACCACGTCGGCTTGTCCGACCGGCTGACCGCAGACTGGATCCGCCGCAAGGTGGCGCTCTACAACAGTTTTGGCGTCAAGGTGCTGCCCGGTGGCATCCCGTTCCAGTTGGCCGCGCAGCAGGGCAAGGTCAGCGCGTACTTCAAGGCCGTGCGCGACCTGGGTTTCGCTGGCGTGGAGATGAGCGAAGACACCATGGAACCGCTGGAGCCGAAACATCGCGACGACCTGGTGGCCGAGGCGCAGGCGCTGGGCCTCGAGGTGATGACCGAAATGGGCCGCAAGAATCTCGACAGGCCTTTTGAAGTTGAAGAGATCATCGAGCAGATCCATCACGACATCAGCATCGGTGTTTCCCACATCTATCTGGAAAGCAGCGAGATCCAGGAGCTGTTTGATACCGATCCGACTTCGCTCGACCGGCTCGCCGCCCTCGGCAAGAACGAGTTGCTGCTGTTCGAACTGGGGCTGAACCAGCCCCAGGAGAAGGCGGCCTGGCTGGCCGAGCGTTACGGCACGGAAATCAATTTTGCCAGCGTCGCGCCGGTGGATGTCGTTCCGGTCGATGCCATACGCCGAGGCATCCATCGCAAGGCCGGCTTCCGGGCGATGATCTGATCCCATTGCAAGACCGCCACAAGGAGATGAACATGGAAGCAGCACAGCGTGCATCGAACCGAAACGTCAACCAGCCTGAACAGATCCAGGTTGTGTCCTCAGGCGCGGCGCTGGGCGCCGAAATCCGCGGCATCGACCTGTCGCAGCCGGTACCGGACTCAACGCGTGAGTTGATGCGCCAGGCGTGGGCCGATCACCTCGTGCTGTACTGGCGCGGCCAGAGCCTGCCCGATGAGTCCCTGCTCGTCGCGGCGCGGATGTTCGGCGTGACCAAGGAGCCGGCCGCGCGCAAGTACCAGGTGGCCGGTGGCTACCGGATCGGCGGCAAGCTGGTGCCGCTGCACAGTCATCTGACGCTGATCAGCAACCTCGACGAGAACGGCGCGCCGGTGCAGGACAACGGTACGCTGGGCAGCTACGAAGTGGTCTGGCACAGCGACAATTCCTATGTCGAAGTGCCGCCCGCAGGCAGCATGCTGTATTCAGTGGTGATTCCGACCAATGGCGGCGGCGACACCTGGTTCAACAACCAGTACCTCGCTTATGACGACCTGTCCGACGAAGTGAAAGCGGCAATCAAGGGCAAGTCGCAGATTCATGATGCCAGCCGCAACAGTGCGGGCGTGCTAAGACCTACGGTAAAAATGCCGACGACACCGGAAGAGGTGCCGGGGCCGGCGCATCCGCTGGTGCGGGTGCATCCGGTTACTGGCAAGCGTGCGCTTTACCTTGGCCGTCGGCGCGATTGGCCATCGAACTACATCATCGGCATGTCCAATGCCGACAGCGAAGCGTTGCTCGACCTGCTGTGGGGCCATGCCACGCAAGCCAAGTACGCGTGGAAACACGACTGGAAGGTCGGCGACCTGGTGCTGTGGGACAACCGCTGTGCGATGCATTACCGGTCCGAGGTCGACGCCAGTCAGCCGCGCGTCATGCATCGCACGGTGATCAACGGCGAAGCCGTGATCGCGGGCTGAGGCAATCCGATGGCACCAAGAAGCGGCTCGAAGCGGCCGTCCCGCAGCGCCCCCGACGCTTCTGCATTGAGTCGCATCACCTCCCGTCGCGTTCCGCCAGGCGGTGAGAAGCGTTCCCTCGCCGAGGTGGCGTGTGACGAGATTCGCAAGGCGATCCGGGAAGGCCGGATTCCGACCGGCGCGCATCTGACGGAGATTGATGCGGCCGCCTGGCTGGGCATGAGCAGGACACCAGTGCGGGAGGCCATGAGGCGCCTGCAGAGCGAGGGCCTGCTGCTCAACCAGCCGTTCCGCGGTGCGCTGGTGATGCGTCTCGATGTCGAGGACATGCGCCAGATGTTCGAGGTTCGCGAACTGCTGGAGCCTGCGGCGGCGGCGGCCTGTGCCCTGCGCGCGACCGAGTCGGAGATCGATGCTTTGCATGAGGTCCTGCAGCGCGAGGCCAAGGTTCTGCGTAATCCCGCTGCGCTGATCCCGTTGAACAGGCAGTTTCACGACCTCATCATGGAGGCTGCACGCAATCAGTTTCTGACGAAGTCCATCGCTGCTGTTTATTCGCTGATTCCGCTGCTGGGCGATTCTAACCTGCTGGACGAACCACATGCCCGAGCAGCGCATGCGCAGCACCTGAAGATACTCAAGGCGATCAGGGCAAGAGATGCAATCCTGGCCGAGACCGTCGCGAGGGCCCATGTCAGGCACTCGCTGGAATGTCGTCTGGCCCGAATCGAAGGCAGTCGGCAAACATCATGATGTTTAGCTCCGATCAGAAAAACACGAAATCAAAAGAACACCACGAGGAGATTGTCTTGACGAAAGTCGTGACCCTGTCAGCACTGTGCTTCGCGGTTGCCTGGGCTGGGCCCACAGCGGCTACTTCGAAATATCCTGCCAAACCTGTGCGCATGATCGTGCCCTTCGTTGCCGGTGGCGGCACTGATGTGGTTGCCCGTGCAGTTGCGCAAAAGCTGTCGGATCGTATCGGGCAGCAGTTCGTGGTCGACAACCGCCCGGGTGCAGGCGGCCGCATCGCCATGGAGATGACTGCGCAAGCGGCACCCGACGGCTACACCATCACAATGATTTCCGGCACTACAACCGCCAGCAGCAATCTGCAGAAAAACCTGCCCTATGATTTTGCGAAGGACTTCGCGCCGATCACGCAGGTGACCGAGCAACCCTATGTAGTGCTGGTGCCCAATGCGTTGCCAGTCAAATCTATTCCAGAGCTGATTGCGCTGGCCAAGGCCAAGCCGAACTCGCTCAATTACGGGTCTTCTGGCACCGGGGGCATGCAGCACCTGGCCGGAACGCTGCTGTCGCAGAAGGCGGGCATCACCATGGTGCATGTGCCGTACAAAGGCGGCGGCCAGGTGATCGTGGATCTGGTCGCCGGGCAGATCCAGCTGGCGTTCCTGAATCCGTTGGGCGCGCGTCCGCATATCACGGCAGGACGCGTGCGCGGCATCGCAGTGACCACGCGCAAGCGTGCCCAGGCGTTTCCGAATCTACCGGCGATCGCCGAAACGATTCCGGGATTCGATGTCAGTAACTGGTATGGTCTGGTGGCGCCGGCGCGCACCCCGCAGCAGGTGATTCAGTTCCTGTACCAGAACGTCGTCGCTGTTCTTGGGGAAGCTGACCTGCGTGGCCGATTGGAGAAAGAAGGGTCTGAGCTGCTCGGCAGCACGCCGAAGGAGTTCGGCAGGCATATCGTCAATGAAGTGCAGATGTGGGGCAAGGTGATCCGCGAGGCCGGGATAGAGGCCAACTGAGGAGCCACGACGAAAGCCAATGGCAACACAGACGATTCTTCGCTCGGAACTGCTTGTGTTGGCGGGCGACTCGCATCACGTCGCAGCGGGCGATGCAGACTTGTGCGCCCCGGAGGTGCTCGCGTTCATCGAGCGTTGCCGGCGCGCCAGGGCGGTGCATTGAGATGCAACACCTGGCACGCGCCGCAAGCAGTGTGATATCGCCGCAGGATGGGCATACTGCTGTTTTGCCGCGCCCTGTGTCGCGGTGCGTTTCACATATTCCCCGTGATCCTGGAGGCTGTCCATGAAAGCAACGATCGAGCGAGTCGAAGTATTCGGTGTCGAGGTGCCGCTCAATGGCACGTTTACGAGCGCAGGCATCTCGAAGCAGGCGGTCAAGTGCTGCGTCATTCGCTTGACCGCTTCGGACGGCACCGTCGGCATCAGCAGCATCGAGCCGTCGGCGAAGGCGAAATCACCGGGCACTGCGCCAGAATTGATGGTGGCTTTGCGCGATCGAATCGCACCGGCGATCATCGGTCTGGATCCCCGGAACATTCACCAGATCATCGCGAAGCTCGATGCACTGGTGCCCACTCAACCGGACGCGGGCGCCGGCATGGAAATGGCCTGCATCGAACTGGCCGCGCAGCTCTACGGGGTTTCCATGGCCACTTATCTGGGCGGTGCCAAGGACACGACGGTGCAGTTCAACGGTTGGGTCGGTATGTTGCCGCCCGAGGAGGCCGCCGCCGAAGCGGTCCGCTGGCTCGAGGCCGGGTTCAAGTCGACCAAGGTCAAAGTGGGTAGCGGCGTGCAGGCCGATGCTGACCGCGTTGCGGCGGTGCGCGCCGCAGTCGGCAGTGCCATGCAGATACGCATCGACGCCAACGCACTCTATGACGCCGACACTTCGCTCGAGCTGGCAAAGCTGGTCAAGCCCTACGACCTGCAGCTCTTCGAGCAGCCGACCGCGAAGGGCGATATCGAGGGAATGGCGCGGGTGCGCAGGCAGGCTGGCATTCCGATCATGGCCGATGAGACCATCTGCGATCACGAGAGCCTGGTCGCGGTCATCAAGGCGGGTGCCGCCGATTACGTCAAGTTCGGCGTCGAGCAGGCGGGCGGCATCATGCACGCCTCACGCATGCTGGCTACTGCCGAGGCAGCCGGCATTCCATGTGTCATCGGGCATGGTTTCGGTCTCGATCCGAGCACGCTGGCGGAGATCATGCTGTCTGCGACATCGAGCAACGTCTTGGCGGGGCTGGAATGCGTGGGGCCGCTGAAGATGACCGACACCGTGACGACGACCCGACTGGATATCTCCAATGGCAGCTTCACGCTGCCCGATGTCGTTGGACTGGGCCTCACGCTCGATGAAGCGAAGCTCGAACAGTATCGCTTCAAGAGGTAGCGATGCATAGCAGTCGGCCGGTGCAGGGCTTCGAAGCGCCT
>JBBRCD010000077.1:0-19961 GCA_038205245.1 Burkholderiales bacterium
CGCGCTGATCGCGTGCGGCCTGCTGGCCCTGGCCACCACGGCGCAGGCGCAGGCACCGAAGTACCCGACCAAGCCGATCCGCATCCTGGTCACGCTCGGGCCCGGGTCGGCCGGTGACAACCTCACCCGGGTGGTCGCCGAAGGTCTGTCCAGGCAACTGAACCAGCAGGTGCTGGCCGACAATCGTCCCGGCGCCGGGGGCAACGTCGCGGCCGAACTCGCGGCTCGCGCCGCACCTGATGGCTATACGCTGTTCCTCACCACCATCAGCACGCATGGCATCAACCCGACGCTCTACACGAAGATCAACTTCGACCCGATCAAGGACTTCGCGCCGATCATCCTGGCGGCATCCAGCCCGAACATGCTGGTCGTGCACCCGTCGCTGCCGGTGAAATCGGTGAAGGAGTTCATCGCACTCGCGCGCAAGGCGCCTGGCGAGTTGACCTACTCGTCCGGTGGTACCGGCACCTCGCAGCATATGGCAGGCGAACTGTTCGGCATGCTCACCGGGACGAAACTTACCCATGTCGCCTACAAGAGCACGCCGCTTTCGGTGAACTCGGTACTCTCGGGCGAGACCTCGGCGTCGTTCGCCAGCGTGTCGATCGCCACCGAACTGGTGCGCGGCGGCAAGCTGCGCTCGCTCGGGGTGACCAATGCGAAACGCATTCCGACCCTGCCGGATACGCCGACCATCGCGGAAGCCGGAGTGCCTGGCTTCGAGATCGCGGCATGGTTCGGTTTCTCGGCCACCGGCGGCACCCCCGAGCCGATCGTCAACCTGCTCAATGCCGAGATACGCAAGGTGCTGCAGGAACCGGCCACACGGCAGAAGCTCGCCGCGCAGGGCATGGACGTGCTGGACAGCACCCCGGCCGAGTTCGCCGCACATATCCGCTCGGAGATCGCCCGCTGGGGCAAAGTGGTCCGCGCCTCGGGTGCGAAGGCCGAGTAACGAAAGCGAAGGCAGTGAGCAGAGACTGGCGGCGAACGAGCCGACCGGTCCGGTGAATCCACGGAGGATAGAGTCATGAAGCGAGTGGCTGGACGTTCGATGCTGGTCGCAGCAGGCGCGATTCTGGTGGTTGCAGGTGCGGGCGCTGGTACGGGTTTTGGTACGGGTTTTGGTATTGTCGCGTCGGCCTGGGCGCAGGCCGATCCGGCGAAGGACTTTCCGGTTCGCCCGATCCGCATCATGGGCCAGGGCGTGGGCAGCACCGCCGACTATCTGTCGCGCGTGGTCGGGCAGAAGCTGACCGAGCGCTGGGGCCAGCCGGTGATCGTCGACAACCGTGCCGGTGCCGGTGGCACGATTCCCACCGAGGTCGCCGCCAGGGCCACGCCCGATGGACACACGCTGGTGATGGGGCATGCCGGGCCGATGGTGAGCGCGGTCACGCTGTACCCGAAACTGTCCTATGACCCGGTGCGCGATCTGCTACCGATCACCATGGTGGCGCAGGGCGTGACCACACTGGTGGTGAACACTTCACTGCCAGCGACCAGCGTGAAGGAACTGATCGCCTACGCGAAGCAGAAAGGGCGGCTTGCCTATGGCTCGGCGGGCAACGGCACCATCAGCCACCTGTCTGCGGAACTGTTCAGCAAGGTGACCGGTATCGAGATGGAGCATATCCCGTACAAGAGCGCGGGCGCTGCGTTGACTGCCCTGCTCTCGGGCGAGGTCGGGCTCGCCTTCCTGTCGCCGGTCACTGTGTCGGCGCAGCTGAAAGCCGGGGGTGCGGCAAGGCTGCGTCCGCTCGTCGTATCCACCCCGAAGCGCTTCATCGGCGCCCCCGACATCCCAGGCGCGGCCGAGGCCGGAATTCCGCAGTTCGAGGCCAAGCTCTGGTTCGGATTGTTCACTGCCGCGAAGACCCCGGAGCCGGTGGTGCGCAAGCTGCACCAGGCGATCACCGAGATCCTCAATCAGCCCGATGTGCGCGAGACGCTGCTCAAGCAGGGCATCGAAGCGGTGACCTCCTCGCCCGAGGAGCTGGGACAGTTCGTCAAGAGCGAGATCGCCCGCTGGACGCCGATCATCAAGGCGGCGGGTATCACGGCCGACTGACTCTGACGACTGACGCTGACGACTGACTCTGACGACTGACGCTGACGACCGGCCCGGACGACTTCACCCGAACGACTTCACCCAGACGACTTCAAATACACACGCGCGCAGACAGACAACCCTGATGCATACCCGAACCCTCGGCAGACAAGGCCTTCGCACCTCGGCGATCGGTCTTGGCATGGGCAGCACGACCACCAGCTTCGGCGAGCGCGATGCCGAGGTGCAGGTGGCGACGATGCGCCGTGCGCTCGACCTCGAGGTGAACTTTCTCGATTCCTCGGATGCCTATCAGCAGGGCCGGCATGAGCGGCTGATCGGCGAGGCGATCCGTGGTCGGCGCGATGACGCGATCGTCGCCTCCAAGTTCGGCAACCTGGATCTGCCCGGGGGCAAGAAGGGTTACAACGCTCGCCCGGACTATGTGCCGGGGGGGCCCCTGTCCGGCGCGTTTCGTCCTGGCGTGGGTGCCGGCGAGCGCTATCCGGTTGGTTACTTCAAGACCCTGGACGGCTGAACAAGCCCCCGACTTGAAGTAAGGGCGCGCTACGCCAAGCTTATCAAGCAGGCCAATCTGAGTATCGAGCAGGGAGCAGACAGTCATGGCACGAGACCCGCGGGTGCAGTCAGCGATCGATCACTGGTCGCCGAGGTTCATCATCAATGGCGTGCCTTCGGCCGACTTCGCCGAGGTCACCGCCGCGTGCGAGACCTGGGAGCAGTGGTGTGCGGCCTGGGGCGAGCGCGCCAAAGTGCATGAGGCCCTGGGCGAAACGGCGCTGGCCGACGGCTATCGTATTAGCGCAGGCGCGCATTTCACCCGTGCCGCGGTCTGCCACCACTTCGGCAAGTTCCTGTTCGTCAACGATCTCGCGCAGATGAAGGCCGCCAACATGAAGGCGGTGGCGTGCCGCAACAAGGCACTGCCGCTGATCGACCCGCCGGGCGAACGGGTGGCGATGCCCTACGAGGGCAAGCTGCTCTACGGCAACCTGCGCAAGCCCAAAGGCGTGGCCAATCCACCGGTGGTGGTGATGTGCATGGGCCTGGATTCGACCAAGGAGGAGATGGACGATTACGAGAACCGCTTCCTCGCCCGCGGAATCGCGACGCTGCCGTTCGACGGGCCGGGGCAGGGCGAGGCGGAGTACGACTTCCCGATCTGTCCCGAATTCGAGAAGCCGGTCGGTGCAGTGATCGACTGGATCGAGACACGCACCGACCTGGACGCCAACCGGGTCGGGATCTGGGGCGTGTCCCTCGGTGGGTACTATGCGCCGCGTGCTGCAGCGTTCGACCGGCGAATCAAGGCCTGCGTCTCGCTGTCCGGCGCCTACCAGCGCAAGACCACGTTCGAAGGCCGCCCGGTGATCAACGTCGAGGCTTTCCGTGTACGGTCCGGCAGCAGCGATCTGGAAGCGGCAGGCCGGGTAGCGGCGCGGGTGACGCTGGCCGAGTGTGCGAAGAACATCACCTGCCCGATCTACATCCTCGCCGGAACGAAGGACCGCCTCACCGGCGTCGATCAGGCGCAAAAGCTCGCCGCGGCGGTGTCCGGTCCGGTGACCCTGTCGATCATCGAAGGCGGTAACCATGTCGTGAACAACTACTGGTACACCTACCGTGACCAGACCGCTGACTGGATGGCCACTCATCTTGGCGCACCGAAGGTCTAGACGACCCCACTGAGAACGCAGGGAGACGCACCGATGGCAGCAAAAAAGAAGAAAGTCGAACCGCAGCAGGTGAAGACAGCCGATATCCCGGTCAAGGGTCAGCGCGGCAAGTCGCTCGCCGACACCATGATGGAGTATCCCGACCCGGATCACCGCTGGGACCGCCCGCTGCAGGCGCCCGGCCGAATGCAGGTCGACTTCGAGGAGCGTATCGACTTCCAGCGGCTGCACCGCTACCGGCTCGCCCGCACCAAGGCCGCGCTTGCCAGAAGCGGCATGGGGGCCATGCTCTGCTTCGACCAGTACAACGTGCGCTACACCACCAGCACGGTGATCGGCGAATGGGCGCGCGACAAGCTGACCCGCTGGTCGCTGTTGACCGGCAATGGCGACCCCTACATCTGGGATTTCGGATCGGCCGCCCGCCATCACCGGATCTACTGCCCCTGGCTGCCCACCAACCACGTGTTCGCCGGCAACGTCGGCTTGCGCGGTGCGATCAATACTTCGGTCGGGCTGTTCGATGAAGCGGCGAAAGAGATCTTCGACATCCTCAAGCAGGATGGCGTGGCCGATATGCCGCTTGGCATCGATGTGGTCGAGCCGCCGTTCCTGTTCGCGCTGCAGAAGCTCGGGCTGAAGATCGTCGACGGTCAGCAGATGATGCTGACGGCGCGCGAGATCAAGAGTCACGACGAGATCACGTTGCTCAACATGGCAAGCTCCATGGTCGATGGCGTGTATCAGGATATCTTCGAGGCGTTGAAGCCCGGCGTGCGCGAGAACGAGGTGGTCGCGATGGCGACCAAGCGCCTGTACGAGATGGGCTCGGACTGTGTCGAGGCGATCAACGCGATCGCCGGCGAGCGCTGCAGTCCGCATCCGCACAACTTCACCGACCGGCTGATCCGCCCGGGCGATCAGGCCTACTTCGACATCATCCAGTCGTACATGGGCTATCGCACC
Organism: Burkholderiales bacterium; assembly: GCA_038205245.1. Classification (GTDB taxonomy): domain Bacteria; phylum Pseudomonadota; class Gammaproteobacteria; order Burkholderiales; family CAIKXV01; genus CAIKXV01. The sequence goes on from JBBRCD010000077.1 coordinate 4,717, forward strand.
TGCTACTACCGCACCTTCACGGTGGGCAGCGCGACCACCGCGCAGCGCGATGCCTACAAGAAGGCGCGCAACTGGATGGACGGCGCGATCGACATGCTCAAGCCGGGTGTCACCACCGACCGGGTGGCCAAGGCGTTCCCCAAGTGCACCGAGATCGGCTTCGAGACCGAGATGTCCGCGTTCGGCCTGAACTTCTGCCACGGGCTCGGGCTGGGACTGCACGAGCGGCCCCTGATCTCGCGCCTGAATTCGTTCAAGGACCCGTACGAGCTCAAGGCCGGCATGGTGTTCGCGGTGGAGACCTTCTGCCCGGCGAGCGATGGCGTGTCGGCGGCCAGGATCGAGGAAGAGGTGGTGTTGACACCCAAGGGCGCGCAGATCATCTCGTTGTTCCCGGCGCAGGAACTGCCTATTGCCAACAAGTACTGACGCCAAAAAGTACTGACGCCAACAACTACCGAAGCTAACAAGTACTGAGCCCAACCGCTGTCGATTGACTGAGGATCATTGATGAGTGCCATTCCCAAGGCCAAGAAGCCCGAGTTCGAGATCGGTCGCGAGACCCGCCTCGACCTGTTCCGGATGCAGCTGGAACTGCGCATGTGCGAGAAGCGTGCGTTCGATCTGTTTCTGCAGAATCTGATCAAGGGCACCAGCCACCTGTCGCTCGGCCAGGAGGCGATTGCCGCCGGCTTCGGTGTGGCCATGAAGCCGGACGACTACACCTTCTGCACCTATCGGGGCCATGCGCACACGCTGGCGCGTGGCGCGTCGATGTCCGGTGTGCTGGGCGAGCTGATGGGCCGGGAATGCGGCCTGATGTCCGGCAAGGGCGGCTCGATGCACCTGACCGATGTCGAAAAAGGGGTGATGGGCTCCTACGCGATCATCGGTGCTCACCTGCCGATCGCCGCTGGTGCCGCCTGGTCTGCACAGTACCGGGGCACGAAACAGGTGTCGGTCTGCTTCTTCGGCGATGGCACCACCAACATCGGCGCCTTCCATGAAGCGCTCAATTTCTCCGTCGTGTGGAAGCTGCCGGTGGTGTTCGTCTGCGAGAACAACTTCTACATGGAGTACACCCCGATCGGTGCGGTGACCGCGGTCGAGGCGCCTGCCGGCGATCGTGCATCCGCCTACGGCCTGCCCTCGATCGTGGTCGATGGCAATGACGCCGACATCATGTTCGAGACCGCGATGGCGGCACTCGACAAGGCGCGCGCAGGTGGTGGCCCCTCGCTGATCGAGGCACGCACCTACCGTCACTCGGGACATTCGCGTGCTGACCCGGCCAAGTACCGGCCCGCCGGCGAACTCGAGGAGTGGCTCAAGCGCGACCCGATTCCGACCTACCGTGAGCGGCTGCTCAGGCTCGGGTTCTCGGAGGGCACCCTTAAAGGCATCGAGGACGATACGCAGCGCAGGGTCGACGAGGCGACTGCAATCGCCAAGGCCTCGCCGCCACCGTCGTTCGATCTGATCGACAAGGACGTATGGGCAGACGGGAGCACAGCATGGCGGAACTGACCTATCGCGACGCAGTCGCAGCGGGCATCGCGCAGGAGATGCGGCGCGATCCGAACGTGGTGTTCCTGGGCGAGGATGTCGCGCACGCCGGGGGCGTGTTCAAGGCCACCGTTGGTCTGCTCGAGGAGTTCGGCCCGCTGCGGGTACGCGACTGCCCGATCTCGGAGCAGGCGATCCTGGGTGCCGCGATGGGCGCCGCGATGACCGGTCTGAAGCCGATCGCCGAGATCATGTTCTCGGACTTTCTCGCCGTGTGCTGGGACATCATCGCCAACGAGATGGCGAAGATGCGCTACATGACCAACGGCCAGGTGACGATGCCAGTGGTGATCCGCACCGCCAACGGCGCCGGGTCGCGCTTCGGTGCACAGCATTCCCAATCGCTGGAGAACTGGGCGATGACCGTGCCCGGGTTGAAGGTGGTGGCGCCCGCGTTTCCCGCCGACGTGAAGGGCCTGCTCGCTGCTGCGGTGCGCGACGGCAATCCGGTGGTGTTCTTCGAGCAGAAGTCGCTGTATTCGATGAAGGGGGAAGTGCCAGACGGCGAACATGTCGAGCCGCTGGGCAAGGCGAAGGTGCTGCGCCGCGGGTCCGACTGCACGATCGTCGCGCTGGCGGCGATGGTGCACAAGGCGATGGATGCAGCCGAGGTGTTGAAGCGCGACCACGGCATCGATGCAACCGTCATCGACCTGCGCTGTCTGGTGCCGCTGGACACCCAGACCATCCTCACCGAAGTTGCGCGCACCGGCCATCTGGTGACCGTCGAGGAGAACCCGAGACTGTGTGGCTGGGGTGCGGAGATTTCCTCGATCGTCACCGAAGAATGCTTCTGGGACCTGGACGGCCCGATCGTCCGCATAACCACACCACATATTCCGCTGCCGGCGGCCGATGCGCTGGAGGATGCAACGATCCCGTCGGTTGCGCGCATCGTGGAGACGATACGTACCCGCATCGACTGAAACCGACGGCACGGTCGTCTGCAAAGCGGGGAAACGTCAGCGGTTTTCAGATGCGGCAGTTCCAGGTGCCGCAGTTCCAGGTGCCGCAGTTCCAGGCAACGACACACGGGTGGATCAATGGAAATCATCATGCCGCAGCTTGGCGAGACGGTCGTCGAGGGCACGGTCAGCAAGTGGTACAAGAAGGTCGGCGATCCGATCCGGGCCGACGAGACGCTATTCGATGTGGAAACCGACAAGGTCAATACCGAGATCCCATCGCCAGTGGCGGGGGTGGTCACCGAGATCAGGGTGGCCGAGGGCGTGATCGCGAAGGTCGGCGTTGTGCTGGCCGTGATCACCGAGGCCGGCGCGGCGAAGCCGGGCGGTGCGGCCGTCGTCGCGCCACCAGGTGTTCCTGCCCCCGCATCCTCCGCCGCCCCTGCAGCGGCCGGTGCCTGGGCAGCGCCGGTCCCAGCGGTGCCAGCGAAGTCGGACAGCATGCTGCGTCTGGCCCCGGTGGTGCGCAAACTCGCCGCCGAGCATGGCATCGAGCCGTCTCAGGTGATCGGCACCGGCCGTGATGGCAGGATCACGCGCGAGGACATGCTGGCCTTCGTCGAGTCGCGCAAGGGGGCGGCGTCGACGGTCATGCCCGCGGCGGCGCCCGCTGCAGCGCCGGACCAGCCCGCAACGCCTGCCCAGGTGCGCCCGGTGCCGGCGGTGACGTCGCCAGTCCCGATACCAGTCCCATCGCCAGTCGCGCCGATCACCAACGCGCCAGCGGCTACCGGCCCGTCCGAGCGAATCAAGCTCAATCCGATCCGCAAGCGCACCGCCGAGCACCTGGCGCGCGCCTGGGTCACCGTACCGGCGGTACTGCAGGCGATCGAAGTCGATTTTCACAAGGTGGAAGAAGCACGCACGGCAGCGGGCAGTGCATGGAAGCTGCGCGAGGGCTTTTCCCTCACCTACCTGCCGTTCATCGCGCGCGCGGTATCGATCGCGCTGGGCAAGTATCCGCGTCTGAACTCGAGTGTCGATGGCGATGAGCTGGTTCTGCACAAGCGTATCAACCTCGGCATTGCCGTCGACATGAACTTCGACGGCCTGATGGTCCCGGTGCTGAAGGATGTGCCGTCCAAGTCGTTGCCGCAGATCGCACGCGAGATCAACGACCTCGCCCAGCGCACCCGGGCGAACCGCCTGAAGCCGGATGATCTGTCCGAGGCGACCTACACCCTGTCCAATTCCGGCGTGTTCGGCACCGCGTTCACCGCGCCAATCGTCAACGTGCCGCAGGTCGCGATCCTGTCCACTGACGGCGTACAGAAGAAGCCGGTGGTGATCGAAGGCCCGGCGGGCGATAGCATCGCGATCCGCCCGGTCGGAATGCTGGCACAGTGCTTCGATCACCGCGCAGTCGACGGCGCCTATTCGGCGGCGTTCCTGAAAGAAGTGAAAACAGTGATCGAATCGCGACAGTGGACGCAGGACCTGGAAGCCTGAAGGGGCGCGGACAGGCAAAACCCTGGCGGTCGGGATCTACCCGGCCTCAAGGCACGAAGGAGTCAGATGAATCAAGCCATGAAGTCGTCACTCGGAGTCGCCTTGAAGGTAACCGCGGTCGCGTTGGCGGCAGGTACCTTCGCGCTCGGCATGAGCCAGGTGCGCGCCCAGGCCTGGCCGGCCAAGTCGATTCGCATGATCGCGCCGTTCCCGCCTGGTGGCACCTCGGATGTGATCGGCCGGGTGATCGGCGCCAAGTTGCAGGAAGTGCTCGGGCAGACCGTGCTGGTGGACAACCGCCCGGGCGCCGGCGGCAGCGTGGGCACCGAGATAGCAGCGCGTACTGCCCCCGACGGTTATACGATCCTGGTCGGCAATGCGAGCCCGATCTCGATCAACCCGCTGCTGGTGAAGTACCAGTACGACACGCTGCGCGACTTCGCGCCGATCGCGCTGGTGGCGCGCTCGCCGCAGCTGCTGGTGGTGCATCCGTCGTTCCCGGTGAAGCACATCAAGGAATTGATTCCGTTCATCAGGGCCAACAGCGGCAAGGTGAACTACGGCTCCTCGGGTATCGGCACGTTGGCGCATCTGGCGGCCGAGCAGTTCAAGAACTCGACCAAGACCGATATTGTGCAAATCACCTATAAAGGGTCGATCCTCGTGGTGCAGGACATGGTGGCCGGCAACATTCCGCTGGCCTGGTCGGACATGGCACCCGCGTTGCCGCAAGTAAAATCGGGCCGACTGCGTGCGCTGGCAGTGACATCGGCGAAGGAAAGCCCGCTGGTGCCCGGGGTGCCGACGATGGCCTCGGTGCTGCCCGGTTTCGATATGGTCAACTGGTCGGGCCTGTTCGTGCCTGCCGGCACGCCGCAGCCGGTCATCGGCCGGCTCAATGCCGAACTGGTCAAGATCATGAAGTCGCCCGACGTGATCGAACGTTTCGCCACGATCGGCGTGGAAGCGCTGTCGAGCACGCCGGAAGAATTGAACGCGCTGGTCAAGGCCGAGATCGAATCGTTCGGCAAGCTGATCAAGGCGGCCAACATCAAGGCGGAGTGAGTTCCGCCGTCCCTTTTTTAACCTGATCAAGGAAATCGAAATGGCGCAGGCGGACCTGAAGAAACTCAAACTCGGCTGGATCGGCATCGGCCGCATGGGCTACGCGATGGCCGCGCGCCTTGCCAAGGTCGGCTGCGACCTGTCGGTGTGGAACCGCACCCAGTCCAAGGCCGAGCCGCTCAAGGAGTACGGCGCGAAGGTCGTCGACAGCCTCACCGATCTGGCGGGCTGCGACATCATTTTCACCATGGTGTCCACCGGTGACGATGTGAAGGAAGTGCTGTTCGGACCGAACGGTGTGATGAGCAAAGGCGGCAAGCCGAAGCTGGTGATCGATTCGACGTCAATCTCGCTGGAAGCCTCGGCGGAGATCCGTGCCGAACTGCTGGCGCACGGCGTGCAGATGCTCGCCGCACCGGTTTCTGGCAACGCGAAGGTGATCAAGGCCGGCAAGCTCACCATCGTCGCTTCCGGTCCGCAGGCCGCGTTCGACATGGCGTTGCCATATCTGGACGTCGTCGGCGCTGGCGTGTCCTATGTCGGCGAGGGCGAACTCGCCCGCATCGCCAAGATCTGCCACAACGTGATGCTCGGCGTGGTGATCCAGAACCTGTGCGAGATCACGCTGCTCGCAGAGAAGGCGGGCATGAAGCGCCACCAGTTCCTCGATTTCCTGAACAAGAGCGTGATGGGCTCGACGTTCACCAAGTACAAGACCCCGGCGCTGACCAACCTCGATTTCCATGTGACCTTCACTCCGGAACTTCTCAGGAAGGACCTCGACCTCGGCCTGTACGCCGCCAAGACGCTGGAGGTGCCGATGCCCACCACCACCGTCACTCGTGACCTGGTGCAGACGTTGATCGGTCATGGCTACGACCAGGACTTCTCGCAACTGCTGCTGCTTCAGGCGAAGGCGTCCGGGGTCGAGCTGAAGGCGGAGAACGTCGAGGTCGGTGACGGGTTGTCCTGATCGACGTCGGGTGACCCGATACGCTCGTGTAGCGCATTTATCGGCGATGCAGTTTCCAGTACGGCGTGGCAGCAGCTGCAGTATGGGCCAGTGTCGGGTCGAGCCGACCCAACGGTGGCACTTGGGGTCTGTCGCAAGGCACGCTGGTGCGAGGACGAGCGCATCGGGTGCATCCGCACGGTAAGCAGGTCGTCACGCGCATAGCTCTGCGCGTGAACCACCGCGAGTTAGACTCGTGTTTCTTCCCTGCGGTCACCTGCCGGGGCCGGCAGCGTACACGGAGGCAGCATGGCACAGACAGTGGCGATGATCGGGCTGGGCATCATGGGCTCGGCGATTTCGGGGAACCTGGTCAAGAACGGGTTCAACGTACTCGGCTTCGATGTCTCCGAGGCTGCGCGCGCGGCGGCGAAGGCCAGAGGCGTGACGCTGGTCGCCTCGCCGAAGGAAGCGGCATTGAAATCCGAAGTGCTGCTGCTGTCGTTGCCCAGCGTGGGCGCGCTCGATGCAGTGGTCGCGGGCGCAGACGGCATCCTCGATGCCGCGCGGCGCGGGCTGGCGATCGCCGAGTTGTCCACGCTGCCGATCGAAGACAAGCTGCGCAGCCATGACGCGCTCGCGGCGGCCGGCTGCACCATGCTCGACTGCCCGCTGTCTGGCACTGGCGGTCAGGCTGTGACCGGCGATCTGTCGGTATACATGAGCGGCGATCTGGCCGCTGCGGAGACGCTTCGCCCGGTGTTCGCCGGTTTCTCGCGCCAGCAGGACCATGTCGGTGCGTTCGGCAACGGCATGAAGATGAAGGCGGTGGCCAACATGCTGGTGGCGATTCACAACGTCGCTGCGGCCGAGGCGTTCGTGTTCGGCATGAAGATGGGACTGGATCCGGCGGCGATTCTCAAGGTGGCCGGCAATGGTGCAGGTGGCTCGCGCATGTTCGAGGTGCGCGGCCCGATGATGGTGAAAGACGAGTACCCGGCGACGATGAAGGTCGCGGTCTGGCAGAAGGACATGCACATCATCGGCGAGATGGCCAGGGCGGTGGCCTGTCCGACGCCACTGCTGAACACCTCGGCGATTCTCTACGATGCGGCGATGGCCCAGGGCCGCGCGGATCAGGACACCGGGTCGGTGTGTGCGGTGCTGGGTGAGATGGCGCGCTTGAAGCGGTAGCGTTGACGCGCGAACCGCCCGGGCAAAGCAAGGCCACCTCAACCCGTGCGGATCACCTTCGCCGCCATCAACCCGTCGATCTCCTCGGCGGCATAGCCCACTGACTCCAGCACTTCGCGCGTATGTTCGCCCACCCGGGGCAGGTCGAGCCGCACGCCGAGCCGGCGCCCGTCCATCTCGATCGGCAGGATCGGCACCTTGGTTTTCGTGCCATCCGGCAGGGTGATCGGCGCCAGCCCGCCCCCGGCGTTCAGATGCGGGTCATCGAACAGGTCTTCGGGACGGGCGATCGGCGCGAACGGCAGGCCGAGCGCCTCGCACTTGTCCATCAGCTCGGTCTTCGACAGGCGCGCGAACAGCTCGGTGATCACCGGGATGGTGCGTGCACGCTGCTCGACCCGCTGCGGGTTGGTGGCGAGTGCGGGGTCGGTGAGGAACTGCGGCAGCTCGAACGCTTCGCAGAACACCTTCCACTGTGTGTCGGTGACCACGCCGACGAACACCTGCTCACCCTCCTTCGTGGTGAAGGTGTCGTACACCGCCCAGGCGCGTACACGGTCGGGCATCGGCACCGCCGGCTTGCCGGTGGCCAGTGCTTCCATCATGTGCTGCGCCATCAGAAACACGTTGTTCTCGTAGAGCGCGCTCTCGACATACTGTCCGCGGCCGGTGCTCTTTCGCTGGTAGAGCGCGCCCATCACGGCGATCGCGCCGAACATGCCGCCCATCACGTCGTTGACCGAGGCCCCGGCGCGCAGCGGCCGGCCCTTCGGTCCGGTCATGTAGGCAAGGCCGCCCATCATCTGCGCCATCTCGTCCAGCGCCGTTCGGTGCGCATAGGGGCCGCGCAGAAAGCCCTTGTGCGAGCAGTAGATCAGCCCCGGGTTGTTGCGTGCGAGCGCCTCGTAGCCGAAGCCAAGGGCATCCATCGCACCGGGGCGGAAATTCTCGGTGACCACGTCCGACTTCTCGATCAGCCTGTGCACCACTGCCTTGCCGGCCGCCGACTTGAGATCTACCGCGATGCTCTTCTTGTTCCGGTTGAACGCCGGAAAGAACCCGGAGCCCGAAGCGGTCAGCTTGCGGGTGTGATCGCCATCGAGCGGCTCGACCTTGATCACCTCGGCACCCATGTCGGCCAGCACCAGGCCGCAGGTCGGGCCCATCACCATGTGGACGAACTCGACGACCCGCAGGTCTGCGAAGGGAAGACTGCTCATTTTCTATCGCTCCTTTGGACCGGCGCTCACCTGGAAACCTCCGGCGCGATCAAGGTCACGCCAGGGAAGTAAGTCTGGTAGCGCTGTGTATCCCTGGTCAACACCGCATGTTGTGACACGGCAGCGTGTGCCCCGATAAAGAAATCGCCGAGGACGTTAGTTTTCGTACCTCCTTGTCGACGGTAGCGGGCGAAAGCCTTTGCTGCGAGAAAGAGTGCTGGGCGAGGCAACTCGAGCATCACCAATCCGAGCCCGTCGATAGTCTGATCCAGCCCTTCCACAGTCGAAAAAGTCAGTGACAGCTCGGCATAAATGATCGGGTTTATCGCCAGCCGATGAACTCTGGACTGCGCACGCAGTTGACCCATCGACCAATCGACCCAAGCCAGGTCGTTCTCGACAATGTCGACGAGGACGTTGGTGTCGACCAGCAGCATCAGCTGCGCAAAAGAGCCATCAGGTCGTCGGTGCGCCACTTGATGTCGGCCTTGCCGCGCGCTGCCTCGAAGCGATCCGGCTTACGACTGGGTCGCGCCCCCACTTTATGAATCACCACTTCGCCTTCTCGATTGACGGCGAAATCCACAGCACAACCCGGCACCAGACTCAACGCATCGCGAATCTGCTTGGGGATGGTGACCTGCCCTTTACTGGTAAGGGTCGTTGCCATGGCATGACTCCTCTCGTATTACCACGAAGAGAATTGTAATACCCGAAGCCGAGCGGTGCAAATCTGCACAGGACATTCATCGAAATGAGACTGGATTGGTGATCGACCCGCTGCCGCCAGCCGCTAGTGAATCTCGATCCATGGCGACTTCGAGTCCGAAGGCGCGGCGGCAAACTTCTTCACCTGCTTATCGTCAAAGCCGAACCCGAGGCCAGGGGTCTTCGGGAGGATGAGGTTGCCATCGCTGAACTCGAGCTGGGTGTCGATCAGGTTGCGAAAGTTGAGCACCTGATCGTCGCTGAAGAACTCGACGAAGCGAGCGTTTGGCGTGGCAGCCACCAGATGCACATGCAGGTCGTGGAACCAGTGCGGGCAGACCGTGACCCCATAGCTCGCCGCGGTGGCCGCGATGCGCCGCCATTCGCTGATGCCGCCGCAGACGCAGGCATCGGTCTGCAGAATCTCGGCCGCACGCTTGTCGAGCAGTTCCTTGAAGTACCAGCGGCCGTAGCCGATCTCGCCGGTGGCAACCGTGATCGGGGTGAGTTGCGCCAGCTTGGCATGGTTGTCCAGTTCGTCCGGGCCGAACGGCTCCTCTATCCAGTAGGGGTCGTAGGCCTCGAACCGCTTGCAGTACTCGAGCGCAGTGGGTAGATCGCTCCAGGCATTGTTGGCGTCCAGCATCAGCAGCACGTCCTGGCCGATCGCCTCGCGTGCAGCACGCACCCTCAGTTCTTCGTTTCGCGGCGACTCTTTGCCGACCTTGATCTTGACCGCCTTGAATCCAAGCTTCACATAGCCGGCGACTTCCTTGCCCAGTTGCTTCGGACCCTTGCCTGGCAGGTAGTAGCCGCCGCTGGCGTAAGCAGGCACTGACGCCGGCGCGGCGGCCTTGCCCCGGCCGTCCTCGACCGCCGCGCCCAGATAGCGCCACAGCGGCAGTTTCGCGCTTCGCGCGTTGAGGTCCCACAACGCGTTGTCGAGAATGGACAGCGCGCGCATTACCGAACCGGCCCGACCCTGAAGCAGGCTCTCGGCATACATCGCGCTCCACAGTGCTTCGGTGGAGGTCGAGTCGCGGCCGATCAACAAGGGTGCGAGCAGCACGCGGACCGCCTCGACAGTGAGCGCGCCGCCCTGGCTGCCGCTGTAGCAGAAGCCGATGCCTTCCACCCCGTCGGTGGAGCGGACTTTGACCAGCCCGTAGTCACGACCGGTGACCAGCCGGGTGGAAAACGCGGTCGCGTTGTCCAGAGGAACGCGGACGTTGGCGACCGAAACTGACTGGATAATGGGCACTGGCCGCTCCTGTGGTATTCATCGGGATTCATCGACTGGAGGCGGCAATGACTGCAACCCCCTTGTTCCATCTGGCTTTTCCGGTGCGTGACCTGACCGAAACCCGAGCATTCTACGGCGGTCTGATCGGTTGCACCGAGGGCCGGTCGGCGGACGACTGGTGCGACTTCAATTTCTATGGTCACCAGATCGTCGCCTATCAGGCGCCGCATCTGTGCGCGGTGAGCGACACCTCGCCGGTGGATGGCGACGAGGTGCCGATCCGGCACTTCGGCGCCATCCTGCCGCTGCCCGACTGGGAAGCACTAAGGGAACGTTTGCGCGCCGCCGCGGTCAAATTCATCATCGAGCCGCAGATTCGCTTCGTCGGCGAGATCGGGGAGCAGCATTCGATGTTTTTCCTCGATCCGTCCGGCAATGCGCTCGAGTTCAAGGCATTTACCGACATCGATTACCTGTTCCGGAAGTAGGTCGACGTCTATACTGCAATCGAGCAGGGGCTACAGGGCCACAGAGTCCTGACCGTCATTGCCGGGTTCAGACCTGCGGCTCAGACCCGCGGCGCCGCCCCATCATACGTATTCAACCCGGCACCGTCGTGCCGGATACCACCCGAGGAATTCAACCATGAAGCGTTTCGCAGCCCTCGCAGTTGCATTGCTGGTCGCCGCAGTGTCGGTGCCGGTATTGGCTCAGCAGAAAGCATTTTCCATCGTCACTGGCACCACCGGCGGAGTGTATTTCCCGCTTGGCGGGGGTCTCGCTCAGGTTTTGCAGAAGCATGCCGGCATCAATGCCAACGTCGAAGCCACCGCCGGTTCGGCAGAGAACTTTTTCCGCCTCGCCAAGGGGCAGGCCGATATCGGTTTCGGCCAGACCGATGCTGCCTGGGATGCGGTAAACGGTCTGGACAAGTTCGCCGGCAACAAGATCGGCGCCCGCGCGCTGCTGGTGCTCTATCCGAACACCATGCATCTGGTGACGATCGAGGGCTCGGGCATCAACACCATCGGCGACCTGCGCGGCAAGCGGGTGTCCACCGGTCCGGCCAACAGCGCCACCGAGATCATGGCGATCCGCGGCATGCTCGCCGCCGGCATCGATCCGGACAAGGACATCAAGCGCGAGCGTCTGTCCCCGGCCGAGTCGACCCGCGCGATGCGCGACCGGCAGCTCGATGCCTACTGGTTCGTCGGCGGCATTCCTACACCAGCCATCACCGATCTCGCGGCGACACCTGGGATCAAGATCAAGCTGATCGATTACCAGAAGGACACGCTGGAAAACATGGTGAAGAAAACCGGCCCGATCTATGTGCCGATCACCATCCCGGCCAAGTCCTACCCTGGGCAGGAGACCAGCGTCGGTGCGGTCGCCGTCTGGAATATCCTCTTCGTGCGTGACGACATGCCGGTCGAACTCGCCTACAACATCACCCGCGCAACATTCCAGAACCGTGCCGATCTTGCTGCAGTGCACCCAGAAGGCAGGAACATCGATCTCAAATGGCAGCAGAACGGCGCTGCGGTGATCCCGTTTCACCCAGGCGCAATCAAGTTCTGGGCAGAGCAGGGCGTGAAAGTAAAGTAGCGCACCTGGGTCACATGCCGGCGCAGCAGACGCTGCACCGTTAGAACGCCCCACTGGAGTTTTATCGGTGGGGCGTTTTTTCTGGCTCCGGGCGTGGTGTACTTCCTACCTTGTGGTACCCGTTGCATTACCATCGGCGGTCTTGTTTCGGGATACCCCGGGGAGATTGAATGTCGTCAGACGCTGTGCCGAGCGGCGCCAGGCCGAGTGACCGTGCCGGGGATCCGGTGGCCCTGAACGAAGACGCCGAGAAGAAGGTCACCGAGCTGATCGAGGCGGAGGAGGGCGCGACCCACAAGTTCAAGGGCCGGCTCGCCGCTTTCATCACCGTAGTGGCGATCGGTATCTCGCTGTTCCATCTCTACGGCGCGATCGAGGTAGTGCCGGCGCAGTTCTTCCGCACCGCGCACGTGGCGTTGATCCTGTTCCTCGCTTTTTTGCTGTTTCCGATTTCCCGGCGCTTTCGCAATCGCCTGATGTGGTGGGACTGGCTGTTCGCCTTCGCCGGCCTGTCCACGCTGATCTATGTGCTGATCGAGGGCTGGAGCTTCGCCTATCGCACGGTCGCGCCGACCACGCTCGATGTAGTCATGGGCTGGCTGCTGATCCTGTTGTTGATCGAGGCTACCCGCCGCACTACAGGCTTGGTGATGGTGTTCGTGGTCGGCTCGTTCCTGGCGTATGCATTTATCGGTCCCTGGCTGCCGCAGCCCTGGACCCACCGCGGCTACGACTTGGAGCGTCTCGCCGCGACCATGTACATGACGCTCGATGGCATCTACGGCACCGCAGTCGATGTCTCCTCGTCGCTGATCATCCTGTTCTGCATCTATGGCGCGTTCCTGCAGTTCTCCGGGGCGGGCAAGTTTTTCCTGGATTTCTCGTTCGCTGCGATGGGGTCGAAGCCGGCCAATGCCGGCCGCACGGTGGTGCTCGCCTCGTTCCTGCTGGGCGGGCCGTCTGGCTCCGGTGTCGCGACGACGGTGACCATCGGTTCGGTGGCTTATCCGATGCTGAAGAAGGCAGGCTATCCGAAGAACGAGGCTGGTGGCCTGCTTGCCGCTGGCGGGCTGGGCGCGATCATCTCCCCACCGGTGCTCGGGGCCGCCGCATTCATCATTGCCGAGTTCCTTCGCATCAGCTATCTGGAAGTGATCCAGATGGCGATCATTCCAACGCTGCTCTACTACCTGTCGCTGTTCCTGATGGTGGAGTTCGATGCGCGCAAGTTCGGAAAGCGCGACGTGGCGGTCGAGAATCCGCTGTCGCTCTGGCGGCTCACCCGGACGTTCTGGTTCCACTTTCTGTCGCTGGCCGCAATCGTCGTCTACATGATGTGGGGCTACTCGCCTACGGCGGCGGTGTTCTGGGCGATCGTCACCGCCTTCGTGGTGAGCTTCCTGCATCGTGACTGCGCGCTGCTGCCGTACGACCTGTTTCGGCTACGCGGGTCGGTATGGGCCAACATCCGCGACTCTCGCCTCGTGCTCGCGCTGCGCGAGGGCACGGTCGGCATGCTCAACGTCGGGGTGACCTGTGCTGCGGCCGGTCTGATCGTGGGCGTGGTGACGCTGACCGGGCTGGGGCTGAAGTTCAGCTCGATCGTGATCGGCTATGCCGAGGTGTTCGCGGGCGGTTTCGTCGCGCTGTTCCAGTTGGTCGGCTTCACCGCGACCGACGCGGTGTTCGCCAGCACCCGCCTGCTGTTCACCACCATCTTCACCGGGTTGATCGTGTGGATCGTCGGGCTGGCAGTTCCGGTCACCGCCTCGTACATCATCTGCGCAGTGGTGGCCGCCCCGGCGCTGATCAAGCTCGGCGTGCCCGACTATGCGGCACACATGTTCATCTTCTACTACGCGGTGTTGTCAGAGGTGTCGCCGCCGACCGCGCTGTCGCCGTTCGCCGCGGCCGCGATCACCGGCGGTGATCCGTACCGCACGACGCTGCAGTCCTGGAAGTATGTGCTGCCGGCATTCGTGGTGCCGTTCATGTTCGTGCTCGAACCGGCGGGCACCGGCCTGCTGCTCAAGCTGCAGCCCGGTGGCACCTGGTGGGATGTGGTCTGGGTCACCGCGTCCGCGCTGGTCGGCATCGGCGCGCTTGCCGCCGGCGCGCAGGGCTGGCTGTTCCGGCGCACCAATAGCATGGAGCGCTGGTTGCTGGTCTGCGCCGGGCTGCTGCTGGTGTATACCGTGCCGGTGACCGATGCGATCGGGGTGGCGCTGATCGCCGCCGCCTGCATCAGTCAGTACCTGCGGCGCAATGCTGCAGGGCCGCCCCCGGGCACAAGTACGGCCTAGCGCATGAACGGACGGGGAACGTGCCGGGGCGGCGCATGACTTCCATCGCAGCGGTCGATCCGCGGCTCGACGAGTTCTGCGATGCGCTCTGGCTGGAGGATGGCCTTGCCCGCAACTCGATCGACAGCTATCGGCGCGACCTCGCGCAGTTCGCCGACTGGCTGCAGCAGCCGCCGCGCGCAACCGGGCTGATTGCCGCGAGCCGCATCGAGCTGCTCGACTATCTCGCGCACCGGGTGCGCATCGGTGCGCGCGCGTCCAGCAGCGGCAGGCTGCTGTCAGCGATGAAGCGCTTCTACCGATTCATGCTGGCGCGCGGTCGGATCAGTGTCGACCCGACCCTGGAGATCGACGCTCCCCGGCAGACGCGGGCGTTGCCGCACAGCCTGTCCGAGCGCGCGGTGGAGGCGCTGCTCGAGGCGCCGGATATCCAGGACATGGTCGGGCTGCGTGATCGGGCGATGCTGGAACTGTTGTACGCCACCGGCCTGCGGGTGACCGAACTGGTCTCGCTCACGCTGCCCCAGGTGAGCCGCGAGATGGGTGTGGTAAGAGTGATCGGCAAGGGCTCCAAGGAGCGACTGGTGCCGCTGGGCGAGGAGGCGCTGGCGTGGATCGGGCGCTACCTTGCCGAGGCACGCCCGCTGATTCTCGACGGCCAGCAGAGCGCGGCCTTTTTCGTTACCGCGCGCGGCGAGGCGATGACCCGGCAGGGCTTCTGGTACCGGATCAAGCAGCATGCGAGAACCGCCGGCGTGGGTCAGTCGATCTCGCCGCATGTGCTGCGCCACGCGTTCGCCACCCATCTGGTCAACCATGGCGCCGACCTGCGGGTGGTGCAGCTGCTGCTCGGGCATGCGGACATATCGACGACACAAATCTACACCCATGTGGCGCGCGAGCGGTTGAAGGAGGTGCATCGCAAACATCATCCCCGGGGGTGAGATGGGGACAGACCCTGAGGGTCTGTCC
>JBBRCD010000078.1:0-19848 GCA_038205245.1 Burkholderiales bacterium
GTGCCGCTGCCGGGATGTCCGGTGTCCGATGTCCAGGGTCAGTTTCCAGGCCCAGGCCCAGGCCCAGGCCCAGGCCCAGGCCCAGGCCCAGGCCCAGGCCCAGGCCCAGGCCCAGGCCCAGTGTCAGGCAGGGTGAACCGCCGTGAACAGCGAGAACCGGCCATCCTGGGCAAGCACGATGTCGAAGCGTGCCGCAAGACTCGCGCCGCCATCGGCAGCGGCCCGCTTCTCGAAAGCGACGATCAACGACTCGCGCAGCGCGCGGTCGGCGATGCTGCCCAGAAGGAAGTCGCGCGCATTCTCGGGCGCGCCCGCGACATAGAGCTGGGTGGTCAGCCGGCGAAAGCCACGGCCGGTCAGCGCGACATGGATATGGGGCGCGCGGCCGGTATAGGCGACCGGGCGGATGGTGCGGAAGCGGTACCGGCCCTGGTCATCGGTGAGCGCCTGGCCGTACCCCTGGAAGCCTGGATCGAGCGGCCGGTCGCGGGTGTCCGCTGGATGGTGATAGCGCCCGAACGCGTTGACCTGCCAGATTTCGACCTGCACACCGGCCAACGGCTTGCCGGAAACATCCAGCACCAGCCCGCTGAGGTCGGTGATGTCGCCGCGAGCCTGGGCGGCGGTGGTGGACACCCGGGTCAGGTCGTTGTCTCGATCCAGCGGCAGTTCGCGCGGGTAGAACGGACCTTCGGCCTGAGCCGGGGTCGGCGCGCCTGAGCGGCGGGATTCAGCGGCCCCGCCGCCGCGCGCCCAGACGGCTGGGGGCAGCACGAGCGCCGAGGCGATGATCGCGCCCAGCGCGCGCCGACGCTCCCGCAAGGCCCTGGGCACGAAGCCCGCACCGCTGTCGCGCATCATCGGCAGGTCGATATCACCGGTGCCCGGGTGGGAGCGGGGACGGACCCCATGCGGGGCCGGTCCTCTGGCTGGTGCAGCGGGGGCGAGGACAGACCCTGAGGGGTCTGTGCGCTGGCCGATACTGCGCCGCTGCGCCGATTCATCATCCGTGACCACGATCTCTAGCGCCGGTCGAACTGCGACTTGCCGAACATGATGTCGCGCTGCTTGTCGTCGATCGGTGCCGTGATCACGTCGGCCAGCACCTGCAGCGCGCGCTGCACCGCCGGCCGCGCGTTGATCGCGTCGAACCAGCGCTTGACGTTCGGGTAGGCGCCGATGTCCACGCCGCGCTTCTCGGAGCCGCGCATCCACGGAAAGATCGCGATGTCGGCGATCGTGTACTCCCCGGCTACGAACGGGACGTCGGCCAGCCGTTTGTCCAGCACCCGGGTCAGCCGGTTCGACTCGTTGGTGTAGCGCTCGATCGGATAGGGCTGCGGATCCTTGGCATAGGCCCGGAAGTGATTGGCCTGGCCGAACATCGGGCCGACGCCGCCCATCTGCCACATCAGCCACTGCAGCGTGGTGTAGCGCTCGCGATCGTCGGTCGGCATCAGTTTGCCGCTCTTGCTCGCCAGGTAGATCAGCATCGCGCCGGATTCGAACAGCGACATCGGCTTGCCACCCGGGCCATCGGTGTCGACCAGCGCAGGGATGCGGTTGTTCGGGCTGACCTCGAGGAATGCCGGCTGAAACTGCTCGCCGGTGCGGATGTTCACCGGATGCACCTTGTAGGGCAGCCCCATCTCTTCCAGTGCGATATGAATCTTGTGGCCGTTCGGGGTGGGCCAGGTATAAAGGTCGATCATCAGGGATTCCTCGCTGGGTTAGCAATGAGCAATGAGCAACGGGCAACGGGCAACGGGCAACGGGCAACGGGCAACGGGCAACGGGCAACGGGCAACGGGTGACGGGTGACGGGTGACGGGTGAAGGGCAACGGGTGACGCCATGTGTATCCGCTTCGGTTGCGCCGGGGTGATTTCACGGGTCAGCCCGCTATAATCGTGAGTGGATCCAAAGACTAGGTTAACGCAAACCCGTACAGCGAATGCGTCTTCGAACGCTAACGCCGATGCAGCCTGGTGGCTGCTGCCGCCGGCTTGCGGCCCGGATCTGCCCAAGCTGGTGCTGATGCGCGCCCTGCGGAGCCTCGGTGACGGATTCGTGTCGTTATTATTGCCGGTGTATCTGATCGCACTCGGCTTCAGTCCGCTGGAAGTGGGTGCGATTGCTGCCGCGACACTCGCCGGATCGGGCCTGATGGTGCTGGCGCTTGGCCTGTATGCGCACCGCTTCGCCCAGCGCAGTCTGGTACGCGGGGCCGCGGTGATCATGGCCTGTTGCGGATTCGCGTTCGCTGCCTCGACTGATTTCTGGCCGCTGCTGCTGATCGCGCTGGTCGGAACCCTGAACCCGGCTGCCGGCGATGTCAGCGTGTTCGTGCCTCTGGAGCAGGCGATGATCACCCAGAGTGTGAGCGCCCGCAACCGTACCGCCGTATTTGCCCGCTACAGCCTCCTTGCCTCGGTGGCTGCCGCGATTGGCGCGCTCGCCGCCGGCATTCCCGATTGGCTGCAGGCGCAGTGGGGCGTGGCAGCACTGCTGGCGCTGAAGGCGATGTTCGTCGTCTATGGCGTGTTCGGTGTGATCACGCTGCTGGTCTATCGCACCCTGTCCGCCCAGGTCGAGCCGCCCGGACATGCGCCCAACGCGCCGCTGCAGCAGTCGCGGCCGATCGTGCTGCGCATGACTGCGGTGTTCGCGCTGGATCAACTCGGCGGTGGCTTCGCCGTGCAGTCGATGGTGGCGCTCTGGTTGTACCTTCGCTTCGATCTTTCCGCGGGGGACGTCGGGCAGATTTTTTTCGTCGCCAGCCTGCTCGCCGGCGGGTCGTATCTGGTCTCGTCCTGGGTTGCCCGCCGCATCGGTCTGATCAACACCATGGTGTTCACCCACCTGCCGGCCAACGTGTTCCTGGTGGCCACGCCGTTCATGCCGACGCTCGAGCTTGCGGTGGTCATGCTGCTGCTGCGCTACTCGTTGTCCAGCATGGATGTGCCGGCTCGTACCTCGTTCGTGATGGCGGTGGTACCGCCCCATGAACGGGCGGCCGCGGCCAGCATCACCGCGGTGCCGCGCAGCCTCGCTGGCGCCATCGGGCCGGTGGTTGCCGGGTGGATGCTCAGCGTCAGCGTGTTCGGCTGGCCGCTGGTGGTCGGCGGCGTGCTCAAGATAGGCTACGATCTGCTTTTGCTGAAGATGTTCAGTGCGGTCAAACCGCCGGAGGAGGAATAGTGAAGCTGATCGATTGCGCGCGGGTGATCCGCAGCAAGAACGCGGGGCCGACCACGCTCTCGCTCGACCTGATGTTCGAGAGCGAGGCGCAGTTCCAATCCGCGATGAAGTCACCTTCGCTGACCCGGGAGGCGATCGCGCCGCTCTATGGCGTACCCGGCGAGATGGTCCAGGTTATCCCCTATGCCCCGGCGCTGGCGATCAAGATCGTGCTGCCGCGCAAGTTGATCGCCGGCAACCCGGGCGACAAGGATGTCTACGGCGCGCAGCAGCACGGACCGCTTCTGGAGGTGGAACTGTGAGCCGCGCCAGCCACATCGATCGGCTGCGCGAGCGCCTCGTCACTGGCGGCAAGCGCGCGCCGTTCCGCGCCCTTTCGGCCTCTGGGCAACTCGGCAACGGCGTGCTGGAGCCGGCGTTTCGTGCCGGTCTGGCCCGTGAACCCCATTCGATCGGTGCCGACATGGGCTCTGTCGACCCGGGCCCGAACTACCTGGGCAGCGGGAAGATGGCGCCGTCCGACACCATTGCGCGCCAGGACCTGGCGCTGCTGCTGGAAGGCGCGCGTGCGCATGACATCCCCCTGGTCATCGGTTCGGCGGGCACTGGCGGCGCCAAGCCGCATCTGGAGCACACGCTCGATCTGGTGCGGGCGATCGCGCGTGAACGCGGACTGCACTTTCGACTTGCCTCGATCACCGCCGATATGCCGCGCGATCTGATCAAGGCGGCGATCCGACGGCGCGAGGTGACGCCGATCGGTGCGATCGATGCACTGACCGAGGCCGAGGTCGATGCTGCGGCTCATATCGTCGGCCAGATGGGCATCGAGGCGTTCCAGCGCGCCTTCGATGCCGGTGCCGATGTGGTGATCGCTGGCCGTGCCTGCGACACCGCGGTGTTCTCGTCGATTCCCGCAGCCCTGGGCTATCCGATGGGGCCGGCGATGCATATGGCGAAGATCATCGAATGCTGTTCGATCGCCTGCATGCCCGGCGGGCGCGATTCCGCATTGGGCACCCTGGACGACACCGGGTTCATCATGGAAAGCTTGAACCCGATGCGGCATGCCACGCCGCTGTCGGTGGCCGCACACAGCCTGTACGAGCAGGCGGATCCGTATACGGTGAGCGAACCCGAAGGCACGCTGCATGTCGAGCAGGCGCGCTATACCGCGCTCGATGCGCACCGCTGCCGGGTGGAAGGCGCGGTCTGGGTACCGGCGGCACGGCCGTCGGTCAAGATCGAGGGCGCCACCCGGGTCGGGGAGCGGGCGCTGCTGCTCGCCGGATGCGCCGACCCGCGCGCGATAGAGCGTATCCGGACCATCCTGCCGGAAGTCGAGCAGGTGGTACGCGGCATCGTCGCCGGCGACTACCAGATGTACTTCCGGGTCTACGGGATCGATGGCGTCGTCGACTGGCCCACGCCGCCGACGACACTGCCGCGCGAGATTTTCATCCTGGGCGAGATCATCGCCGATACGCCCGATCTGGCCAAGGCGGCGACCACGGTGTTGAAGCAGTATCTGCTGCACCATGGCTTTCCCGGTCGGCTGTCCACTGCCGGCAACGTCGCCTTTCCGGTAACCCCGCCGGAGTTGCAGACCGGCACGTCTTACCGGTTCAGTGTCTATCACGTGATGCAGGTCGATGCGCTGGCGCCGCTGTTCCCGGTGACGATTGAGTCGCTCTGAACGAAGCTGGCGATTCCTGGCTTTAGTGACCAGGGGACAGACCCTGAGGGTCTGTCCCCTTTCCGCCCGCGACCTCAGTTAGCCCGAGGACGCGCAGCGCGCTGACCACCATACTCGCTGCGGTACTGCCGCCGTTCCTGGCGGTAGTCGCGCGTATCGCCTCGCAGGTCCTTGCGACCCTCGCGCAGCTCCCGCTTGCCATCCCGGATTTCGCCCGCTTCGGAGCGCATGCCGGCCTTGTCGCCTTCGCGCCGCTCGGCGCGGAAGTCGCGACGGTCTTCGGCGATGCCCCGGCGATCCTGGCGGACCTCGCCTTGGCCCTCGCGCACTTCGCGCCGGTCCTGACGCAGCTCGCGCCGGTCTTCGCGCTGTTCCGGGCTGACCGAGGACACCGGCGGAGGCGCGGTCTGGGCCCAACCCAGGGGAATGACAAGGGCAGTGGCCAGGGCAAGCAGGGATTTCTTCATGGTGTGCATGGACAATCTCCTTGTTCGGCTTCGGTTTGGTTTCGGTTGAGGTCTGGGTCGATCACGTGTCGTCTTCACTGTCGCTCTGCACGCGTCGTCTTGCTGCATGGAGATTAACGACCGAGAGCCCGGATGGCAGACCCCAAGATGTAAGACTTTGCAGGGGATTGGTTTCGGCTGGTTGCGTCCTGTTGCGGCGCTGTTTCGGAACGCTGAAAAGCCATGTTGGCAGTGTCAGGACCATTGCCAACGATGCGCTTCAAGACTGATCCCGCTATCCTTGAAGGTGACCCGAGACTCAGCAAACAAGATGAACGGCCCAACTTTTCGCCTGCCGATGCGGGCTCTCGCCGCGGCGCTCAGCCTGACTCTGGCCATGTCCGGGGCGCCAGTGCAGGCGGCCCGTCCGTACTTCACCGACGATGCTCGGATCACGCCGGCGGGCGGATGCCAGGTCGAGTCGTGGGTGCAACGGCACCGGCCGGCGGGCGGGGGCACCGAGTTCTGGGCGCTGCCTGCCTGCAACCCCGGGGGCAACCTGGAGATCACTGCCGGGGTGAACCACCTCCCGTCCGAGCTTGGCGCGCCCGGGACCGGCAACTTCCTCATCCAGGGCAAGACGCTGCTGCGCTCGCTGGACACCGGGGTCGGCACCGGATTCGCTTTCGGGGCGACTTCGCGGATCAGTGGTCCCAGCCAGGCTTCGTCACCGTCCGGCCTGAGCGCGCTCTATGGCTACAACGTGACCAGCGTGTCGTTCGCCGACGAGGCCTTCGTGCTGCTGGGGTTGGCTGGCGTCAAGCGTGACCGGGAGAGTCAGCGCACGATCGCACTATGGGGCGTAGGCAGCGAGACCCGGCTTGCACGCTGGGGCGCGCAGGAACTGATTCTCGCCGCCGAGTTCTTCAGCAGCGATAGCGGAAGGCCCGGCTGGCAGGGGGGCTTTCGCTTCTGGGTGATCAAGGAGAAGGTGCAGATCGATGCGGTGGTCGGCAGCCAGCTCAGCAGTTCTGCCGTCGACGGGCGCTGGTGGTCGCTCGGCTTACGGGTGATCGGGGATGGGTTCCTGAAGTAGGCCCGGCTCAGTCAAGCCCGGCTCAGACCTTCGGCCGGTAGCCGATCGTCCCCTCGTACTTGGCCAGTTCTGTCGCTGGCATGTAGGCCTCCTCGAGCGCCCGGATGGCATCCAGACCGGAGAAGGCGTGCAGATCGCCGACCGGATGATCCGCGATTCGCGCCATCAGGTCTGCCTCGGCCATCGGGCCTTGCTCGCGCATTGCCACCGCGATGTCGTACATGGCGGTGAGCGCGGCGCGCAGCATCGTATTCGCCGTGATCGTCATCGCCATGCCCAGTTCGTTCATCTGCTCCAGCGTGAAGCGCGGCGAGACGCCGGTCATGTTGTAGAACACCGGGCCCTTCACCTCGCGGCAGATGCGCTCGACTTCGGCGACCGAGATCGGGCCCTCGACGAAACCCAGGTCGGCGCCAGCGTCCAGATACGCGTTGACCCGGGTGATCGCGTCATCGAGCGATCCGCCCACGGCGCCGCGCGCATCGGTACGGGCGATCAGCACGAAGTCCGGGTCGGTCTGGCGGCGCACTGCGTCGGCCGCGCGGATCTTGCCGACCGCTTCATCGAGCGAAATCACCTGCCGGCCGGCGACATGACCGCAGCGCTTGGGCAGCGACTGGTCTTCAAGATGGATCGCCGCCACGCCGGTCTGGATGTACTCGCGCACCGTGCGGGTGACGTTCACCGCATTGCCGTAGCCGTTGTCGGCATCGGCGATCACCGGTATCGATACTGCGTTGGCAATCCAGCGTGCGTTGGTGTGCATCTCGGTCATCGTGGCGAAGCCCACGTCGGGCATGCCGAGCTGGGCCACCGAGGTGCCATAGCCGGTCATGTAGACCGCCGGAAAGCCAGTCATCTCGATGACGCGGGCGCTCACCGCATTGAAGCAACCGGGGACGAAAACGGTCTGGCCGGAGGCGAGCAGCTGGCGCAGGCGGGTGGTCGGCCGCAGGGCTGGCGGGGTGGGCAGTGCAGGCGTTGATGAGATGGATCCGGGCATCGGGAGGCTCCTGATCGGCACCCCTGAACGGGGTACTAAGGTTTCGTGGCAGATTGCCGAAAGTCTACGATGACCAGTTGCTTTCTGCCGAAAAGCGGGTCCGCTGGGTTCTGGAGACGGGTATGTGGAAGGCAATACGCATCGCAATACTGCTGTTCGTGCTCGCCACCGTCGCCCAGGGCGCCTGGCTTGACCGGCGCGATGCTACGGATTGGGCCAATCCACTGATCGTTGTCCTGTACCCGATCGCCGCCGACGACAGCGAAGTGACCCGTCGGCATCTGGCCAGCCTGACGCTGGCGCAATTCGAGCCGATGAGTCTGTTCCTGCGCGAGCAGGCGCGTGCCCACGGCCTGCGCATCGAGCAGCCGCTGGAGCTCAAGCTTGCCCCGAGGATCCAGTCTCCGCCGCCTGCGGCACCGCGCGATGGCTACATGGCGCAGATCATCTGGTGGAGCCTGAAGCTGCGTTCGTGGGCATGGTGGAACGATACCTATCAGGGTGCCGGGGCGAACGTGCGCCTGTTTCTGCTTTTTCACGATGAACAGCTGACCCAGCGTCTCGCGCACTCGGTCGGATTGGAGAAAGGCCTGGTCGGTGTGGTCAATGTGTTTGCCAGCGAGTCGATGGCCGCCGAGAACAACGTGATCATCATGCATGAGATGCTGCACACTCTGGGCGCGACCGACAAGTACGATCCGGCTACCAACATGCCGCGCTATCCGGACGGCTATGCCGATACCCAGCGCTCGCCCCTGCTGCCGCAGCAGTTCGCCGAGATCATGGGCGGGCGCATCCCGATCACCTCGGTGCGCGCCCAGCAGGCCGAGGGGTTGCATCAGGTGATCATCGGTGAGCTGACGGCGCGGGAGATCAACTGGAAGCCGCGTTGAGACTGGGGTGTCTGTATTGCTGAATCGGCGCAGCCACGCAGCGCGCTGTGCCGATTGAGCGGACAATCGGGGTCTCGCCGTTGTCAATGGTCCGCCCCCGCATGAAGAAGCAGATCGACTACGTCTCCGAAGCCACCTCGTTCGTGCGTGACCTGCTGCGCGAGCGTCCGCATCTGATCGAAGAGCAGCGCAAGGCGCGTGCACGCTGGTGGGACAAGCAGCCCGACGCGCCAGCGGATCCGGCCGAAGCGCAGAAGGTCGCTGAGGCCCTGGTGAAGCAGCAGGGCTACGTCTATCAGACGAAACTCTAGCCGCCGGCTCTGCAGCTACTGCGCCTGTTTCGACTTCCAGATGTCCGCACGCACCAGACGGCGTTCGAAGTCGCCCGAGTCGAGATAGCGGCGGGCTTCACTGTCGTTCTTCAGATAAGCGTTCCAGAACGCCAGGGAGGCGGCCAGGATCGGCGGATACATCGAGGTCGCGTCGTTGTCGGCAGCGCTGCCGGGTGCACTGTCCCCTTTTTTCTGGCGCCGCACGCGCAGATCGCGTAACTCCCGCTGGCCGCTGAAGGTCATGTGATCGGCGCCGTCCAACACCAGCAGATACTTGTCCGGTCCCGGCATGCGCTCGAACGGGATCTGCCGGCTCTGCGCCGTCTCCGACGATACGATGGCGGTGTCGTTGCTGCCGGTCAGGCTGAGAAACGGCCTGTGGATGTCGGCGAAGCGCTGGCTGTCGGCATCGCCCGACTGATCGCGGCCACCCGACGGGCTGAATGCGATCGACGCGCGCACCCTCTTGTCGGCGATCTGCCGGCCAGCCTCGCCGCGCCCGAAGCGCTCGCCAGCGATGGCCTGGGTGGTGACTGCACCGTAGGAGTGACCGCTCATGCCGACGCGGCTGAGATCGGCACGCCGGGCGATCGGATCGCCGGAGCGCCCGCGCCGCTCGAGTTCATCGAGCACGAACTTCACATCGGCGATGCGGGCGATGAACTGCTCAGGCGTCATCGCGCCGCGCACGCCACGCATCACCGCCAGCTTGTTCTCCGCGCCCTGCCAGATTGCGCTGTCGCTGCCCGGGTGCTGGAGATGGATCACCAGATAGCCATGGCTCGCCCAGTGGTCGCCCCAGGCGCGTCCGGCCTCGCGTGAGCCGCCCAGTCCATGCGAAAACATGATTACCGGCAGGCGCGTATCGGCAGCGCCACCCGGGCGCGGCATGACGATGCGCAGCGGCAGGGTACGGCTGCGCGCGGTATCGGTCCATTCGACCAGGGTCGAGTCGATCTGCAAGGAGCCCGCGGCGCTGTAGTCGATATAAGCTGACTTGGCTGCCGCCGCGGGCGTGGCCGCGGCCGATGCCTTGGCAGCCAGAAGAAGCGCACTGGTGATGAATCCGGCGCTTAGTATCAGTGTCGCCAGCGACAGTAGCTGGATCGCGCGTAATGCATGCCCCGGTGCGATCGGTGATCCAGAAGAAGCCATGTGTACGCCGTCCATGTACCCATTCTGCCGCAGGAGCTTGTTCGAAACGGCGAGCAATCGCAACTGGATGTAACGCGTGGTTAAGTCTCCGGCCTGCTAGGAGAACGAGGCCCAGCCCGGCTCTTCGCGGTCCAGCAGGCGGCGCAGGGCGGCAAAATGCAGTAGCGCCTGCGGATGATCTTTTCGCATCTGTTGCGCGGTGAGCTCGACGATCTCGCGCGGGATCAAGCGTGGCGGCAACCCGGTGCCGCGTCCCAGCACCTGCAGCATGCAGGCGCGCTCCAGGTAATACAGATCGTCATAGGCGAGCGCGACACTCTCGCCACATACGATCACGCCGTGATTGGCGAGAAACAGGATGTCCGCTTCCTGGAAAGCGGCCGCCATCCGGTCGCCTTCGGCCGGGTCCATCGCCAGGCCGTTGTAGGCGTCTTCATAGGCGACCCGGCCGTAGAACTTGGTCGACTGCTGACTCACCCACTCGAGCCGCCCGGGCAGGATGCCGGTGAGCGTGGTGGCGTACGGCATATGGGTGTGCAGCACGCAGCGGGCACTGGGCTTGGCGCGGTGGATGCGCGAGTGGATGTAGAACGCGGTCGGCTCGACCCGATGCCGGCCTTCGATCAGGTTGCCATCGGCATCTACGATGACGATGTCGGCCGGGGTGACCTCCAGCCAGTGCAGGCCGTGCGGGTTGATGAGGAACTGATCGCTGCGACCCGGAATGGCGAGGCTGAAGTGGTTGCACACACCCTCATGCAATCCCTGGCGGGCGGCCCAGCGCAGCGCGCAGGTGAGGTCGAGTTTGGCTTGGTGGATGGCGTCGGTCATCGGTATCCGGCTCAGGTGGCGGGTGGAATGCGCAGACGTCACGATACGTGATTAGCCAGCAGGTGGTTTGCGAAAGGCCCCGACGCGCTGGTCTGGACGCGCTGGTCTGGACGCGCTGGTCCGGACGCGCTGGTCCGGACGCGTCGGTCATCTGTTTCAGGTTGGGAGCCACGGATCGATCACTTTGATCCCGCAGCCCTCGTAGTCGCCAGTGTTGCGCGTCGCTACGGCGGCTTGGTGGGCGCGGGCGATAGAGGCGATCTGGCAACCCAACTGGCTGATGGGGCGGCCGGCGGCGCGGCGCCCTGCGGCAATGGCAGCGTAAGCGCGTGCGGCGGCGCGGTCGAAGGGCAAGATGCGGCCAAGGAAATCTTCCTCGAGAATGCCTTCGATCGCCCCGTACAGCGCGGTGCGTCGTCGCCCCGATCGCCACACCCTGCCGCAACTCAGCCTCGCCTGCTGCCGTGAAATAGACCAATGCGCCGTCTTGCGCCGCAAGCCACGCCTCCACCTGTGCGGCCGGTGCCGGGCGCAGGAGTTCAGAGACGACGTTGGTGTCGAGGACGATCATCGCCGTCGACGACCGAAATCGGGCGGCTCACGCATCGGTTCACGCGCAGGCAGGTCGATATCGAAGCCGCCGGAAGGCGCGACGCGGGCGCGGATCGCGGCGGCGAGATTGCGTGGCGATGCGCCCTCTCCCATTGCCCGGCGCAAGATATCCCGCGCTTCTTCCTCCATCGAGCGGCCGTTCTCTGCAGCGCGGACGCGCAAGCGTTGCTTGATGGCGTCATCGAGGTTGCGGATCGTGATGCTCGCCATGATGCTGGTCTCCATGTGTTCGGTGAAAGTACAATCATTGATTGCAATGATATCAATGCAACGACGTACTGCCTCCGGAATGGCGACACCCACCCGGAGCGGACGCCTTTCTTTCGTGGTTCAATCGGGCTGGAACACGCACTACGATGACTTGGCTGAGGGTCTCGATGTTCGGTGAACAAAAACCCCCTGCTTCCACGACCATGCCCGCCGCCCGCGCCCTGGTCGACCTGCTCGTTGCCCGCGGCATCGATCGGGCGTTCTGCGTCCCGGGCGAGAGTTATCTTCCCCTGCTCGATGCACTGATCGACTCGCCGATCGAGCTTATCGTCTGCCGGCACGAGTCCGGCGCCGGGTTCGCCGCGCTGGCCGATGCACAGGCCACACGCAGGCCGGGCCTGTTCCTGGTGAGCCGTGGCCCGGGTGCCACCAACGGCTCGATCGCGATCCATTCGGCGATGCATGACGCACTGCCGCTGGTGATGATCTGCGGGCAGGTGGCGCGCGATGAACTCGGGCGCCATGCGTTCCAGGAGGTCGATTACCGGCAGACCTTTGCCGATCTGGCCAAGTGGGCGACCCAGGTCGACGATCCGGGCAAACTGCTCGAGACGGTCGCGCGTGCGATCGACATTGCGACTTCCGGCCGTCCGGGTCCGGTGGTGATATCGATTCCGGAAGATGTGTTCGAGGCGATGGTGCCGGCGTTCGATTCAGCCACTGGCGCGCGTGCAGGGCTCGCGGTCGATCCGGACACGCTGTGTGAGGTCGCGGCGCGACTGGTCGCGGCCGAGCGCCCGTTGCTGATTGCCGGCACGCTGGTCAACAATGAGCGTGGACGCGCCGCACTGGCCCGGGTGGTGCGCGGTTTCGGCGTGCCGCTGGCGGTCGAGTTCCGGCAGCAGGATCTGTTCCCGAACGACGACCCGCTGTACGCCGCGCAGCTCGGTTTCAAGATTCCGCCGGCGCAGATCGAGGTGCTGGCCGGTGCTGACCTGCTGCTGGCGGTCGGTACCGATCTGGGCGATGTACCGACCCAGGGCTTCACCTTTCCATGCGCGCCGGTGCCGGCGCAGCCGATGATCCATGTCTATCCGGACGCCGAGGTCGCCGCGCGCGTCTATCAACCACAGCTTCGCTGCATCGCTGATCCGGTCGTCTTTCTGGAAGCGCTGGCGGCGCTGGTTCCAGCGCCGCCGCCGGCACGCCCGGCCTGGATCGAGTCGCTGCAGAGCTATCTGAGACGCATCCGTGTGTTCGATCCGGCACCGGCTGCCGATGGCGTGTCGTTCGGGCATGTGGTGGCGGCACTCGACCGGCAGATGCAGGACGATGGGGTGCTTGTGGTCGACTCGGGAAACTTCAACACCTGGACCCAGCGCTACTTCATGTTCCGCGGCGCGCGGCGCATGTCCGGCACCATGGCCGGCGCGATGGGTATGGGCATGCCGGGCGCGGTGGCGTGGTCGCTGCGCTTCCCGCAGCGGCAGGTGGTGGCGTTGATCGGCGACGGCTGTGTGCTGATGACCGGCAATGAACTGGCTACGGCAATGCAGTACGGCGCGAGCCCGAAGATCTTCATCGCCGACAACGGTTCTTATGGGACGATCCGGCTGCATCAGGAGAAGCGGTTTCCGGGGCGGGTGTCCGGCACCCGGCTGTCCAATCCGGACTTCGCCCGCTGGGGCGCCTCTTTTGGCGCAGCGGCGTTTACCCTGGCCGACACCGATACGGTCGACGCGGTGGTGGCTGAGGCACTGGCGATCAAGGGACCTGCAATAGTCCATGTGCGGACCAGCCTGCAGCGGCTGTCCGCGTTCCACACCATGAGCACGACATGAAGGTGAGACGGATGAACTGTATGACCAAGACCTGTACCCGGTGGACTTTCGTGCCGCGAATCCGGCGGCCGCTGGCTGCACTGTGGACGATCGGGCTGGGGGTCGCCTCGATGGCGTTCACGCCGGCTGTTGCTGCCCAGACGTGGCCAGCCAAGCCGGTGCGCATGCTGGTCGGTTACGCGCCTGGCGGTCCGGTCGATATCGTCGCGCGGCTCACCGCCGCCCGACTGTCCGAACTGCTCGGCCAGCAGGTGTTGGTCGACAACCGGCCCGGGGCCGGTGCCACGATCGCAGTCGAGATGGTGGCGCGCGCCCTGCCGGATGGTTACACGCTGATCGCTGCCGGTGGGGGCGAGCTCACTATTGCGCCCAGCATCTACCCGGCGTTGGCATACGACCCGACCAAGGACCTGGCTGCGATTGCGCTGATCGCCTCCAGCCCGCTGATGCTGGTGGTGAACCCACGGGTGCCGGCGCAGGACGTGAAGTCACTGATCGCTCTGATTCGCGCGCAGCCCGGCAAGATCAACTTCGCCTCCTCGGGCGCGGGGTCGACTGCGCATCTGGCGAGCGAACTGTTCGCCGTGATGATCGGCGCGAGCATCGTTCATATTCCCTACAAAGGCAGTGCGCCTGCGCTGATTGATCTGATCGGTGGTCAGGTCGACATGATGTTCACCGGCGCTTCGGCGGCACTGCCGTTCGTGCGCGCCGGCAAGCTGCGCGCACTCGGCTTGTCCGGGGCACGCCGAACCCCCTCGCTGCCTGAGTTCGCACCTGTGGCCGATGCCCTTCCAGGTTTCGATGTGACCACGATTTACGCGTTGATGGGGCCGAGCGCTCTGCCGAAGGACATCGTGCAACGGTTGAATGTCGAGGTTGGGCGTATCGTCTCCGAGCCCGGACCACGCGAGCGGTTGCTGGCCCTGGGTGCCGAGCCTGGCGGTGGGTCTCCGGAGCTGCTCGCCGCCTACATCGCGCGCGAGATCCCGAAATGGGCGAAGGTGGTCAAGGCAGCGAAGATCAAGGGCGAATGATGGTCAGCGCGATCAGGGCAAAGTTCCGATGAGCGCGCCGACCGGCGTTCCTGGTGCCGCCGCGTTGGCCGTGACGACGGCTGTGGCGCCAGCCGTGGCGCCGGCAGCGACGTCGACCGTGGCGCCGGCAGCGACGTCGGTCGCGACGTCGGTCGCGGCGCCCGCCGTGGCCAAGCCGCGCCCGGCAGCCACGCTGGTGCTGCTGCGTGACGCGGCGCGCGGACCGGAAGTGCTGCTGCTGCAACGCAGCCCGCATCTCGACTTCATGGCTGGCGCGTTCGTGTTTCCGGGCGGGGGTGTGGATGACACCGATCGTTCTGCGGCGGTCGCCAACTGCTGCGCCGGGCTGGACGACGCGGCGGCAAGCGGACTGCTCGGGCTGGATTCTGGCGGCCTTGCGTATTTCGTCGCAGCGATCCGCGAGACCTTCGAGGAGGCCGGCCTGCTGCTGGGGTACGAGCCAGCAGGCAATCTGCTCGATCTGCAGCCCGCACTGGAAGAGGCCCGGTTCGCCGCGCATCGGCACGCGGTGCATGATCGAAAGCGCACGCTGGCTGAAGTCTGTGCCGCCGAGTCGCTCAAGCTGGCCACCGATCGCATCGGCTATCTCAGCCACTGGATCACGCCGGTGTCCGAGAAGAAGCGCTACGACACCCGCTTCTTCGTCGCTGCGGTTCCAGAGAACCAGGCGAGCCTGCATGACGACATCGAAAGCGTAAGCCAGCTCTGGATCACGCCAGCCGACGCGCTGGCGATGCAGTCGCGGGGCGAACTGCTGCTGCGCTTTCCGACGATCAAGACGCTGGAGACACTCGCTCCGTTCAAGTCCACCGCCGAGGCGCTGGCCTGGGTACGGGAATGCGCGTCCGACGCCGGTGCGGTGCGCCCGCTGCTGCCCTGGGTGGTTCGCCGCCGGGGACAAGTGCAACGCATCCTGCCCGGGGAGCCGGGTTACGAAGAGGCGCAGCGGGTGAATCCGTCCGGGTCGGACAGGATTGCCAGCGAGACCACGCCCGGTGCCGTCTCCGCGCTCTCTCCGCGGGTGCGCCGGATCGTCGCCCCCAACCCCGGAATGATGACCGGGCCCGGGACCAACACCTATGTCATCGGCGATCCGGAGGTCGGCGATCTCGTGCTGATCGATCCCGGCCCGGTCATCGATGCCCATCTGGAAGCGCTGCTGGCGATCGTCGGCCAGCGGCTGCGCTGGATACTGTGCACCCACACCCATCTCGATCACTCGCCCGGCGTGGTCGCACTCAAGGCCGCCACCGGTGCGACCACCATCGGCATGCCGCCGCCGGCGCACTCGAACCAGGACCAGACCTTCGTCCCTGATCGCGTGTTCGCCGATGGCGAGCGTCTGCAGGTCGGTGGCTCGACCCTGCGCGCGATTCACACGCCCGGGCATGCTTCCAACCACCTGTGCTGGCTGCTCGAGGAAGAGCGCCTGCTGTTCACCGGTGACCACATCATGCAGGGTTCGACCGTGGTGATCTCGCCACCCGATGGCGACATGTCGGCCTACCTTGTTTCGCTGGAGCGGCTGCTGTCGCTGGAGCTCGAAGCCCTGGCGCCCGGCCATGGCTACCTGATGACCAGTCCGCATGAGGCAGTGCGCCAGTTGATCGCGCACCGGTTGAAACGCGAGGCGAAGGTGCTCGAGCGGCTCGGCACGCATTCTGGCAGCGGCGCGACGCTTGATGAGCTGGTAACGCGCGTTTACGATGACACGCCGCCCAAGCTGCATCCAGTGGCACGCCGCTCGCTGCATGCGCATCTGATCAAGCTGCTCAGCGATGGCCGCATTCGGGAATCAACGTCCAACAACAGACATACTTTCCAGATTCAGGAGTAGCGACTTCCTGACCCAGTAGTTCGGAAATTCATTACTCAGGGGATCGACATGCCGAAGTCAGCCAGCCAGATCTTGGCCATGGGTTTCATTCTCGTTTCGACGCTGTCTCAGGCCGCGCCGCTGGCAATCAACGAGGCGACCTTCCCGGGTGCCGGCGGTGACTACAACAATCTGCTGTCGCCGCCACGTGCGCCCGGGCTGGCCGAAATCTTTCGTCCAGGCGCCGGCATCAACACCTTCACCGGGTCGATCCGCACCGGTACTGTCAACGACCAGGGAGACACCTGGGCGATGTTGCTCGACCCGGGTCAGTTCATCACCCGTATCCGGGTATCGTTCGGGACCAATCAGGACATCGCGATCAACCAGGGCAGTGTGTTCACGCTGGAGACCTCGGGCCCGACGCCGACCGCCTACACGGTGAATCTGCCCGGAACGAACAGCAACATGCTGCCGACACTGACCGACAGTGGCGTGTTGTCGATCGGCACCGGCTTCTACACGGCGACCATCCTGACCGGGGTGCTCGCCAGCAGTACCAACGGTGCGGTCGGTTATGTCGTCTCGTTCGACGTCATCGATACGCGCGCCATTCCGACGCCGGCTTCGCTCGGCATGATGCTGGTCGGCCTGATCGGACTGGGTGCAGCAGCGCGGCGTCGGAGCAGTCGCTGAAAGGACACGACGCTCGAGTCTGTGCGGCAGCAGCGTGAGGCGCTGAGCAGCTGACTTTAGAACCTGACCGATTCAGGTGCCTGAGCGTGAGCCGCGCATGATCATGCCTGCCGGTGCGGCCGGTGCTGGGGCACTGACGAGTTCGCCGCAGCGCTGATCGGACAGGGCGCGCTCGCGCTGCTCCTGCTGTGCGAGGGTACGCGCTATTGCGCTACCGGCTTCGGTGAGGGCAAGCGTGCATACACGCCGATCGGACAGCGTCCGCAGGTGGGCGGCATCGAGCGGCGCGCTCGCGCAGCCGGCTACCGTCAAACTGACCGCCAGGCCGACCGACAGGGCAACCGAAAAAGGAACGGCGATCATCACCCGCCGCGCGCTTGCCGTCACGCAGCGGCCAGCCTGCGCTCGATGCTGCGGGTTTTCAGGATCAGTGCCACGCCGGTCAGTGCTACGAAGGCGAGCAGACCGAAGGTATGCGAGTAGCTGCCTATCCATTGATAGACGATCGCGAACAATGCAGGTCCGGACAGAATACCGAGAAAGTTGAACGCGATGGCGCCGCTGGTGGCCAGTCCAACCTGCCCGCGAGGCGCAACGCGCGCCACCTCGGCGACGAACATGCCGGTCCAGCCTACTGCCGAGCCGCCGAGCAGCACCAGCAGCAGATACAGCGCGCTGCGCGGCCAGCCCGGATCGAGCAGCGCAGTCACGCCGCACATCACTGCGGTGGCGGTGCCGATCAGCGCGAGCGGCCGCAGCGCGCTGCCCAGCCGGTCGGCGTAGATGCCCAGGACGATCCGCGCAAAAACGCCCGACAGCAGCACGACCGACAGCAGCGCGCCCGCCTTGACCAGCCCCAGCCCCATCTCCTTGACCAGCATGGTCACGGTGAACGAGGTCACACACAGCTGGCAGAACGAATAGAAGTATGCCGACAGCGACAGCCAGCGCAGCACCGGTTGCCGCCACACCAGCCTGAGCCCGGCCAGCGGCTCGGTGATCAGCGGCAGTCCCGGTGTGCGGTCATCGTCCCAGGCGCGGCGCGCCGGTTGCAGCACCACCAGCACGGTGAGCCCGATCGCCGCCACCGTCACGAAAGACCACGCTGGTCCGACGGCAAGCGTCATCGAGGGCATCATGAACGCTGCCCACACCACGCCCAGGGGCACACCGGTCTGCTTGATCGAGAAGATCAGGTTGCGCTTCCCTGGGTCGGTGAACCGGTTCAGCGCATGGCTCGACGCGGGTGTGGCCGGCCCGGTGCCGAGGCCCATCACGAATGAGGCGAGGGCCAGTACCCAGAGGCTGGGTACGGTGGCGCCCAGTGCGCCCACCGCGGCGAGCATCAGACACAGCTGCTGGGTGCGGCAGGCGCCGAAGCGCTGCACCAGCCGCCCGCCGAGGATCACCGCGATCATCGCACCGGCGTAGACGAAGCTCACCTGAAAACCGATCATCGCTGGATCTACATCGAGCAGATCGCCCATCGCTGGCGCGATCACCACCATCGCATTGGCGGTCATCACCGTGATCGCCTGCACCAGCGCGGTGATCACCAGTACGGTCAGCGGGCGCGTCGTCCAGTGAAGCGGGGCAGGTCCAGCATTCAATTCAGAGCGCTTCAGCGATCGCCTTGCCCAGATCGACGGTGCCCGCCGTGCCACCGATGTCGCGGGTGCGCGGCGCGCCGCTGCCGGGCACCAGCACCTTCTCGATCGCCTTGACGATCGCATCGCCCGCCTGCGGATAGCCGAGGTGGTCGAGCATCATCGCCCCCGACCAGATGGCGCCGATCGGATTGGCCACGCCCTTGCCGGCGATGTCCGGCGCCGAGCCGTGCACCGGCTCGAACAGCGAGGGGAACTTGCGGTCGGCGTTGATGTTGCCCGAGGGTGCAATGCCGATGGTGCCGGTGCACGCCGGGCCGAGGTCGGACAGGATGTCGCCGAACAGGTTGGAGGCGACCACCACATCGAACCAGTCCGGGTGCAGCACGAAGTTCGCCGACAGGATGTCGATGTGGTACTTGTCCCACTTCACCTGCGGATAGTGTGTGGCCATCGCTTCGACCCGCTCGTCCCAGTACGGCATGGTGATCGAGATACCGTTGGACTTGGTGGCCGAGGTCAGATGCTTCTTCGGTCGGTTGTTGGCGAGTTCGAAGGCGAACTTCAGAATGCGGTCGGTACCGATCCGGGTGAAGGTCGACTGCTGCATCACCACTTCGCGCTCGGTGCCGGGAAACGCACGACCTCCGATCGATGAATACTCGCCCTCGGTGTTCTCGCGGATGATCCAGAAGTCGATGTCGCCCGGCTCGCGCCCGGCCAGCGGGCTCTTGATGCCGGGCATCAGGCGGCAGGGGCGCAGGTTCACATACTGGTCGAACTCGCGGCGGAACTTGATCAGCGAATCCCACAGCGAAACATGGTCGGGCACGGTCGCTGGCCAGCCCGAGGCGCCGAAGTACAGGCAGTCATGGCCACCGATCTGCTCTTTCCAGTCCGCCGGCATCCAGGAACCGTACTTGCCGTACTGGTCGCAGCCCCAGTCGAAACGATCGAACTGCAGCGAGATGCCGAACTTGCGTGCGGCGGTCTCCAGCACCCGCACACCTTCGGGCATCACTTCCTTGCCGATACCGTCGCCGGGGATCAGTGCGATTCGATGAGTGGCCATTTTGTGCGCTCCTCCAGTGTTCAAGTCAGCCAGAAATGTTAGCACGCAGGCGCTGGGGCGCCCGAACGACACGGGTGACCGTCGGCTGCCAGCAGCGGCCAGGGGACAGGGGGACAGGGCGACAGACCCAGAGGGTCTGGCTCCGCCACCGAACGGCACGGACGACCGTCGGCTGCCAGCAGCGGCCAGGGGACAGGGGAACAGGGGGACAGGGGGACAGGGGGACAGACCCAGAGGGTCTGGCCCCGCCACCGTGCGGCAGGCGTGACGGTCGGTCGTTAGCC